>DASQZF010000206.1:0-9461 GCA_035638835.1 Allosphingosinicella sp. | reverse complement strand
CAGGGCAACGTGACCACCTTGTTCGATCTCAACGAGGTCAATCGTCGCGACATCCGCAAGGCCAATGAGGGCGTCGCAATGGCGCTGTCGATGGAGACTCCGCACCTCCCGGCCGGCACCACCATGGGTGTCGCGGGCGGTATCGGCTACTACCAGAACCGCCTCGCGGGCACGGCGTCCTTCGCCGCTCGGGTCGGCACCAACGCCTCCTTCTCGGCGGGCGTCGGACTGGGCTTCGACAGCGGAGAGATCGGCGCCCGCGCCGGCTTCTCGACCGCGTGGTAAGCAGGCCCGATTTGGGTCGAACGAGCGGGCCGGGGCGTTTCGCCCCGGCCCGTTTGCTGTTGGCGGCCCTTGCCCTGACTGTCCCGATGGCATCGGCGCCGGCACAGGCGCAGAGGCCCGCGGCGGCGGCCAATGCCATTCCCGACCCGTCCGGCCTCGCCCGGCTGGTCTGGAGCACGATCGCGGCGGTCGATCACGCCAACAAGACCGGCAATTACAACGTGCTCCGAAGCCTCGGCTCGCCGGACTTCCAGGCGAGCAACGGCGCTCCGGCGCTGTCCCGAATCTTCGCGAGCATTCGTGAGCAGAGGGTCAACCTCATCGACACCTTGTCGGTCGAGCCGGTCTACGAATTCCCGCCCGCGCTGGAAAGCGGGATGCTTCGGCTCCGAGGCGCGTTCAGGCTGCGCCCCCAGGCGGTGCAGTTCGACCTGCTCTACCAGTGGAACCAGGGCTGGATGCTTCATGGCATCGCGGTCCGCACCGTGCCCTTCTCGAGCCTTCCGCCGGTTCGCTAGGGCGTCATCGGCTCCGGATCGTCATTGCGAGGAGTGCAGCGACGAAGCAATCCAGCCGGCCTCTCCGAGGCCTCACTGGATTGCTTCGCTCCGCTCGCAATGACGGGGCGACCCAATCCGACGCCATGATGTTCTAGCCCTCGAGGATCAGCTTGCGCGCATGCGCTTCCAGCGCCGCGCCTTCCACGTCGAAGCTTCCGAACCCCCAGCGCCGCCGGGCCCGGAACACGGGCACCGTCCGGGCGAGCTGGGCGCAGGCGAGCAGATGCTGGCGGGTCCGACCCATCGGCCGGACATAGGCGCCGCGATAGGTGTTGGCGATCATCGCTTCCACCGCGGCGGACCCTTCGAGCCGCTCGATCGAGGGCTCGTCCACCGCTTTTTCCAGCAGATAGAGGTGGCTGAGCGGAACCGCCGGAAGAGTCCGCTCGAGATCGGTGGGGACGGTATATTTGTCCATGTCGTCGAAGGAGCGCTCATAGGCCGAAGCGTCCCGTCCTCCCGCTTCGAGGGCTTCGCGCCAGAGCCGAAGGCGCGGAATGCCGGGATGGGCGAGGGGGTTGCCGTCCGGCCCGGCGGTGACGACGCATACGTCGTCGGCAAGGACGTCGAAGCCGCGATCGTGGAACCAGGCGGCGAGGGTCGACTTGCCGGCCCCGGGATGACCCATGAAGCCGATGGCCCGGCCCTCGACGATCACCGCGTTGGCGTGAAGAGGCAAAAGCCCGCGCTGGTGAAGGATCGCGCCGAACGCGGAGCCCAGAAGATAGAGGCGCAGGTTGCGGGACGAGACCCCTTCGGCCGGCTCGATCAGCATCTCGAGTCCGGCGCGGGTAAGGAAGCGGCCGGCCGGCGGGATGACGAGCAGCGCCTCCTCGCCGTCGATGTGGAGCCCGGCTTCCGCCTCCGGAAAGCTCGCGATCGGGCCCAGAGCGATCCGGACGTCCGGCGCTCCGCCGTCCGGATCCGCGACCAGCTCCGGCAGCGGGATTTCCGATTGAACCGAGAGCCCGAACAGTCGGTAACGATGGGCGGGATCAGTCAAACGCGGCCACTCCTCACCGAGCTGACGAAGCTCGCGGCGGCGAGCGTTCGAAGAAGGTGCATCCGGTAGAGATAGACGATCGGCCTGTCGCCCCATCCGGACGTCGGCCAGTTCCGGGCCACCTCGTCCACCGCATCGAGATCGATCACGGTTCCGGCGAGGCCCGATTCGGCCAGGGCCCCGGCGAAGGCCTGAACCTGCCTGGCCTCGATCTGCTCGTACCAATCGGGCATCTGCTGGCCTCGAAGCCGCTGGTCGAGCACCGCTTCCGGGACCCGGCCCGCAAGCGCGCGCCGAAGCGCCGGTCGACGCACTCCGCCGTCGAGCAGCGCTTCGGGCGGAAGCGAGAAGCAGAATTCGACCAGCCTCCGGTCGTTGGTCGGATCGCGCTCCTCGACGCCCCATTCGGCCAGGCTTCGCTTCCGGAAATTGCCCGGATCGGCCATCCGGAGCATCTTCCATCGGCGCTCCCCGGCCCCGCGGGGCGGCCTGACGTCCCAGGCCTCGCTTTCGAGCCGGCGATTCATCGGATCGCGCCAGCCGGCGGCCAGGAAGGGGGGAAGCTTCTGGCGTCGTCCGCGCAGCCGGGCGTAAAGGTTCTCGGGCACGAGCGACCCGAAGGAGGCGTTCAGCATCTGCGGCCAGGAATAGTCCCCCCGGCGCTTCAGGGCGTTCGCTTCCCGCCACCAGAGTCGCCATTCGCCGGACCGGCTGAGGTCTCCCAGAGTGTCGACCGCGAGCCCCGCGCTGATCGTGAAATTGCCCGATTCACCGGTCAGCATCACGGTGACGCCTGCCTGGGCGGCGCGGCGGTTGATGCTCTGCCACCAGACGTTGTTTCCGACATGCCCGACCGGCTGGCCCGAGAGGCGATGGCCGGCTTCCAGAAATTCGAATGCGGAAATGCCCGACGGCCTCACGACATGGTGGTCGATATTGGAGTGGAGCCTCGCCGTCGCCGCGGCGATCGCCGATTCGTCGCCGATCCGGCCGGCGACGACCGGTCCGTCGAACCCCTCGCGCGGGGCCGAGGTGAAGGCGAGCAGGCGCTCGCCTCTCGAGGCAAGGGCCGGTGCGGCCGAAGTCGTCACTGAGCTGCTGTCAAGGCCGGAGCTCAGCTGGGATCCGGCACGTCCGCCGGCCCGCCGGAGCCGGCGGACGACGGCGGAGTCCAGCTGCTCGCGGAGCGCCTCGCCATATTCCTCCCGCCGGGCGAAATGGAGCGGCCGCCGGCTCGGCTCCCAATAGCGCTGCACTTCGATCCCGCCGCTCGTGACCAGAGCGCAACGGCCGGGCTGGAGCACCTCGACGTCGGCCAGGAAGCTTTGCGCGCCTCCAGGGAAAAGGTCGGCGACGAAGGCGGCGATTCGCGCCTCGTCGACGTCGAATCGCTCGCCGGGGATCCGGGCGAGGGGCAGGGGCATGGAAGCATAAGCGAAGAAGCCCGCGCCCCGGCGGTAATGGAGCGGTCGCTCGCCGGCGGTGTCGCGGGCGAGCAGCAACGTCCGCTCCCGGCCGTCCCACAGCGCGAACGCGAAGTCGCCGATCATCCTGCCCAGCACGCCGCGCCCCCAGGCGAGGAAGCCGCGAAGGAGCAAGTCCGAGTCGCTGAGCCGGGAGCCGGCCGAAGTCCCTATCGACAGATCGGAGACGAGCTCGTCGCGATTGTCGATCCGGATATCGGCCACCAGCAGGAAGCGGCCGTCGTCGCTGGCCAGCGGCTGGCGATCATGCTCGTCCTCAGGCAGGAGCCGGTAGAGGCAACGCCCGGCGGAATAGTCGCGATGATCGGCGGAATCGCGGCCATGGGGCCCGAAGGCCGACTGGCCGTCCAGGAGATGGCTGCAAAAAGCTGCGGCTCGAGCCTCCCCGCCGAAGCTCCAGGCACCTGCGATAGCGGACAAGGTTCAGACCCGCGAACGGAAGACGCACGAAAAAGACGTCCGCCTAAAGGCGGACGTCTTCGATTTCGTTTGCTGAAACGACGCGCTTAGGAGCGCGCGCTGCCGACGGGTCCGCCGTCGTCGATGCCGGAGGCAGTGGCTTCGGCCGAGCCGGCGTCGAGCTTCTTGAATTCGGGACGGACCCACCGGGCGGGCTTCACATGATTGGACAAAGGACTAGCTCCCTGCTTTTCGTTGTTTCATCGGCGGGTTTACAAGGAAGGAAGAGAGATTCCAACCCTCTAATTCGCGTATAAAAAATCAAGATAAGGTTGTGGTTTCAATGCCACTAAGGATGGATGGAGGCCCGAGCCGGAATCGAACCGGCGTGCAAGGATTTGCAGTCCTCTGCGTAACCACTCCGCCATCGGGCCGCCGGTCCGCACATGTTCCACCCCGGCCCGCCAAGTCAACCACCTTTTGCCGCCACCTCGCCGATGTCCGCGCGCGGACGCCCCTGTCCGCATTCGGACGCGATCGCGACTCGAAGGAGATCCCGGCCTCTTCGGGCCCGCTGGCACGCCTCTTGCTGGATTGCCGGCATTCCGGACTAACCGCTTGGCCTGAGGGGGCCTTGCCGATAAAAGCCGCTGTGAGTCCAAGGTGTATTGCATCAGTAAGACAGTTGTGCGAAGAGACGGGCGGATATGACCGAGCATGCTTTCGAACATATGCGGCGGGCGATGATCGCCAGCCAGCTCCGCACGACGGGCACCAGCGACCCGCGTGTCCTGGCGGCGATGGGCGAGGTGCCGCGAGAGCGGTTCGTTCCCGCGGCCCGGGCCTCGCTGGCCTATGCCGATGCGCTGGTCCCGCTCAAGCCGGGCCGCGACTTCAACAGCCCGATGGCGCTCGGCCGGCTCCTCACCGAGGCGGCCCCCAAGCCGGGCGAGCGCGTTCTCGTCGTGGCCGCGGCGACCGGCTACGCCGCGGCGCTCATGGCTCGGCTCGCGGGCCCGGTGACCGCGCTCGAAGAGGATCCCGAGCTCGCCGCCGAGGCCCGGGCCAATCTCGCGGGAAGCGGGGTCAGGCTCGTCGAAGGCCCGCTCGCGAACGGCTGCCCCGACGGTGCGCCCTTCGATCTCATCCTCATCGACGGCGCCGTCGAGTGCGTTCCGGACGCGCTCGTCGCCCAGCTCGCCGACGGCGGACGACTGGCCACGGGGCTGCTCGAAAACGGAGTCACCCGGCTTGCCATCGGCCGCCGGGCGGGCGAAGGATATGGAATGGCGGCCTTTGCCGACGCGGCGGCGGCTATTCTTCCGGGATTCGCTAAGCCGCGGGCATTCAAGTTTTGACAGTGGAGTCTGGTAAGATGCGGGGAGGGTGGATGACCGCCGTGGGGGCGGCGGCGCTATTGACGGGGGCGATGGCTGATGCCGCCGAGACTTTGACCGGCGCTCTGGTCAAGACCTATGCCGGCAACCCCACGATCATGTCGCAGCGCGCCCAGCTCCGCTCGCTGGACGAGGGAGTGGCCGTCGCCCGGGCGGCCGGCCGCCCCCAGCTTTCCGGAACCGCCGGGATCAACCAGGACCTCTTCCAGACCGGCGGCGGCGGCGGGCGCAACATCAGCGCCGGAGTCGACGTCAGCTATCCCCTGTTCAACGGCGGCCGGGTCCGCAACTCGATCCGCGCCGCGGACGACCGGGTGCTGGCCGGCCGGGCCAGCCTCAAGGCGACCGAGGGCGACATCTTCACCGAGGCGGTCGGCGCCTATATGGACGTGATCCGCGACCGCTCGATCGTCACCCTCAACCAGAACCAGGTCCGGGTCCTCCAGACCAATCTGCAGGCGAGCCGGGACCGGTTCGAGGTCGGCGACCTCACCCGCACCGACGTCGCCCAGTCGGAGGCGCGCCTCGCGCTGGCGCAGAGCTCGCTCGCCACCGCGGAAGGAAGGCTCGACGGAAGCGAGGAGAATTACCGCCGGGTCATCGGCGAGCTCCCGGAAGAGCTCACTCCGCCGCCGGCCCTGCCGCAGCTTCCGAGGACTCCGGACGAGGCGGTCGATATCGCGCTCGCCAACAACAGCGACCTCGTCGCAATCGCGGCCCAGGCCCGGGCTGCGGGACGCGACGTGTCGGTCGCCCGCGCCGACCGGCTTCCGACCGTCTCGGCGATCGGCGGCACCGACGCGGCCAATTATCTGGGCACCGCGGGCAGGCAGTTCGCCCCGGGAGCGCCGGAGACTGTCGTGCAGGGCACAGTGGGCGTCCAGGCCCGTATCCCGATCTACCAGGGCGGCCTCGTCGGAGCCCGGGTCCGTCAGTCGCAGGCGTTCCAGAGCCAGCTGCTCGAACAGGGAGTCGAGGTCGAGCGGCTCGTCGTCGCGAGCACCCGCGCCGCTTTCTCGAGCTACCAGGCGGCGGTCGAGGCGATCGAGTCGAACCAGATCGCGGTCAACGCCAATACGCTCGCGCTCGAGGGCACCCGCGCCGAGCAGACGGTCGGAACCCGCAACGTCCTCGACGTCCTCAACGCCGAGCAGGAGCTTCTGAACAGCCAGGTCCTGCTCGTCACGGCGCGCCGCGACGCCTATGTCGCGGGCTTCGCCCTTCTCAACGCGATGGGCAAGGCGGAGGCGGAGGACATCAACCTCGACGGCGGAGCGCTCTACGACCCGCTCGTCCACTACAACCGCTCCCGCAAGCGCAATTCGGACTGGAGCGACGGACCCACCCCGCAGGCGGTCTCCACCCGGACCGTCGCGGGGCCGACAATCTCCCCCGTGACACCGCCGACGGAATGAGCGATAAGCCCTTCTTCATGGGGGATATTAATCAGGAACCGTCGATGGAGGACATACTCGCCTCCATCAAAAGGGTGATCGCAGAGGATGGCCGCCCGGCGGCGCGTCCCGCCCGCGGCTCGCGTCCGGCCGAGGCGCCGAGGCTGGAATCGCCCGCCGAGGAGGACGACGTGCTCGAGCTCCAGGATCCGGTCCGCGAAGGGGAGGGCCTCGTCTCCGACGACGCCGCCATCGCCAGCCGCCAGTCCCTCGCCGCACTCGCGAGCCTTCGCGAACGCGGGCCCGACATCGTCCCCGGCGACGATTCCGCCCTGGGCGCCGCGGTCCGCGAGATGCTGAAGCCACTCCTCAAGGACTGGCTCGACCGCAACCTTCCCGACATGGTCGAGGCGCTGGTCACCCGCGAGATCGCGCGGATCACGGGGAAGTCGCTGTAACGCTTCGTTTCCCCTCCCTTGCAGGGAGGGGAGCTTCGTGGAGGACGGGGTTTGCGCACTGCAAGCCATCGTCTAAGCGCCTCCAATGACCGAGCTTCCCAAGACCTTCGACCCCGCCGAAATCGAATCCCGCTGGTACGCCCGCTGGGAAGAGCAGGGGCTGTTCCGTCCCGAGCGGCCCGACGCCGAGCCCTTCACCATCGTCATCCCACCGCCGAACGTCACCGGCTCGCTCCATATCGGCCACGCGCTGGACAACACCCTCCAGGACATCCTCGTCCGCCACGCCCGGCTGAAGGGGAAGGATTCGCTCTGGGTGGTCGGGATGGACCATGCCGGGATCGCGACCCAGATGGTGGTCGAGCGCAACCTGGAGAGCCAGGGCATCAAGCGCGCCGACATGGGGCGGGAAGCCTTTATCGAGCATGTCTGGGAATGGAAGGCCCAGTCCGGCGGATCGATCACCCGGCAGCTGCGTCGGCTTGGCGCCTCGTGCGACTGGGCGAACGAGCGCTTCACCATGGATCCGGGCTTTTCCGGAGCGGTGCTCAAGGTGTTCGTCCAGCTCTACCGGGACGGGCTGCTCTACCGCGACAAGAGGCTGGTCAACTGGGATCCCAGGTTCGGGACCGCAATCTCGGACCTCGAGGTCGAGACGAAGGAGGTCCAGGGCCAGTTCTGGCACATCCGCTATCCGCTCAAGGATGGTAGCGGCTTCATCCACGTCGCCACCACGAGGCCCGAGACGATGCTCGCCGACATGGCGGTGGCGGTCCACCCGAACGACAAGCGCTACGCCGCCGTCGCCGGGCGGAACGTTCGCCTTCCGCTGACCGGCCGACTCGTCCCGATCCTTCGCGACGAGCATGCCGATCCCGAGCTCGGCTCGGGCGCGGTGAAGATCACTCCAGGCCACGATTTCAACGATTTCGAGGTCGGCCGGCGCGCCGGCTTCAAGGCCTCCGAGATGCTCAACATGCTGAGCGGGGACGCACGCATCGTCCAGACCCGGGACGGGCTGGTTCCCGAAGAGCTGATCGGCCTCGACCGGTTCGAGGCGAGGAAGCGCGTGGTCGAGATGCTCGAGGCGCAGGGCTTCCTCGAGCGGGTCGAGGACCGCGTCATCCAGACCCCTTATGGCGACCGCTCCGGAGTGGTGATCGAGCCGTGGCTGACCGACCAATGGTATGTCGACGCCAAGACCCTCGCCGGCCCGGCGATCGACGCGGTGCGCTCGGGCAAGATCAAGGTCGTGCCCAAGACGTGGGAGAAGACCTGGTTCAACTGGCTCGAGAATATCCAGCCCTGGTGCGTGTCGCGCCAGCTCTGGTGGGGCCACCGGATCCCGGCCTGGCATGACGATCAAGGCAACGTCTTCGTCGCGGAAACCGAGGAAGAGGCGCAGCGCGAAGCGGGCGATCGTCCGCTTCGGCGCGATCCCGACGTGCTCGACACCTGGTTCTCCTCGGCCCTGTGGCCCTTCGCGACGCTGGGCTGGCCGGAGAATGCGGAGTTCGTAGAGAACACCGCTCGGCCTGAGCCTGTCGAAGGCCACTCCTCCCCTTCGGCCGGTGGCGGCGAGGAACACGAAAGAGGGCTTCGACAAGCTCAGCCTGAACGGAGTGGGGTGTGGCGTCCGAAACCGGGAACCGAGCTTGCCCGCCACTACCCCAACGACGTCCTGATCTCCGGCTTCGACATCATCTTCTTCTGGGATGCCCGGATGGCGATGCAGGGGCTCCACTTCATGGGGGAGATTCCCTGGAAGACCCTCTACCTCCATGGCCTGGTCCGGGATTCCAAGGGCCAGAAGATGTCCAAGTCGAAGGGCAATACGGTCGATCCGCTCGGCCTGATCGACAAATATGGCGCCGACGCACTCCGCTTCACGCTTGCCGCGATGGAAAGCCAGGGGCGCGACATCAAGCTCGATGAGAAGCGGATCGAAGGCTATCGCAATTTCGCGACCAAGCTGTGGAACGCGGCCCGCTTCTGCCAGGCGAACGGCATCGGCGCGAGCCAGTCGCTGGAGCCGCCCGCGGCGGCGCTGCCGGTCAACCGCTGGATCGTCGGCGAGACGGTGAAAAAGGTGCAAGCACTGGACCTCGCGCTCGCCGAGCTGCGCTTCGACGAAAGCGCGAACACGCTTTATCACTTCGTCTGGGGCACCTTCTGCGACTGGTATCTGGAGCTGATCAAGCCGGTCTTGCAAGGCGGATCGGAAAACCCCTCCCCCCTGAGGGGGGAGGGGCTTCAGGAGACCCGCATCGTCGCGGGCTGGGTGCTCGACCAGATCCTCGTCATGCTCCACCCGTTCATGCCGTTCATCACCGAGGAATTGTGGAACGCAATGGGCGAGCGGCCTTATCCGCTGATCTTGGCGAAATGGCCGATGGTGGACGCGCAGGCGCTCGATCCCGAGGCTGGGCCGGAGGTCGATTGGCTGATCCGGCTGGTGTCCGGGATTCGTGCGGCGCGGAC
>DASQZF010000205.1:0-7365 GCA_035638835.1 Allosphingosinicella sp. | reverse complement strand
TTGCCTTTTCGCAGGCCCCGTCACCCGCGATGGTCACACCCTGACCGCAGGGTCAGCCGTCGCCGTGCAACCGGGCAAAGTCGACCGCTCACCCACCGGCACGGCGCTGTCGGCCCGCATGGCTCTCCTTGCTGCGCGGGGCGAGATGGCCGAGGGCGACACGCTGACCCTCGAATCGGTGATCGGCTCGACCTTCACGGGCCGCATCGTCGGGCGCGGCATCGTGGGAGACCGCCCCGCCATCCTGCCCGAGATTTCGGGGCGCGCCTGGATCACCGGCACCCACCAGCACATGCTCGACCCCGAGGACCCCTGGCCCGGAGGCACCCGCCTCTCGGACACCTGGGAGGCGCCGAGCGTCTGGAGCGCGAAGGCGTTGCAGGTGATGGGCACCGGCACGGTGGTGCAGCCGGTCGTGTTGAGGTTGAAGGAGCCGAGATTGGGGCCCGCGTTGAAGAGCACCTCCTGGTGGTTGTACGAGCCTTCCGCGAACAGCTCGACCCCGTCGGCGATCTCGAAGCTCGCCCGGCCGAAGAAGCCGTAGCGATCGTCCCTCGGGGTGAGACCGATGCGGCGGCCGGAATCGTTCAGCCGCCAGTCGCCGCCGACCGTGCGGGTCGGAGGCGCGCCGACGCCCAGCCTGGGCGAGTTGAAGCCGCCATATTGGAATGGGACGACCGCTCCGCCCTGGTCGAAATAGCGGCCGCGCAGAGCGTTCGGGACGGTGCCCGCGGAAGCAGTGATGAAGCCGCCCGGCGCCTGGTTCGTCTGGCCGGCCCCCCGCCGGAACGTGATGAAGGCCGGCAGGCCGTTGCCGATCACGTAATCGGGATTCGCGAAGGCCAGATAGCCCCGGTGGTTCCACGGGCGCTCCTTGGGATCGACCGAGAAGATCCCGTCCTGGTGAGCGATCTCCGCGTTGAAGACGACATGGCCGCGCCCGCCCGCGAAGGACGTGCCTCCGGCGATGCTTCCCGAATAGTTGAAATTGTCGCCGACCGTGGTGATTCCGATGTCGCCCTCGATCCGGAGGCCTTCCAGCTTCTTGTTCAGGACGAAGTTGACCACGCCCGCGACCGCGTCCGAGCCGTAGGCCGAGGAGGCGCCGCCGGTGACGACCTCGACCCGCTCGACCAGCGCCTGCGGGATATTGTTGATGTCGACCCATCCGAAGATCGTCGAGCCGACCGAGCGGCGGCCGTCGATCAGGATCAGGGTGCGGCCTTCGCCCAGGTTGCGAAGGTTCAGGGCGTTGATTCCGGCCGAGCCGTTCGAGATGTTGAGGCGCGAGTTGGCGGGCTTGGTCGAGCCGGCCAGCTGCGGCAGCTGGTTGACGAAGTCGGCGATGTTGTTGGTCGGCGACGTGTTGTCGATGTCCTCCCGGGTCAGCACAGTGAGGGGAGTCGGGGCCTGGAAGCCGTCGCGGATGACGCGCGTGCCGGTGACGACGATGTCCCCGCGATCTGCCGGGTCGACCCCGACCGGATTCGCCTGCGAGACCTCGGTTTCGGGCTCAGAGGCGACCGTGGCCGGATCGGCCTGCGCGGCGGCGGAACCGGCGAACGACAGCGCGGCACAGGCGACTCCGGAAAACAGGAACGTTTTCAACGAATTGCGACGAAACATGTGAAATCCCCCTGAAACCCGCATTTCCTGCGTGATTAGCGTGCATTAAGTAGCAAGAAGGCCCTGCCCCCGCATAGTTTCTCTTCGCCCAGCCATAACCTCTCGCCATCCATGTGACACGATTGCCGCGGCGATGTTGCCCCCGGGCCACAGCGGTGGAGCGCGGACATCTTGAGCATAGCGCCGAGGTTCAAGCGCCCGCCTCGTCGGCCGCAGGCCAATCATTTTTCAACGCAACGACGCAACGACGCAACGATGTCGTGCCCTCCCCCTATGCCATGCGGATTTTGCATGCTCCTGAAGATCCCGCATAATTGCAGCTTCGCTGCGCAGGGGAGGCGAGTTGTGGCAGTTCCTCTGACGAGCTTTGGCCTCGTTGCGTCTTTGCGTCGTTGCGTTGAAATCTGAAGGTCGCGGCGCCCGTGGCCTCGCGATGGAGAGGACCATGTCCGACCTTGAAAACTTGGCGTCGCAGGCAATCGAGTGCGGTTTCGCGATTCATCGGGACCTCGGGCCCGGTCTGCTGGAATCGTGCTACGAAGTCCTGCTGGCTGCAAGCCTTGCTCGAGCAGGCTTTGCAGTTAAACGGCAACAGGTCGTGGACATCGAGTATAGAGGCATCTCCGTCCGCGAGGCCTTCCGCGCCGATCTCATCATCGAGGGATGCCTGATCAGTGAGGTCAAAGCTGTCGACCGGCTTGCGCCCATCCACTCCAGGCAGGTGCTCACCTATTTGAAGCTTCTCTATCTGCCGCTGGGGCTCATCATGAATTTCGGCGGCGGGACGTTTCGCGAAGGACTGAAGCGGGTGGTCAACACGCGTCCTCATTGACTGTTCCGCCACGGCGGTGGAGCTTCCGCTCCGATGACCGCAGCCGAAGCCGAAACCGTCCCTCCCCCCGCAATCCGTCCCGGCCTCGGCCGGGTGGCGCTGTACGTGCTGCTCGGCTTCTCGGCCGGCCTGCCCTTCTACATGTTCTCGACCGTGCTGGCGCTGAGGCTCCAGGCACATGGCGTCGTCCTGGTGGTGATCGGCTTCTTCGCCTGGGTGCAGTTGCTTCCGACCTTCAAGTTCCTCTGGGCGCCGGTGCTCGACCGCTACGACGTGCCCGGCTTCGCCCGATTCTGGGGCAAGAGGCGCGGCTGGATCATGCTGTCGCAGCTCGGGATCTTCAGCTCGATGGTCGCCATGGCGCTGACCTCGTCGGACGAGAATCTCGCCGTCACCGCCCTCTTCGCGGTCCTTCTCGCCTTCTGGACGACCACGCTCGAGATCGCCGCCGACGCCTGGCGCATCGAGCTCGCCCCGACCCAGGACGAACAGGGCCCGGTCGCGGCCGCCAATCTGTGGGGCTACCGCACCGCCATGGTCGCGGCCGGAAGCGGAGCGCTGCTCGTCGCCGATCCGTCGGGCGGGGCCGCCCCCTGGCTAGCCGGCATGGGGATCGAGGCCGGCTGGACCACCGCCTATCTGCTGATCGCCGCCGCCGCCTTCGTTCCGCTGCCCATATTCGCGGCGCTTCGCCCCGATCCGAAGGCAAGCGGCGGACGCGGATCGGCGCTGGCCTCCGGCCTCGCCGCAAGCGCCGCCATCCTGCTCGCAGTGCTGGCCGTGACCGCCGGCGTCGGCTGGCTGGTCCTGAGCGCGGCCGGAGGCGCCGGAATCGACAGCCGGACCAACGTCACGCCCTATGTGCTAGCGGTCTGCATGGTCCCCTTCCTGATCATGGCGGCGGCGCTCCCGAGGATCCGCAGGGCGCCCCCGGATTCCGCGATCCGAAGCTCGGCGGCGATCGGGCCCTATGTCGATTTCTTCTGGCGCTACGGCTTCGGTGCCCTGGTCGTGATGGCCTTCGTCTCGATCTACAGGATGGGCGACGTGCTCGCCCTCAACCTGTCCAAGCCGATGATCAAGGGCCTGGGCTATTCGCTCGACCAGATCGGCTATGCCGACAGCTTCGTCGCCCTCGCTTCGAGCATCGTCGGAGTGGGCCTCGGCGGCCTGATCGTCGTCTACGGGCGGATTGGGATCGCCCTGGCCATCGGGGCCTTCTTCGCCGCGTTCGGCAATTTCGGCTTCGTCTGGCTCGCCCACCAGCCGGTGGACGTGTGGGTGCTCTATCTCGCGACCGGGGCCGACCAGTTCGGCAACGGAATGGCCGGGACGATCTTCGTCGTCTACCTCTCGATGCTCGTGAACCCGCGCTTTCCCGGCGCTCAATACGCCTTCCTGTCGGGCTTCGCCTTCCTCCTGCCGCGGCTGCTCTCGGGGGCCGGGGGAGCGATCGTGAAGCAGCTCGACGATTCCGGGCTGAACGGCTTCGACCTCTTCTTCCTGCTGTCGGGTATTCTCAGCCTGGCGGCGATTCTGTTCCTTCCCTTCCTGGCGCGGATCAGGCCGAGGGCCGACGACCGATGATCGACTTCGCTTTCGAGCCCGCCGCGGCGGCGGTGGCCGAGGGGCGGATCCCCGGGGCCGCCCTCGGGATCGTCCGGGCCGACGGCCGCCGCCGGGTGAAGCTCGCCGGGATGGCGGCCATTCTCCCCGAGCCGGAGCCGCTGACGGAGGCGCACTGGTTCGACCTCGCCTCGCTCACCAAGGTGATCGCGACCACGACGATGATCCTGCGCCTCGCCGACCAGGGCCGGCTCGACCTCGACCGGCCGCTGACCGACGCAATCCCCGACCTTCGCCAGTACGACGTCGAGGGCGCGACCGAGAGGCGGCTGACCTTCCGCGACTGCCTCGCCCACCGCACCTTCCTTCCGGCGGTCGAGCCGATCTACACCTACGGCGGCGATCCCGCCCGGCTGCGCGCCTTCGTCCTCCAGCGCGAATGGAGGCACGGCCCGCCGGTTTACTCCGACATAAACTTCATCCTCCTCGGGATCGCGGTCGAGCGGATCACGGGCGCCCCGCTCGCAGCCTGGCCGCTGCCCGAGGGGCTGAGCTACGGTCCCCCACCCGGACCGGCAGTGGCGACCGAGCTCTGCACCTGGCGGGGCCGGGTGCTTCGAGGCGAGGTCCATGACGAGAACGCCTCGGCCCTGGGCGGAGCGGCAGGTCATGCCGGGCTGTTCGGGACCGTGGCCGGAGTGCTCGACTTCGCTCAGGGGCTGCTCGACGGCAGCGGAGCCTCGCCGGCAATGATGGAGGCGATCCGGACGCCGGTGCGCTCACACCGGACCTGCGGCTGGGAAAGCCGCTTCGAAGGCTGGCACGGCGGCGATTGCTGCTCGCCCGCGACGATCGCCCATACCGGCTTCACCGGCACCGGCCTGTGGATCGACTTCGAACGGGGAATGGCCTGGACCCTCCTCACCAACCGGGTGCATCCGACGCGGCACCGGGAGACGGGCATCGCCGAGCTGAGGCGGGCGACGGGGGATGCGGTGATCGAGGGGTGGCGCTCTTAAAATCCTCCCCTGCATTTGCCGGACCTTTGCATAAGTCGCCGGGCCTCAGCCCCTCCCCTTCAGGGGTGAGCGACCCGCCTGCGGGTCGCTGAGGATGGGGGCAGTCTGCTCGCCTCACCGCGGCCAGCGAACATTCTCCCCCACATTCCCCGCCCCAACCCCTCCCCTGAAGGGGAGGGGCTTTGCCTCCGCGCACTTCGCAAGACCTTATGCAAAGGTCGCGATTTCGCGGGGGAATTGAGGAGGGCGCTAATTCGCCTCGGCGATGAGCACGAGCGCCGCATCCATCGCCGCCGTGGCCCGCACGCCCTCGGGGATGTCGTTGGCATAGGCCGAGAACAGCAGGGTCCGGCCGCTCTTCGCGATCATATAGCCCGAGAGCGCCGAGCTCGCGTTCAATGTCCCCGTCTTGGCGAACAGCCGCTTCTCGAGCGACGTCCCGCCGAACCGTCTCGCCAGGGTTCCGTCCACCCCGCCGATCGGAAGGCCCTCCCGCCAGGCCGGGCCCCAGGGCTGGGCCGCCGCCCAGCGCAGGAAGAGGATCATCCCGCGCGGCGCGACCCGATTGTAGGTCGACATTCCCGAGCCGTCGGAGAAATCGTAGGCCGTGCGCGGCACTCCGGCGCGCTCCAGCATGGCTCGGACCGCCGCAAGCCCGTCGGCGATCGAGCCGCTCCCCTCCAGACGGCCGACCCGGCGAAGCAGGAGCTCTGCGTGGAGGTTCTGGCTGATCTTGTTGGTGAGGGCGATGTCGGCGGCCAGCGGCGGCGGGATGAGCTGGGCGAGCGGCTCGATCCGCGGCGGACGGGCGGGAGGAGCGCCTTTCCTGACCTCGGGATCGTCGGCCGGACGAAGCGGGCGATGGCGGACGGCGACGTCGCCGGCGACCCGGACCCCGCGCGCCTCGAGAAGCGACTTGAGACGCCAGGCGGCATGATGCGCCGGGTCGTCGACCCCGAGGCGGACGAGCTCGGGCTCGGCGCCGGCCGCGATCGTCCCGGTGAGCCTAAGCAGCCGGTCTCCCGGAAGCCGGTCGAACTCCAGCGCCGTGGCGCCGCCGGCGGCGACGGTGACCGCCCGGTTGTCGACCTCGTAATAGGGTAGCAGCTCGAGCCTCGGCGGCTGACCCGGAACGGTCGGGAAGGCCCGAAGATGAAGCTCATTGTCGTCGACGCTAAGGGCCGAGGTGGCGGTGCCGGAGCGGGTCGGGATGTTGTTCCAGCTCATCCCCGGGCTCCAGCGCTGGTCGGGGAAGAGGCTGTCGTCGCCGACCACGTCGCGAACCGTTCGGGTTTTCGCCGCGACGGCGTCCGCCAGCGCCGCCAGGCAATTGTGGAGGCAGTCGGCCGAGCTGGACAGTCGGGCATCGCCCCGGCCTTCCAGGACGACGTCCGGAGCGCCCGCGCCGCGGGGCTCGATCCGGACGGCGGCACCGCCCTGCGAATCCGGCGCATCGACTCCGGGAAGCGTCGCGAAGGCGGCGGCGGTCGTGAACATCTTGGTGTTGGAGGCCGGAATGAAGCGCGAATCCGGAGCGATGGCGACCAGCTCGCGCCCGTCCTCGGTGGCGACGACCAGGCCGAAGCGGGTGCCGGGCCCCGCTTGCGCGAGCTTCGCTTCGACCCGTTGTCGGAGGTCTTGCGGGCCGTCGGCCGCAGCGGCGGGCACGGCCGCGAACGCTATGCCGAAGGCCAATGCGAGCCCTGCAAATCCCTCTCCCCTCCTCACGGGAGAGGAAGGGGCCAAGCGAAGCTCGGGAGGTGCGGATCTGTACTTCGGACTCAGCAAGACCCTCACCTCCCAAGCCTGCGGCTTGGGCCCCTCCTCTCCCGCGGAAAGCAGGAGAGGAGAGATTTGCCGACCGCCGGATATCGGCATGACCCTAAGGCCAAAGCCCGCCGGAGCAATGCTCCGCGAGTCATTCAGAGAAGAACCGCCGCCATAACCCTCGCGCATGAGTGGAGCCGTCGAGCTTGTCGGGGGCGGATGGCCGCTTCAAGGGGGACCGGATGAATTTGTTGAGACGGTTTCTTCTTGGGCTCTGGGCGGCCGGGCTCATGCTTGGACCGGCCTTTGCCTTCGCTTCCGCACAGCGCGACCCGCTCGAAGCCGCCCTGGCGCTTCCGGTGGCGAGCGAGCTCGTCGGAGCGCGCGACGCTCCCCGCTTCGCCTGGGTCGAGAGCGCTTCGGGCGTCCGCAACCTGTGGTTCGCGGGACTCGGAGAGCGGGCGCGGGCCTTGAGCGCCTTCACCGAGGACGACGGGCTGCAGATCTACGATCTCGCCCTTAGCTTCGACGGCGCCCGTCTCGCTTACGTTCGCG
>DASQZF010000204.1:0-23369 GCA_035638835.1 Allosphingosinicella sp. | reverse complement strand
AAGCCGGGACCTCGGGGAGACCCGCCGTGCCTCACCTCGACAAGGTCCCGGCTTCCGCCGGGATGACGAAAATCCACCTTATTCCAGAACGCCCTCGTGGAGCCTGAGCACCCGGTCCATCTTCGCGGCGATCCGCTCATTGTGGGTGGCGACGAGGGCGGCGCTGCCTTCGTCGCGGACCAGCCTGAGGAACTCGGCGAAGACGATGTCGGCCGTGGCCTCGTCGAGATTGCCGGTGGGTTCGTCGGCGAGGATCAGGGCCGGACGGTTGGCGAGGGCCCGGGCGACCGCGACCCGCTGCTGCTCGCCGCCCGACAATTTGCTGGGGCGGTGGGTGACCCGATCGGCAAGCCCAAGCGTTCCCAGTAGCGACCTCGACCGTTCCTCGGCCTGCTCGCGGGTCGCCCCTTTGACGAGCTGCGGGATGACGACATTCTCGAGCGCTGTGAAATCGGGCAGGAGATGGTGGAATTGGTAGACGAAGCCGAGCGTGTCGCGGCGCACCCGGGTCCGGTTGCCGTCCCCGAGCTCCGCGACTTCCTCGCCGGCGATCCGGATCGAGCCGTCGAAGCCGCCCTCGAGGAGCCCGACCGCCTGCAGCAGGGTCGACTTGCCCGATCCCGACGGTCCGAGCAGAGCGACGATCTCGCCGGGCCGGACCGCGAGATCGATCCCGCGAAGGACGTCGATCGTCACCTCGCCCTGCCGGAAGCTCCGGCGGAGGCCTTTGACCGCGAGGACCTCAGTCTCATTCATAGCGAAGCACCTGCACGGGATCGGTGCTTGCCGCCTTCCAGGCCGGATAGAGGGTCGCGAGGAAGCTCAGGACCAGCGCCATGGTGACGATGGCAAGGACCTCGAACGGGTCGGTCTTGGAAGGCAATTCGGTCAGGAACCGGATCGAGGGGTCCCACAGATTCTGGCCGGTGACGAACTGGACGAAGTTCACGAAGGGCTGCCGAAAATAGAGGAGCAGGAAGCCGAGCCCCAGCCCGGCGAGAATTCCGATCGCTCCGATGATCACGCCGACCGTCACGAACACCTTCATCAGCCCGCGGCGGGTGGCGCCCATGGTTCGGAGGATGGCGATGTCGCGGGTCTTGGCGCGGACCAGCATGATCAGCGAGGAGAGGATGTTGAACACCGCGACGAGGATGATGATCGAGAGGATGACGAACATCGCCACCCTCTCGACCTGCAAGGCCTCGAACAAAGCGACGTTCATCGAGCGCCAGTCGGCAACCGCCGCCCGGCCGCTGACGCTTGCGCGAAGCGGCTCGAGAATCTCGCCGACCCGGTTGGCGTCGACCGTCTGGACCTCCACCATCCCCACGGCATCGCCCATCAGCAGAAGCGTCTGCGCGTCCTCGATCGGCATGATCACGAACGACTTGTCGTAATCGTAGACTCCAATCTCGAACACGGCGGCGACGTTGTAGGAGACGATCCGGGGCACCGTTCCGAACGGGGTCGTCCGGCCTTCCGGGCTGATCAGGCTGATCTGGCCGCCGACATTGGCGCCGAGCGCCTCGGCCAGCCGGGCTCCGATCGCGACATTGCCCTCCCCGGCCCGAAGCGCCTCGAGCGATCCGCCCAGGACCTTGCCGTTGAGGGTCTCGTTGCGAAGGATGTCGGCCCGATCCATTCCCCGGACCAGCACGCCCTCGACCCGGCCTTCGTAGCTCACCATCAAAGGCTGCTCGATCAGCGGCAGTGCGTCGGTGACCCCGGGAGTGGCCCTGGCCTGCTTGACGATATCGCGCCAGTCGGGGAGCTGGCCGCCATAGCCCTGCACCACCGCATGACCGTTCAGGCCCACGATCTTGTCGAACAGCTCGGCCCTGAAGCCGTTCATCACGCTCATCACAACGATCAGGGCGGCGACCCCGAGAGCCACCGCGACCAGGCTGATCCCGGCGACGAGGAAGATGAACCCCTCCCCCTTGCCCGGAAGCAGGTAGCGCCGGGCGACCATTCGTTCGTAGCGGGAAAGGATCATGACGCGCCCCACAGCGCGTCATTGCGAGGAGCGGAGCGACGAAGCAATCCAGCTACGGCGCCTTTGACGGACGTCGAACTGGATTGCTTCGCTACGCTCGCAATGACGAAATGCCTCATCCGGTCAGCCTCGCCAGGGCGCTCTCGATCGACAGCTCCTCGCGCTCGCCGTCGGAGCGGCGCTTCAGCTCGACCACGCCGCGCTCGAGCCCCTTCGGTCCGACGATCAGCTGCCAGGGCAGCCCGATCAGGTCCATGGTCGCGAACTTGGCCCCGCCCCGCTCGTCGCGATCGTCGTAGAGAGTCTCTACTCCGGATTCGCGGAGCCGCCCGTACATCTCGTCGGCCGCGCGGGTCACGTTGGGGTCGTCGACCCGCATGTTGACGAGGCCGACCTGGAACGGGGCGACGCTGTCGGGCCAGACGATGCCCTTGTCGTCATGGCTCGCCTCGATGATCGCACCCATCAGTCGCGAAACGCCGATCCCGTAGCTTCCCATCTGAGGATGGACCTGGCCTCCGTCCCTGGTCTGGACGGAAAGGCCCATGCTTGCGCTGTACTTGGTGCCGAAGGCGAAGATGTGGCCGACCTCGATCCCGCGGCGGGTGCGAAGCCGCTCCGGCGGAACCGGGCAGTCGGCGACCTTGCCATGCTCCTCCTCCTCCATCGCATAGAGGCCGGTGAGCCGTGCGATGGTCGAGGAATCGGCGGCGAGAAGCTCGTCGCGGGAGATGTCCTCGATGGCCGAATCGTAGAAGACGGCGCTCTCCCCGGTATCGGCGAGGATGTGGAATTCGTGACTGAGGTCGCCGCCGATCGGGCCCGTCGGCGCCTTCACCGGAACCGCGGTGAGGCCGAGGCGGGCGAAGGTCCTCAGATAGGCGACGAACATCGCCTCGTAGCTCGCCCTCAGCCCCTCCTCGTCGAGGTCGAAGCTGTAGGCGTCCTTCATCAGGAACTCGCGGCCGCGCATCACTCCGAAGCGGGGGCGGACCTCGTCCCGGAACTTCCATTGGACATGGTAGAGGATCCGGGGAAGGTCGCGGTAGCTCCGGGCGCCGTCGCGGAAGAGGGCGGTGACCATCTCCTCATTGGTGGGGCCGTAGAGCATGTCGCGATCGTGGCGGTCGCGGATCCGGAGCATCTCCGGTCCGTAGGCGTCGTAGCGGCCGGACTGGCGCCAGAGATCGGCCGACTGGAGGGTGGGCATCAGGAGCTCGACGGCTCCGGCCCGGTCCTGCTCCTCGCGGACGATGCGCTCGATCCGCCTCAGCACCTTGAGGCCGAGCGGGAGCCAGGCGTAGATTCCGGCGGCGGTCTGGCGCACCAGGCCGGCGCGGAGCATCAGCTGGTGGCTGACGATCTGGGCGTCCGAAGGAGTCTCCTTCATGACGGGGAGGAAGTAGCTGGAAAGTCGCATGGACGCGGCTCTAGGGGCCGCCTCCCGCCAAGGCAACCGGTGGACTATGTTGCGCTACCGACACAGGGCGTGAGCAAAGTGCCTCAAGGCTCTGGATAGGCAGGTGACAAGCCGCCGCCCCGCTCATAGCGTCCCGCCCACGAACGAAGGCGACAGCCGGGTTCGGGGAGGCTTCGGCCCCGCATCCTCATGCGAGGGAGGATGTGCGCGGGCCGGGGCATCTTGACTAAGGGGGTCGGCGCGCAAGCGCCGCGACGGTGCCCGGGCAGCGATGCCCGGGCACTTTTCGTTCCAGCCTCCCGATTTCGAGTTCTTGAAGGCAATGTGACGGGTTTCACGTGGAACCTTTCAAGAACGGGTTGTGGCGAGGGTGGTGGCCGTTTCGGCCTTTTTTCGAACGAATGGCGGAAAACCGCCATTTTCAATGCCGATAATCGCTAAAGATCGCCACGAATCGCTACGAAAGGTGAATCGACGATGCGTAGACGCCGAATGACGCTCGCACTCGCCATGGCCGCCCTCCTCGCCCTCCTCGCCGCGGGCTGGTGGTTCGGATCGCCCTGCTGGACCTTGTGGCGGATGCGCGAGGCGGCCGAGGCCGGCGATTCCGAGGCGCTCGCCGCCTATATCGACTTCCCGGCCCTTCGAGCCTCGACCCGCGAGCAGCTCGGCCGGAGGCTGGGCCCGCTCGGAGGGCTCGTCGCCGGCCCGGCCCTCGACGCCGCGATCACCCCGGAGGCGCTGCGCGTGGCGCTCGGCAAGGGCCGGGGCGGCGCAAGGGGCGGCGGAAGCGGGAGCGCCCCCGACGGCCGGAGCGCGGCCGCGGACGTCGATCTCTCCCGCAACGGCGCGAGCGAGTTCCGAGTGGAGGGCGGGCACAGCGACCTCGTCTTCCGCCGCCACGGCCTGGGCTGGAAGCTCGAGGAAATTCGTCTAAGCTCCGCTCCCTGAGGGGGGAGGCTCGATGAAGCGGAAACTGGCGCTGCTGGCCCTGGCGGGATTTGCCGCGTCGGGCGCCCCGGGGAGCAGAGCGGCCGCCGCGCAGGCCCCCGCCCTGGCCTGCTCCGCGGAAAAGGTTAAGGCGGCCGGGTCCGCCGTCCGGACTGCCCGCGCGGAGCTGATGGCCACCCCGCTGGAAGATGACCAGGCGCTGGTGCCTCCGGCGACATCGAGCCGGATCGAGCGGGTCAAGGACCGGCTTCGCGACTTCGTGCGCTCGGAAATGGCCTGCGCGCCCGCTTCGCCGGACGTCGAGGCGCTGGCCGGGGCGATGGCCGGCCGAAGCGGCTTCTTCTCCGTCTTGGCGAACGCCCATGCCGCCCCGAAGCCGCCCGACCGCCACGGCGACGCCCTCGATTTTGCGTTGCGCCGGGTCGATTCCCATCCCGACATGCTCGCGGTGATCGCGACGCTCGCGATCAAATGCGGCTCCGATTCCATGCTCATGCTCTACCGCCGCGAGGGAGGGGTCTGGCGCGAGCTGATGGTGCGGCGCTCCGAGCCTTATTCGGAGGTGAAAGGCGGCTGGGGCGACCTGCGCTTCGAAGTCTCGCCGAAGGACAGGCAGGGCGGCTGGTTCGTCGCCACCGTCACGACCACGCCCTGGTGCACTTCGGCCTGGCAGGGAATGCCCTACGAGCTGGCGAGGCCGGGCCCGGCGCCGGACCGGCCGCGCGTCTTCTTCCGGGACAAGAACAGGATCTACCTCGGGAATGAGGACGATCTGCTCGTCAAGGCGGAGCGCGACGCCTTCGAAATAAGGCACGACGGCTCGAGCCTCGATCCCGACATCCTCGTTCGGCGGCACATCCGACGCTACTCGGTGGTGGGCGAGAGCGTTCGGCGGGTCCAGCCGGTGGCGGAGAGCGTTCGCGACTTCGCCGACGAATGGATCACGGCGCCCTGGGCCGAGGCGAAGGCCTGGTCGGGGGGCGACCCCGCTTTGGCCGCCGCCCATTCGGGCCTGCAGGCGGCGCGCTACGAGACGCTGGGCGGCTTCGCCTCGATCCGCGCCTGCTCCGGCGGAGCGACCCGGATCGAGATTGCCGGGCAGGACGGCCCGGGCTGGTTCCTCCGGGTCCGGGGAGGCGCCGCCGGCCCCTGGACGATGGAGCGGGTGGAGCGGCGGGCGGGCGCGGGCTGCGCGGGGCCCGACAGCCCGGGCCGCTAGATAGGCCGAACCGGCCCCAGCGGGGCATCACCAGCCGCGATGGGGCTCGCAGGCGATACCGTCATCGTCCCCGTCCATCTCCGGGCGGTAGCCGGGCTGACCCCGGTAGAGCGGCGCCCGTCCGGCCGCTCGGACCGCGTTGCAGCCGTCATAATAGACGTTCGGCGGCCGGCTGCGAGGCTGAAGCGACGCCGCCGGCCGACGGGGGCGTCAGCACGTAGACGCCGATGAACGTCGCCGCCGCGGCGGCGGGAATGAAGAGGCGATTCATCGCCTCAGGCTAAGGCTGAGAGGTTTCAAAGCGATAATCCGATACGCTCTCGAGCGCTGTGGGAATAGGTTGGATCGCAACAACCGTTCGCCCTGAGCCTGTCGAAGGGCCTTCCTTCTTGTTTTACAAAGGGAAAGAGAGGGCTTCGACAAGCTCAGCCCGAACGGAGATGGGTCAATCCGACACCCGAGCGCTCTAAAGGATGAAGTCGGCCGCCACCGGGGCGAGGTTCCCGCTCAGCACGATCTGAAAATCGGCGCCGCCGTCGCCGTCCGTGTCGCCCTCGATCCAGGTGTCGGCTCCATCGAAAGCGAAGCGCAGCTGACCCGCGACTCCACCGAACGCGGCTCCTCCGATGAAGGCGAAGGCCTGGCCGCCGGCGAGAATGGTATCGGCGTCGATCGCGGACAGATCGATACGGTCGGTCCCGGAAAGGAAATCAGCGATCCGATCGGCTCCGGATCCGAGGCCGCTGTCGCCGGAATCGAAGTGGAAGACGTCGGCGCCGGCTCCCCCCGTCAGAAGGTCGGCGCCGCCGCCGCCGTCGATCAGATCGTCGCCCTCGCCTCCGTCGAGCACGTCCCGGCCCGCGGCGGCGGGAGCGGTCGCGAACAGTCGGACATTGTCGAGCGACGCTCCCGTGCTGTCGTTGGCGCCGATGCCCTTGAACATGAGGACGTTGTCGCCGGCCACCGCCAGCAGCTCCAACCGTTCGGTGATCATCGCCTTGCCGGTTGCGGGCACGGTGACGACGAGAGCGCCGTTCCACCAGACTTCGAAAGCGCCGCTCGGCGAGTTGACCCGGTTGGCATGGTCGAACATCAGGATCATAGCCTGCCCGGCGGAAAGGCCGGAGACGGTCTGGCTGACGATCATGTTGCTTCCCGCGCCGCTTCCTCCTTCGAGATCGAGCCAGTAGCTGCCCTCGCTGGACGCTACGCCGCTGGTGCCGCTCAGCACCTGCTCGTAATTGTGGCTGTTGCTTCGGGTCCAGCCCGGCATGGTACTGTTCCAATTTCCCCAGCTGCCGGTCGAAATGATGATTCCCGCCTGCTCAAAGCCGCCGTTGACGAGTAGGGTGGCGCCCGAAGTGACGACATCGAAGCCGGCCAGGTCGCCGATCAGGAGGTCGTCGCCGCCATCCCCCTTGAGGTTGTCCGCGCCTTCACCGCCGATGAGGACGTCATTCCCTGCGAGCCCGCGAAGCGCGTTGGCGCCCGCGTTGCCCTTGAGCGTGTCGGCGCCGTTCGTAGACTGGACCGCCCTCACCTCCAGCTCCTGGCTGTTCCAGCTGGTGCCGTCGGTAAAGCGGACTTCCTCCACGTGATAGTCGCTGCCCCAAGTGGCGGAGCCGGTAAGGGTCAGCGACCCGGCGCCGCCGTCGACGTACAGGACGTAGCTGCCGCCATTGTCCGCTTTGCCGACGGTCACGTCCCCCGGCGCTATTCCGGTTGCGAACTCGATCGCGTCGTTGCCGCCCCGGCCGCTCCAGCTATCGATGAACTCGCGGACGGTGTCTAAGCCGTCGCCGCGCGCATATAGGTAAACATCGTCTCCGCCGGAGCCGTACAGCGTGTCGTCGCCGGCGCCGCCGGTCAGCACGTCGTTGCCGTCGCGGCCGTCGATGACGTCGTTGCCGGCACCGCCGGAGACGCTCTCGGCATCATAGCTTCCCCTGAGGACGTCGGCGCCAGAGGTCGACATGGTCGCCTTCGCCATCAGATCGGCGTGGGTCCAGACCGTGCCGTCGGCGAAGACGACCCGTTCGATCCGGTAACGGCTGTCGTTGACGCTGCTGTCGAGGGTGATGCTGTCGGTCGTGCCGCGATGGTGAGAAGGAGGTCCCAGCCCCAATCGGCCTGGGTGACAACGACGTCGCCGGGCGATATGCCTTCCGCCAGCTCGATCGTATCGAGGCCGCCCAAGCCGTTGGAGGCGTGCGAGAAGTCGCGGACGATGTCGGCCCCGTCCCCGGGCGCGAAGACGTAGGCGTCATTGCCGCCGGAGCCGTACAGAACGTCGCTGCCGGGACCGCCGACCAGGATGTCGTCGCCGTAGCGGCCTTCGATCACGTCGTTGCCGGCGGCGCCGGAGATCGTATTGGCATTGCCGTCGCCCGCGAGCGTGTCATTATCGGGAGTCCCGCCCGTCGAGCGGGCGACGAGCTCCGACCAAGCCCATGTCGTGCCGTCGGTAAAGCGCACCTGCTCGACCCGAAAGTTGGAACCGCCGCCCAGGCCGCCGTCGACCGTGATCCGGTCGGTCGTGCCGACGAGCGTGAGGACGAGGTCCGAGCCATTGTCCGCCTGCGACACGATGACGTCGGCCGGCGCAATCCCGGCCGCGAACTCGATCGTGTCGAAACCGCCCCAGCCGCTGAAGCCGGTGGCATATTCGCGGATGATGTCGTCGCCGTCGCCGAGCGCGAAGACGTAGGTGTCGCCGCCGCCGGAGCCATAGAGAATGTCGTTGCCGGTGCCGCCGATCAGCCGATCATTGCCGGCGCGGGCGTCGATCACGTCGTCGCCGGCTCCGCCCGAAAGAGACTCTGCGCTGCCGTCGCCCCAGAAATGGTCGTTGCCGGGAGTCCCCGCCAGCGCCTTCGCCATCAGGTCAACGTGGGTCCAGACGGTGCCGTCGGCAAAGACCACCCGCTCGATCCGGTCGTTCGCGCTGTTGACGGAGCTGTCGAGGGTGACGGTTTCTCCGGTACGGAGGGTCAGGACCAGATCCCACCCAAAGTCCGCCTGAGTGACCGTGACGTCGGCCGTTGCGATGCATTCGCCGAACTCGATCGTGTCGGTGCCGCCCCAGCCATTGTGGCCGTTCGAATAGTCGCGCACGATGTCGTGACCGTCGCCGAGCACAAACTGGTATGTGTCGTCGCCACCACCGCCGCTGAGGAGGTCGTTACCGGCGCCGCCTACCAGCACGTCCCCTTCCCCCCGGCCGGTCAAGGTGTCGTTGCCGGCGAGGCCGACGAGCGTAGTCGCCAGCGGAAAGGCCGTGATCACATCGTTGCCGGAAGTCGCAAGGGATTCGAACACGGCGTCGCGGATCGGTCGACCGCTCGCCTGAAGGCCGTCGGGGAAAGTGATCCTTTCCAGAGTCGGAGCGCCGTTCGCGCTGAAATAGCCGACAATGGTCACGCTTTCGCTGCGACCGGTGAAGCCGATCAGCAAATCGTGCCAATTGCCGTTGGCAAAGCTGTAACGGGCCAGGGTCGAATCCAGGCTGCCCTGGAAAGCGATCTCATTTCTGCCCATGAGGTCGGAGACGATGTCGGCGCCGAATCCGTCGGAAAAGACGTAAGTGTCGTCGCCTTCGCCGCCCAGCAGCGTGTCGTTGCCCGCGCCGCCGGCGATGAGGTCGATCTTTACCAGTGTCCCGGCCGGGTCGCCGTTGAGGGAGTCGTCACCCGGACCGCCTGCGATCTCGTTGTAGACCGCATTGGGACCCTCGAGTATTTTTAGGTCGCGGTTCCTCGTATAAGCGCGGTGCCGCTCGTCGAGCACGAGCCCTTCGGGATCGATCGCTTCGAGCAGCGGCTTGCGGTCGTGATACCACTCCGAATAGCCTTCCCAGGGTTCCGCCGGGTTGAAGTCGTAGCTTTGGAGCTCGGCGTCGATGAAGGCTGCAATGTCGCCGGCGATAGTGTCGGTGGCAAAATCGAATTTGAGCAGGGCGAAGTACTGAAAACCTGGGTCCAAGATTGGCGGCGATGCGAACAGCGCCCGCGCAGGCGCCAATATTGCGGCGAGTTCGGCTTCGGTAAATGACACGCCATTGGCGGGAACCGCTGTGCGGAACGAGTCCACGATCTGAAAAAACACCGCATGTTCGTTGAGTTCGGCTACCTGCGCGTACAACCTGACGCTAACCCCGGTGGAGAACTTCTCGAACGCCTCGTAGAAAAAGGGATTGCCATAGGCGTGATCCGCCTGCTGATTCATGAACTTCTCAGCGATGTTCTCGGCCTGGACGCGCTCCTCGTATCCCGTGTCTACCCCGGCCCAGCGTGCCAGCATGTGATCGAAAGCCTGCATATTGTAAGAATGGGGATAGAAGGCGCTGCCGCCTCCCATGAGCCCCCCCACCATGACGAAATACTCCCCCACGACATTCTGGAGCGCGGTGAAGGAAGAGGCGTCCGCGATCAGGTCCTTGACCATCGCCTTCAGGGTCGGATCGAGGGACATTGCCACCCAAAGGTCAGGCACCAAGCCATAACCGCGCAAGTTGGGCAGGGAGAAGACTTCCGGATCATATTCGAAACCTTCCGAAAGCTGGAAAACGGTGTTCACCTGGTCGGTCATGAAGGCCACAGCGACCGCTTCGCCGGGAAGACCGTTGGTCAGGGTGAAGCCTCCTTTGGACAGGATCGAATTACCGGCACGGATTTCTCTCGACGCAACCGCAGCGAGTTCGATGCTCGCAACGTTTTGACTGGCGAGGGTAACGATCTCGCCAGCCTGGGTGATGCCGTCCTGATTGGCGTCCGTCCATAGGCGCAGATCGGTCCAGACGGGGTCCGCTGCGCTGATCCTCCCATCGGAATTGACGTCGAAGGCGGCAAGGGCGGCAAAGCCGTCTTCGGTGGCGTTGCCGAACAACTCACCGCCATTGTCGACCAGCCCGTTGCCGTTCAAATCGCGAACGAGCAGGCCATCGTCGGGGGTCACCCATCCAGTGCGCTCGGCGAAGCCATCCTTGTCGAAATCGAAATGGGCGCTCGACGATTCCAGGGAAGTCAGCAGCACTCCGTCAAAATTCAGATCCAGGACCAGCGGATCGCGGCGGCCGAAGGAAAAGTCGAACAGGTCTCGCGCCCAATTGCCGAGATCTTCGATCGCGCGCCGGGCGCGACGCATTTCGTTTTCCATCCCGTTGGCGAATTCACGCCAACGATCCTTGAACCACTCCCCCGCCTCGCCGAGCGGGTCGCGGAGGCCGGTATAATCCCTCGGCCGGAGTGGATCGTCGGGCGCAAACCAGGGGCTTTCGTCCCAATTACGAGGCGCGGTCCAGGTCGGCTCGGGATGAACATAAAGTTCGATGTCACCGTCCCCATCGAAATCATGGAGGCCGATGCGCGAGTCATCCAGACTGGTGATGATCGGATTGCTGGGGTCGTTCATCGCGTCGAGCATGAGACGATCCAGCACCTCGGGACCGTAGCCATTGTCCTGCGCCCACTTCGCCATCCGGCGGCCGACTTCATTGTTCCAATGGTCCCGCCACGTATCCCGCGGGTTATCGCCGAACATCTCTTTCAGGTTGCCGAATTTTTCGGCGGCGCCCGACCCCAGCTCGAAATAGACCTCGGCGCTTACATAGGTGTGAGTAATGCCGTTCACTAATTGCTCACCAGTAAATCCGTTGCCCTTTGCAAATGCGAGCGAATTCAGGGCAAGCTGATGCACAAGGTTAGAGTACGCGTTTCTAGAGACAGTTTCCCAGTTAATAACAGGAAGTGCAGGGTCAACGACGTAAGGATTTATAGGACTGGCTCCAGCAATGCCGACGGCGATGACCATTCGTGCTCTGGGGCCACTCTCCTCAACACCGTCTTCTCGGCATTTCCGCACCGCTTGGCGGGCACAATTCCAATGTCAAACGTCCCCAATTCAAGAAGTGCCGCGTGAGCAGTGCGATTTCGGATCGCTACCACGGCGATGAAATTCTCAGGCACATAAGCACCGAACGTCGAATAATAACTGTCTAACGGCTCAACTTCTCTGCCGATCATATCAAGCGATCCGTATTGCCCGAGCAGACAAATCTTTTCATAATTGCGAAGCTTGGCGAAGCGGGCGAATGAAAAAGACTCCGTGCCAGCCCTCCATTTGATTATCTGGGGTATGACTTCCCTGTCGAGGTACGCCGTCTCTTCGCTAGCACCGGATACGGCGATGGCGCCGCATCCGGGCAAGATCAGGCACGCGACCATGGCGAGCCAAATGGACGCCGGTCGACCGCCAAAATGAGCCACCGGCTTGTTCGTGACCACTTCCACGCGCCCCAATTAGTCTCCGACCGGTCATGCTTGTGCGGGACCTCCGGCGGCCCGTGCAACAGGAAAGGTGGCCAAGCCTCCGGATCGGACCAGAATTCAGGCGGGGCAGCCGCCGTCGGCACCCCCACCCGCGAGCCAGCGGATCGCCCGCCCTCCGAAGTTGCTAAAATCCCCTTTTGCGCCTACATAGGAGGCGCTGACGTCGCTGCGACGGAATTTGCGGCCTTCGCGGTCCCGCTTCCATTCATGCTACTCGCCCGCGCCCGCGGCTTTTTCGCTCGCGCGGTATCTGCAATTTACCGGCCGCTGGGCCGAGGGAGAATTTGGTTTGGCGAAGGAAGCTACGCTTACCGTCGAGGGCGAGATCGACGAAATCTATCCGGACGGCCGCTTCGGAGTGATGCTGGACAACCAGCATCGGGTGATCGTCTACACCGCGGGCAAGATGCGGCGCTTCCGGATCCGTTCCGTGGTCGGCGACCGGGTGCATGTCGAGATGACCCCCTACGATCTCACCAAGGGCCGGCTCATCTTCCGCGAGCGCACCCCGGGCCAGGGCCCGAACAGCGGCGCCCGGCGCCCCGGCGCGAAACGCTAGACTTCCTTTCGACGATATCGTCCCCGAGAGCGGGACAGGAGAATCACCATGGGCGGAACCCCCGACAGCACCCGCACCCCGATCAAGCCCTTCCTGATCCAGAAGGACGAGGAAGGCCGGGTCCGGCTCACCCTTCGCGAGACCCGCTATAACGGCCAGGGCTATCCGATCGTCACCACCACGCTCCACGAGGAGCCCTTCCCCACCGCCACCGCGGCCCGGGCCTATGCCAAGGAGCATTTCGGGGCCGAGCCGGGGCAGTTCGCTAGCAAGTGACGCGACCTCCCCTCCCTGCAAGGGAGGGGCTGGGGGTGGGTCCGCCGAAGGCGGCCGAGCCTCCGAGGCCGTAAAGTCTCGCTGCGCTCGCCTACCCACCCCTACCCCCTCCCTTTCAGGGAGGGGAATTCAGGCGGGCTTGCCTCTGAGCGCCGCCTGCGCCGCCGCCAGCCTCGCGATCGGGACGCGATAGGGTGAGGCGCTGACGTAATCGAGGCCCACTTTCTCGCAGAAGGCGATCGAGGCCGGGTCGCCGCCATGCTCGCCGCAAATGCCGAGCTTGAGGCCGGGGTAGGCGGCCCTTCCGCGCTGCGCGGCGAGGGCGATCAGCTCGCCGACCCCGTCCTCGTCGATCGAGACGAAGGGGTCGCGCTCGAAGATGCCCATCTCGACATAGGCGGTGAGGAAGCGGCCGGCATCGTCGCGGCTGACCCCAAGCGTCGTCTGGGTGAGATCGTTCGTCCCGAAGCTGAAGAACTCCGCCTCGGCGGCGATGTCGGCGGCCCGGAGCGCGGCCCGGGGCAGCTCGATCATCGTCCCGACGAGATATTCGACCCTCGAGCCCAGCTCGGCGAAGACGGCCTCGGCGGTGCGGTCGATCAATTCCTTGATGATGCGCAGCTCGGCGCGGGTGGCGACGAGCGGCACCATCACTTCGGGGATCGGAGCGCCCGGAGCATTAGGGCCCCCTTCCCTCGCCACCGCGACGGCGGCCTCGAAAATGGCCCGGGCCTGCATCTCGTAGATTTCGGGATAGGTGATCCCGAGCCGGCAGCCGCGATGGCCGAGCATGGGATTGAACTCGTGAAGCTCGGCGACCCGGCGCTTCAGGGCCTCGACCCCGATCCCGGCGCCGGCCGCGACCTCCGCATATTCCGCCTCGCCGTGGGGGAGGAATTCGTGGAGCGGCGGATCGAGCAGCCGGATGGTGACCGGGAGCGGCGCCATGATCCGGAAGATCTCCTCGAAATCCGCGCGCTGGGCCGGGAGGAGCCTGGCGAGGGCGGCGCGGCGGCCGGCCTCGTCGCCGGCGAGGATCATCCGGCGGACGTTGGCGATCCGCTCGGAATCGAAGAACATATGCTCGGTCCGGCACAGGCCTATGCCTTCGGCGCCGAACTCGCGGGCGGTTCGGCAGTCGAGCGGGGTCTCGGCATTGGTCCGGACCCGGAGCCGGCGGTGGGAATCGGCCCAGACCATGAGGGTCCCGAAGTCCCCGACCAGCTCGGGCTGGACGGTCGCGACCGCCCCGAGCATCACCTCCCCGGTCGAGCCGTCGATGGTGATGGTCTCGCCTTCCTTCACCTGCACGTCCCCGACCCGCATCGTCCTGGCCTGATAGTCGATCGAGATCGAGCCGGCGCCGCTGACGCAGGGCCGGCCCATGCCCCGGGCGACGACCGCGGCGTGGCTGGTCATCCCGCCGCGGGCGGTGAGGATGCCCTGGGCCGCGTGCATGCCGTGAATGTCCTCGGGGCTGGTCTCGACCCTGACCAGGATGACCTTCTCGCCAAGGCCCGAGCGCTTCTCCGCGCTGTCGGCGTCGAACACCGCCGCCCCGGACGCCGCTCCGGGCGAGGCGGGAAGGCCCTTGGCGACGACCCGGCGCTCGGCCGCCGGGTCCAGGGTCGGGTGGAGCAGCTGGTCGAGCGCCTGGGGATCGACCCGGAGCACCGCCTCCTCGCGAGTGATCAGCCCTTCCCCGGCCATGTCGACCGCGATCCGGAGCGCCGCCTTGGCGGTGCGCTTGCCGGAGCGGGTCTGGAGCATGAACAGCTCGCCGCGCTCCACGGTGAACTCGATGTCCTGCATGTCGCGATAATGGCGCTCGAGCAGGTCGAAGACCCGGGCGAGCTCGCCATAGACCTCGGGCATGGCTTCCTCCATCGACGCGGCTTTGGCGCCGGCGGACTGGCGGGCGGCGAGGGTGAGATATTGCGGGGTGCGGATCCCGGCGACGACGTCCTCGCCCTGGGCGTTGATCAGATATTCGCCGTAATAAGCCCGCTCGCCGGTCGAGGGGTTGCGGGTGAAGGCGACGCCGGTGGCCGAGGTCCCGCCCATGTTGCCGAAGACCATCGCCTGGACGTTGACGGCGGTGCCCCAGTCGCCGGGGATCGCGTTCAGCCGGCGGTAGGTCCTGGCCCGGTCCGACTGCCAGGAGCCGAAGACGGCGCCGACCGCGCCCCAGAGCTGCTCGTGGACGTCCTCGGGGAAGGGGCGGCCCGATTGCTCCTCGACCAGTTCCTTGTAGCGGGCGACAAGGCGCTCCCAATCCCCGGCCTCGAGGCCGGTGTCGAGATGGACCCCCTTGTCCTCCTTGGCGATTTCGAGCGCTTCCTCGAAGGCGCCGTGATCGAGGCCGAGGACGACGTCGGAATACATCTGGATGAAGCGGCGGTAGCTGTCCCAGGCGAAGCGCGGGTCGCCGGAGATTTCGGCGAGGCCCGCGACGGTGGAATCGTTGAGGCCCAGGTTGAGGACGGTGTCCATCATTCCCGGCATCGAGACCCGGGCTCCGGAGCGGACCGAGACCAGGAGAGGATCGGACGGGTCTCCGAAGCGCTTGCCGGTGAGGCCCTCGATATGGGCGATGCCTTCGGCGACTTGCGCTCGGACGGATTGAGGGAAGGATTCGCCCTCCGAATAATAGAGCGCGCAGGTTTCGGTGGAGAGGGTGAAGCCGGGCGGCACGGGCAAGCCGATCGAGGCCATCTCGGCGAGGTTGGCGCCCTTGCCTCCGAGGAGATCCTTGTTGCCGGCTTCTCCATCGGAAGCGCCGCCGCCGAAGCGGTAGACGTAGCGGGTCATGGGCGCACTCCGTCATGCCGAACGCGTTTCAGCATCCAGGGCGGCGTCGCTCGGCTGTCTGGCGCACTCGCATCGAGCGCAACTCCTCGCGGGCCGGCAGGCCCTGGATTCTTTGAGAGAAGGCACGAAGGTACAAGAAAGAAGTCGTGCTCCGGCGCAGCATCCCTGTCTTGTACCTTCGTGCCTTCTCTTTGAAAAAGGCCGCGAGGCGGCCGGGACGAGGCGCTGACGTTCCTCCCGCGACCGGACATCCGGGCGGGCGACGCGCCGGACCCTGAAAAGAGTCCAAGGTGACGGGTGTCCGAAAACGGACGAAGGTCCGGAAAGTCCGGGTTCAACGCGCGCGCGCGCGAGTCAGCCCTCGATCCGCGAGAAATCGGCGACCCGGTGGACTGCGTCGCGCATCCGGGCGAGGAGTGCGAGGCGGGCTTCGCGCTTGGCGGGATCGGGGTCATTGACAATCACCTTGTCGAAAAATGAGTCCACCGGCGCGCGCAGGGAGGCCAGAGCCGCCATCGCGCCTTCGAAATCCTCGGCCTCCACTGCGGCACGGGCGCGCGGCTCGGCCGAATCGAGGGCCGTCAGCAGGGCAGCCTCCTCCGTTTCGGGCGTGTAGGGAAGAGGTTCGTTCCTTCGCTGTTCTCCCCTGCCTGGAAGGGAGGGGTCGGGGGCGGGTGGCGAGCGCAGCTCGCCATCCGGCTCGGAGTTTCGGCCGCCTTCGGCGGTACCCACCCCCGGCCCCTCCCTTCCAGGGAGGGGAGTCCACCCCTCCTTCTTGAGAATGTTCGCCGCGCGCTTGTAGCCGGCGAGGAGGTCGGCGCCTTCGGGGGTCTCGACGAAGGCCTGGAGGGCCTTCACCCGGGCGAGCAGGCGGACGAGATCGTCCTCCCCGCCCAGCGCAAAGACGGCGTCGATGAGGTCGTGGCGGACTCCGGCCTCGCGCTGCTGGACCTTGAGGCGGTCTATGGCGAAATCCAGCATGTCTTCATGCACACCGCCGAAGACCGCCTTGTACCAGTATGTACCCGCCATGGTGAGATCATGAAAAGAGCGGCTAATATTCGACTGGGTGAGCATAGAGAGCAGCCCGAGCATCGCCCTCCGCAAGGCAAATGGATCTTTCGAACCCGTTGGTCGGAGTTCGCGACCGAAAAAGCCGCACAAGGTATCCAGCTTGTCCGCCAAGCTCACCGCCACCGTCACCGGCGCGGTAGGCACCTCGTCGCCCTGCCCCACCGGCTTGTAATGGTCGCGGATGGCGTCGGCCACTTGCGGGTCTTCGCCCTGGGCTCGGGCGAGGTGGCCTCCGATCAGGCCCTGGAGCTCGGGGAACTCGCCGACCATCTGGGTGACGAGATCGGCCTTGCAGAGGCGGGCGGCGCGTTCGGCGAGGGCGGCGAGTTCCCCCCTCCCTGGAAGGGAGGGGCCGGGGGTGGGTGGCGAGCGAAGCTTGCCATCGGACTCGGGGTTTCGGCCGCCTTCGGCGGGACCCACCCCTAGCCCCTCCCTTCCAGGGAGGGGAATAATGCCCTCTTCGACCAGCCATCTTGCCAGCTTGGCGACGCGCTCGACCTTGTCGGCGACCGTCCCAAGCTTCTCGTGGAAGACGATGTCGCCGAGCTTCTTCGACTGGTCCTCGAGGGGGATCTTGAGATCCTGCTCCCAGAAGAACTTGGCGTCGGAGAGGCGGGCGGAAAGGACCCGCTCGTTGCCGGCGACGATCGAGGCGCCGCCGTCGACCGAATCGATATTGGCAGTGCAGACGAAGTTCGGGGCGAGCCTCCCCTCCCCGTCCACGCAGGCGAAATATTTCTGGTTGGTGCGCATGGTGAGCTGGATCACCTCGCGCGGGACCTGGAGGAAGGCGGGGTCGAAGCGGCCGAGGAGTGGGACGGGCCATTCGGTGAGGCCGGCATTCTCGGCGAGCAGGCCCTCGTCCTCGATCTGGGTCAGGCCGGCGGCCGAGGCGGCGGCATCGGCGCCCTCGGCGATGATCCGGCGGCGCTCGGCGGGGTCGACGACGACGTGGCAGGCCTGGAGCTTCTCGACATAATCATGGGCGCCGCCGAGCGTGATGATCCCGGGATGGTGGAAGCGGTGGCCCAAGGTGGCGGCGCCGCTTCGGACTCCGGCGATCTCGAAGTCGACGACCTCCTCGCCGAGCAAGGCGACGATGCCCTGAAGCGGGCGGACCCAGCGCGGGCTCTCGGTCGAGGAGGACGCAGCGCCCCAGCGCATCGACTTGGGCCAGGGAAAGGCCCGGACGATGGCGGGTATGGCTCCGGCCAGCACGGCGGAGGTGGCCCGGCCGGGCCTGTCGACGACGGCGTAGAATACCCCGTCGCGCTCCTCGAGCTGGTCGCGAGCGAGGCCGGTCTTGCGGAGAAAGCCTTCCAGCGCCTGGGGCGGAGCGGAGGATCGGGGGCCCTTGGTCTCCTCGCGGACGGCTTCGGTCTCGGCGGGGAGATTGCGCGCGATGAGGACGAGGCGGCGCGGGGTGGCGTAGGTCCGGAGGGACTCGGCCTTCAATCCCGCACTTGAGAGTTGATCTGAGAAAAGGCGTGCAAGGTCCTGCTCCGCCTTGTCTTGCATTCGGGCGGGTATCTCTTCGGAGAGGAGCTCGAGGAGGAAATCAGGCATGCTCCCCTCCCTGTAAGGGAGGGGTTAGGGGTGGGTGCGAGCGCCAGCGAGCCTTGCTGACTCGGAGTTTCGGCCGCCTTCGGCGGACCCACCCCCGGCCCCTCCCTTGCAGGGAGGGGAGGATGTTCGCGCCGGCCCTCATACTTCCCACCCGTTCTTTTCCATCCAGGACTGGCAGGCGCCTTTGGCGAGGTCGCGGACCCGGCCGATATAGGCCTGGCGTTCGGCGACCGAGATCACGCCCCTCGCCTGGAGGGTGTTGAAGATGTGGCTGGCCTTGATCGCCTGGTCGTAGGCGGGGAGCGGGAGCTTCGCTTCGATGCAGCGGGCATTCTCCTCGGCGGCGTCTCGGAACCAGCGAAACAGGGTCTCGGTGTTGGCGGTCTCGAAATTATAGGCGCTGAACTGGCGCTCATTCTCGAGGAACACCTCGCCGTACGTCACGCCCTCATCGTTGAAGGCGAGGTCGTAGACGTTGTCGACGCCCTGGACGTACATGGCCAGCCGTTCGAGGCCGTAGGTCAATTCGCCCGCCACCGGCTTGCAGTCATAGCCGCCGACCTGCTGGAAATAGGTGAACTGGGTGACCTCCATCCCGTCGCACCAGACTTCCCAGCCCAGGCCCCAGGCTCCCAGGGTCGGGCTTTCCCAATCGTCCTCGACAAAGCGGATGTCGTGGCGAAGCAAGTCTATACCGATCGCGGCCAGGCTTCCGAGATAGAGGGCCTGCAGGTCGCTCGGGCTCGGCTTCAGGATCACCTGATATTGGTAATAATGCTGGAGCCGGTTCGGATTCTCTCCGTAGCGGCCGTCGGTCGGGCGGCGGCAGGGCTGGACGTAGGCGGCCTTCCAGGGCTTGGGCCCGAGGCTTCGAAGCGCGGTGGCGGGGTGGAAGGTGCCGGCGCCCATCTCGACGTCGTAGGGCTGGAGGATCAGGCAGCCCTGATTGCTCCAATAATCGTGGAGGGTGAGGATCAGCGACTGGAAGCTTCGGGGCCGTTCCACTTGGCTTCGCACCTGCAACAAAGGGTGGCGACGCTCTGGCGCAGGAGGCCCAAAGGGTCAAGCGGGAGGGACGGTTGGGAGAAGGTCGGGCGGGGAAGACCGGCCGCAGCCCTCGCGATTGACCGGCCCCGGTAAAAGCAGCAAGAACGGGGGCAATCGGGCAATGTGTCGGGTAGGCGTGATATGGGTTTGAGATCGTTGACTTTTTACAGGCCGGCCTGGCTTTTGGCGCTTGCCGCTTTGGCCTCGCCCGCTTCCGCCGTTCCGGCGGGGGCCGAGGCGGCCAAGGACGTTCGAGCGGCCAAGGCGGCCCCCGGACCCCAGACCCCCGCACCTCAGACCCCCGCACCCCAGACCCCGGGACCTCAGACCCCCGGACCTCAGGCCGAGCCCAGGCCGGCGCTCTGGCTTCTCGCGGACGAAGACACCAGGATCTACATGTTCGGCACCATCCACGTGCTCCCGCCGGGCTTCCGCTGGCGTTCGGCGGCGCTCGACAAGGCGGTCGTCGAATCGTCGGAGCTGGTGGTCGAGACCTACGACGCGCCCGGAGCCGAGGCGAGCGCCGAGGCGAGCGCCGAGATTGGGGCCGGCTTCTTCGCCGACAAGGCGGTGCCGATCCTCCAGCGGGTTCCCAAGAAGAAGCGCAAGCCGCTCAAGGCGGCGATCGAGGCCTCGGGCGTTCCGATGCCGGTGCTCGACCGGATGCACAGCTGGGCGGCGGCGATGACGCTGGGGATCGCCCAGATGCTCGATCAATATGGAGTGGACGATCCCGACGACGCCCCCGGGGTCGAGGACGTGCTCGAGGAGACCTTCCGGGGCGCGGGCAAGCCGATCTCCAGCGTCGAGGACGGCAATGCCGTCATGGCGTCGATGAGCGCACTGCCCGAAGCGGTCCAGATCCAGCTCCTGCTCGAATCCATCGCTCCGGCGGAGGGGGATGGCGGCGCTCCCGCAATGGGGACCGAGGAGGTGGATTGGGTCGCGGGCCGGTCCGAGGCGCTGGACGTCGAGGTGGAGGGCGAATTCCCGCCGGCTTTGTTCGACGTCCTGGTCCGGAAGCGCAACGCCGCCTGGACCTCGTGGCTGGAGGAGAGGCTGAAGAAGCCGGGCACCTTGCTATTCGCGGTCGGCGCGGGGCATTTCGCCGGACGGGAATCGGTCCAGTCGATGCTCGCCAGGCGCGGGCTCGAGGTGAAGCGGATCGATTGAGGGCTTAGAAGGCGGTGGCCGAGCTTAAGGCCGTCATCCCGGCGAAAGCCGGGATCTCGGGCAGGCCTGCCGAGACCTATTGTCCTGAGGTCCCGGCTTTGGCCGGGATGGCGGTTGGGGCAACGCGCGGCCCGATGTCAGCTCAACATGATGATTTGTCATGGATGCTTGACATAAGCGGCCCGACCGACCACCTTATGCTCCTGGAACGAAGAACGAAGCGGGCTTCGATCCGCGACGGTGAGGGCCGGTGCGCAATCGATTGAAGGTCTTGAGGGCGGAGCGGGACTGGAGCCAAGCGGAGCTCGGCGGCCGGCTCGGCGTGTCTCGCCAGGCGGTGAACGCGATCGAGACCGGGAAATACGATCCGTCGCTGCCGCTGGCGTTCAAGCTCGCCCGGCTGTTCGAGATGCGGATCGAGGAAATCTTTCAGGACGAGGGGGCGGCGCGATGACCGGTGGCGAGAATGTCGGCGCGTTGGCGGAGCGGCAGCGGCGGCGGCGATACTGGACCTTGATGGGGCTTGCGCTTGCCGCGGCGGTGGTGATCGGGCTCGCCGGACGAATTCTCGGGACCCCCTACGGGCCGATCGCCCCGGCCGCGGCGATCGGGCTTGCCGCCGCTTTGCTCGTCCTGACGGTGGTCGGCAACTGGGTCTATTTCCGGAGCATCGACGAGCTCGAGGTCGCGAGCAACCTGATCGGCGGCTTCTGGGGCTTCTACGCCTTCATGGTCGGCTGGCCGCTGTGGCACATATTGTGGAGGGGCGGCCTCGCCCCGCAGCCGGAATTCCTGCCTCTCTACATGGGCGCGGGCGTGGTGGCGCTCGCCGGTTTCCTCTGGAAGCGCCTGCTTTGAAACGATCGGGCATGTCGGCTTTCACCGGCGGGCCATTGAAACTCGGGACTTCGAAGCGACATGGTGTCCGACAGCGATAGATCGAGGATGACGAGGATGGCGGCGACCGGATTGAAGAAGTGGCTTCGGCTCGCACTGGCGGGGCTTCTTCCGCTCACCGCCTCGGCCGCCGAGGCGAAGCCGGCGGCGAAGGCTCCGCGCCCTGCGATGTGGAAGGTCGCCGATGCCGACACGACGCTCTATCTGTTCGGGACCATCCATCTCCTGCCCGAGGGCCAGGGGTGGCGGACCCCCGCGATGGACGCGGCGCTGGCCGGATCCGACGAGCTGGTGCTCGAAGTCGCGAATATCGACGACATGATGGCGTCGGCCCAGGCCATGGCGAAGCTCGGAATGTCGCCCGGCCTTCCGCCGATCGCCCAGCGGGTGCCGGAAGGGAAGCGCGCCGCGCTTCGGGCGATGATCGCGGAGAGCGGCTATCCCGAGGCGGTGTACGACCGGCTCGAGACCTGGGCGGCGGCGCTTCCGCTGCTCGGGGTGACGTTCAAGCGGCTGGGCCTGGATCCGTCGCTCGGAGTCGAGAAGCAGATCGGCACCCCGTTCAAGGCCGCCGGAAAGACGGTCACCGGGCTCGAGACGGTCGAGCAGCAGCTGGGCTATTTCGACACCCTCTCGGAGGAGGCCCAGAAGGCCCTGCTCCTCTCGGTGGTCGAGGACAGCGCGGAGACGAGGACCCAGTTCAAGGCGATGCTCGACGCCTGGGCGAGCGGCGACCTCAAGGGGATCGAGCGCACCTTCGACGACGAGACCCAGATGTCGCCGGAGCTGAAGGCCGCGCTGATGAGCAAGCGCAACGCCGCCTGGGCGGACTGGCTCGAGCGGCGGATGCAAAAGCCGGGCACGGTCTTCGTCGCGGTCGGAGCGGGGCATCTCGCGGGCCGGGATTCGGTCCAGACGATGCTGAAGAAGAAGGGGATCAAGGCGAAAAGGGTGCAGTGACGATTTGCCTCCCCATCGCAGATGAGGAGGGGGACCACCCAAAGGGTGGTGAAGGGGTGATCTGACGGGGCCTGGCCAAGTCACCCCTCCACCATGCTTCGCATGGTCCCCCTCCCCATGCTGCGCATGGGGAGGCACAACTTGCCTTCCCGGCCCCCCTCGGCTAGAGGCGGCTTCCCCGTTCATGGTCATCCCTGGAGGCGTGAGCGCGGGTTTTACAGCAATCCAAGTTTTGGAGACATGCACATGAGCGAACAGCTTACGCTGTCGGCCGAGACGCGCGAGCGGGCAGGCAAGGGAGCCTCCCGCGCAATGCGTCGCGAAGGCCGAGTCCCCGCCGTCGTCTACGGCAACAAGGAAGAGCCCCTCGCCGTCCACGTCGAGGAAAAGGCGCTGATGAAGATGCTGAACACCGGCCACTTCATGAACTCGGTCGTGATGATCGAGGTCACCGGAGGCACCACCGCCCGCACCCTTCCCAAGGACGTCCAGTTCCACCCGGTCTCCGACCGGCCGCTGCATGTCGATTTCCTTCGGATCTCCGAGCATTCGAAGGTGCACGTCAACGTTCCGATCCGCTTCACCGACGAGGAGGAGAGCCGCGGGATCAAGCGCGGCGGAGTCCTCAACGCCGTCCGGCACGAGCTCGAGCTGATCTGCGACGCGGCCGAGATCCCGGAAGAGATCGAGATCAGCCTCAAGGGCCTCAACATCGGCGATTCGCTTCACATCTCGGCGGTGACCCTTCCCAAGGGCGTCGAGAGCGCGATCACCGACCGCGATTTCACGATCGCGACGATCGTGCCCTCTTCGGGCTCGGTCATGGAGGCGGAAGACGCCGCCGCCGAATCCGAAGTCCCCGCCGACGAGGTCCCAGCGACCGATGCGGCCGAGGGCGACGAGGCCGAGGATCAGCCAACCCAGTCGCAGGACTGAGCGGCTTGTCGATCCTGGGCTGGCTCGGCTCGCTCCTCGGCCCAAGGGCCGTGGACGTGCCGGGCCAGCCCGGGGGGACGCAAGCGCCGGACGATCGGCCCGCTTCGGACGATTGGGGGGATTTCTCGCCCGTGCAGATCTGGGTCGGCCTCGGC
>DASQZF010000203.1:0-27535 GCA_035638835.1 Allosphingosinicella sp. | reverse complement strand
CTCGCCCGGAGCCGTCGTCGACGGGAATATCCAGCGCTTCTGGCGGTCGAGCCCGTCATAGGTCATCGAGGCCTTGTTGCCGTTGGCGTCGGTGACGCTCGCCTGCTTCCCGTTGGGCGTGTAGGAGTAGGCGGCATAGACCTGCTGCAGCGGCGTTCCGACCGCTTTCTCGATCTCCTTGACCTGGCCGTGGGCGGTATGGACGGTGCGGGTGATCCGGTCCGGTCCGTGGGTCGCGTGCGCCGCTCCGGGCGTGCATTTGTCCGAAAGCTGGGTGGCCCATATATCGGGATTCATCCGAACCGCGGTGCATTTGGGCCGGCCGGCCTGGTCGTAGCCATATTCGGTAACGCCGGTGACGATTCCGCTCCCGCTCACCGCCTCCCGGACCTTTCGGTTCATCGAGTCATATTGGGTGTCCACCTGGCTGACGATCCAGAAACCGGTCCAGGCGGGCGGAGCGACTCCTTCGCCGTGCCAGGAGTCGAGCCACCCGGTCTCGACCTTCGTCATCCGGCCGCCCTCATCATAGGTCTTGCGGGTCGCGAGGAAGGCCCAGGGCGCCGCTCCGTCGGCGTCGGGCGCGATCGTTCCGACCTCCCGCCGCATCAGATCGTAGCGGGCGGCGTAAGTTCCGGCCGACGGCGAGGCCTGCGACCAGGCCGCCGAAGAGATCGACGACAGCGCCAGTGCGATCGCGGCCGTGCGAAGCGGTGCGCGGGCGCTCACTGGCACAGTCCGTTCGGACGGGTGGTGCTGATCTTGTTGCCCATCCAGTCGTAGCCGAAGCAGGTTCTTCGGATCACCCCGCCGGCGGTCACCGTCTCGGAGCGAAGGAGCAGATTGTTTGTACCGCTGTCCGAACCGTAATCGTAGGTGGTGACGACCTCGTCGCCGGTGACGGCGCACCCCCATCCAGACGCGGCGCCCGTCGCGCAGAAGGCCTTGCGGCTGGGCAAATAGATTCCCACCGCCTCCGGCACATGACCGGCGCCGTTGCTCACCCCGGCGTAGCGAAGCGCATATTCGTAGCGCACCTGCGGGCGAACCCCGCCGACGGTGGGCGCGGGGCCTGTCTCGGTCTTTACCCCGCCGTGCGGCTCGTAGGTGTAGTCGGGCTGGTTGCCCTTGAAATCCCTTCGCCAGATCGGCCGGTTGCAGAGAACGGCCGAGACCGTCGTGCACCCTCCGGAATACGGATCGGGATATGCCGCGAGATTGGAGACGGCGGCCACGCCGGTGGAGCCGGGCTTCGGAGCCCATTCCTCCGAGAGGACGTTCATCCGGGCGTCCCTGTGGTAGGTGACGCTATTGCCTTCGTGGTGGGTGAGCTTCGCAAGCTCGAGCCCGTTCCAGCCCAGCTGGGTGATCCTGCCATTGTCGTTATAGCTGTCGAGCAGCCCGCCGCCGAACGTGGCATGGACGAACACGCCTTCCGGCCCGCTATAGCTCCCCTCGCTTTGCGGTGGAGGCGTGCCCGGAAGCTGGTAATCGTCGGGATCGCGCTCGCCCAGGCGGATGCTGTGTTCCCAAACGCTTCCGTCAGCTTTGGTCTGGTGGATGATATGATGGCGGGCGGCGACGGGACCATAGGTGTTCGCGACCATGCAGTTCGAGGAATTGACCTGTCTTACGCAGGTCATCTTCGAGATGGCGCTGTCGCCCTCGTAATCGTAGCCCCAGTTCCGGCCCATCACGTCGACGACGTTGGCGAGGTTGGTCCAGGTTCCGGAATAGGTGTAGCTCGCAGCCAAGGCGGCATTCGCGCAGGTGCTCGACGACGTGACCGCCGTCACCGCTCGGTTGTAGCCGCAGGCCTTTTGGATATATCCTTCCGATTGAAGGTCGAAGACCAGCGAATAGCCGTAATTGCTGGCGATCTGCTTCAGCTGGGAATTTGCGTAGGTGAAGGTCAACGTGTGCCCGTTCGCATAGTCGATCCGGGCGATCCGCTGATTGCGCAGCTGCGGCGAGATATTGGTCGGCGGCGGGAAGGCGTTCACCGACGGGTTGAACGTGTAAACGTCTCCCGTCCGATCGGTGAAGATGAAGGTCCCGTTCACTAGCTGAAGCTTCATCCCGTACGAATCGGGATTGTCCGAACCGTAGTTGCCGGCGGCGAGGCCCTGATAAAAATGAGCAGTTTCCCGGCCCCTGACGACGTAGATGCCGTTAAGCGAGGAACGATCCTTCTCGACGACGTAGATCGAGTAATTGTGGGTCCAGTTGCGGCCGAAATGGCTGCTGCCAGGGACCTGGTGGCCGCCGACATAGGAACGCTCGAGCGTGAAGGGCCCGATCGACAGGTCCGTCGCCTTGTGGGTGAAGCGGGCGCTCGTGAGGTCGAACCCGGTCGGGGCCAGGGTCATCTGCTTGGGCGGCTCGTACTGGGCCGCGGCCGGGACGGCGGCCAGGGGAGTGAGCGCCGCGACCATGCAGGTCCGGAAACTATTGCTGAGCCTAATCATCGGAGCATCTTCCGGTGGTGAGGGTGACGGTCAGGGTCGCCGTCGCAGTCGCGTTGCGTGTGTCGCGGACCGTATAGACGGTGGAATCGCCGCTGCTGATGATCGAGCCGTCGACCTCGATCATGGTCGTTCCGGAGACCGGGAAACTGGGGTTCGACGACGAAACCAGCGTCAGCGGCAAATCGCCGTTCGGATCGCCGTCGTTGGCCAGCACGTCGTAATACCGGGTCTGGCATCCCTTCTGCGAGCCCGTATCGTCGAGCGGCGTCGGCGGATCGTTGCCGGGCGGCGGAGGCGGAGGATCGTCGTCGTCGACAATCGTTCCGATCGCCTGCGCATCCGAGATCGTGGCTCCGCCGGTCGGGCTCGTCAGGTTGAGCAACAGGGTCTCGTCGCTTTCGTCGAGGATGTCGCCGACCGTGTGGATGGTGATCGTCTTCGTCGCCTCGTCGGGTCCGAAGGCGATGCCCGACGTCGCCATGTAATAGTCGCCGGGATTGAGGTGGTCGAAGTTTGCGACGGCGGTATCGTTGACCGTGTTGTAGCTGATCATGAAGCTTCCTGTGGTCGGCCCGGTCTTGGTCACCGTGAACTCGAGCATTCCCCCTTCTGCAACCGACGCGTCGGCGATGCTGAAGACCGGCGGCGGCGGCGGCGGGGGAGGGGGCGGCTCGTCATTGTCGAGGATCGTTCCGGCGCCCTGCGAGTCCGCAATCGTCGCGCCCGCCGAGGCGGCGGACAGGTTGAGGGACAGGGTCTCGTGCGCCTCGTCGCCGGAGTCGTCGATCGAGCCGATGGTGACGGTCTTGCTGCTTTCGCCGGCGGCGAAGCTCAGCGATCCGCTCGCCGCGTTATAGTCGCCTGGCGCGCCGGCGCTGCCGTTCGCGGTGGCGTAGGTGACGCTCGCCGCGCCGGCGCCGGTCTTGACGATTGTGAAGACGAGGCCCCGGCCCTCGAGTCCCGAAACGTCGCTCACGCTGAAGGCGGGCGCTCCGGAAACCGACGCGGCATAGATGGAGCGGTTGCCCGCCGCGTCGTAGCCGATCGAGGAGGTTGCGCCCGGGTTGACGGTGTCGCTGCTCGACGTCGCGGTCAGCCGCCCGAGCGCGTCATAGCTGTAAGTCACCGTCTCGCCGGCATGGACGGCGCTCGCAAGAGTGGCGGCCGACGCCGTAAGCAATGCCCAATTCCCGCGCCGCATCCTCGTTGCCCCCCGGGCCAGGGCGACGACGGATCCCGCCAAATCACCTGGAACATGAGCAGAACGCATTGTCGGAGACGATGCAAATGGATTCGGGTCCGTTTCGGTTCTTGCACCCGCCCGAGCGCCGCTTTTCCGCAAGACCTGCGCTCAATTCGCTCTTAAAGCCCGTCCGAAACCGGCTGGAGGAATGCATGAAATATCGGGTGACGGCGGCGATCGCCTTGGTTCTTGCGGCGACCCAGGCGGCCGGGCAGGCCCCGCCCAGGGACACGCCTCCGCCGACCCCGCCCGTGGAGGAAACCCAGGCGCCCGAGAACGAGGCGACCAATCCCGAGCAGCGGACGACCGGGCCGCTCCCGCCCTCCGCGGCCCGCGCCCCGGCGACCCAGCCCGCCAAGCCCGAGAAGTGGAACGTCAACGCGCCTCCGGGGATGACCACGCGTCAGGTCCGGATCGACGTCGACGAGGGCACCTGGATGAACGTCGACGTCTCGAGCGACGGGCGGACGATCGCCTTCGACATGCTCGGCGACATCTACACCATGCCGATCTCGGGCGGGACTCCGAGGCGCATCGCGGAGGGGCTCGCCTACGAGCACCAGCCGCGCTTCTCGCCCGACGGCCGTCGGATCGCCTTCACCTCCGACAGGGGCGGGGGCGACAATATCTGGATCATGAACGTCGACGGCTCCGACAAGCGCCAGCTGACGAAGGAAGATTTCCGGCTCCTCAACCAGCCGAGCTGGAGCCCGGACGGCCGATTCATCGTCGCCAAGAAGCATTTCACCACCGGCCGCTCCCTGGGCACCGGCGAGGTGTGGCTCTACCACGTCTCCGGCGGGGGCGGGGTCCCGCTCGTCAAGAAGCCCAGCGAGCAGCACCAGAAGGAGCTCGGCGAGCCGATCTACGCGCCGGACGGCAAGAGCATCTATTTCACCCGCAACATCACCTCCGGCCCGATCTTCGAATACGCCCAGAACTCGAACACCAACTTGTTCGAGATCCAGCGTTACGAGCTCGAGACGGGCGACGTCACGACGGCGGTCTCCGGCGCCGGCGGCTCGGTTCGGCCGGCTCCGTCGCCCGACGGGACGAAGATCGCCTTCGTCCGCCGCGAGCGCGCCCGCTCCAAGCTCTTCGTCAAGGATCTCGTCTCCGGCAAGGAGCGCAAGATCTACGACCAGCTCGACCAGGACATGCAGGAGACCTGGGCGGTGACCGGGGTCTATCCGAACATGGCCTGGACCCCGGACGGCCGAAGCGTCGTCTTCTGGGCCGGCGGCAAGCTTCGCCGGATCGACGGCAATGGCGGCTCGGCGAGCGAGATCCCGTTCCGGGTTTCCGACACGAGGGTCGTCATCGACGCAATCCATCCGCAGGTCGAGGTCGCTCCCGACCGGATCCGGACCAGGATGCCGCGTTGGGCGAGCGTTTCCCCCGATGGCCGTCAGGTGGTGTTCGAGACCCTGGGCAGGCTCTGGATCAAGCCGATGTCGGGCGGGGCGCCGCGACCGCTGGTGAGAGGCAATGACCAGGAGCTCGAGGCTTTCCCCGCCTGGTCGCGCGACGGCCGGACGATCGTTTATGTGGGCTGGACCGACCAGGGCCTCGGCCGGATCCGCACCGTCGCCGCGGGCGGCGGCGCGGCGCGCCAGGTGACGGCACAACCGGGCCATTACGCTCGGCCGCAATTCTCGCCCGACGGAAGGACGATCGTCTTCGAGCGCGGGCAGGGGGGTTTCCTCACTTCGCCGCGCTGGTCGGAAAATCCGGGCCTCTACCGAATCCCCGCCGCCGGCGGAACGCCGGAACGGATCTCCTCGGAAGGGGCGGCGCCGCAGTTCGGAGCCTCCAACGACCGATTGTTCATGATCGCAAGCGCCGCCGGCAAGCGCCAGCTGGTAAGCACCGACCTGAACGGCGAGGCCAGGCACGTCCATTCGACGGGCGAGATGGTGAGCGATTATCAGGTCTCGCCCGACGGCCAGTATCTCGCCTTCCGGCAGAATTATCAGGCTTATGTGATGCCGCTCATGCCCGGCACCCAGGACGTCGCCGCCGACTCCAAGGGCGGCCCGCTTCCAGTCACCAGGGTCAGCGCGGTCGGGGCGGAGTTCATCCACTGGTCGGCCGGCGGCCGCCGGCTTCACTGGAGCACCGGCCCTACGGTCTACACCGTCGACACCACCGCCCTGTTCGGCTCCGCTCCGCCGGCCGAGAATGCGCCGAAATTCCAGCCGCCCGCCACCGGTCTCTCCCTATCGATGGACGTCGCGGCCGACCGGCCGTCGGGCACGGTCGCGCTCACCGGGGCTCGCATCGTAACCATGGCCGGGGCCGACGGCGGGATCGTCGACGACGGGGTCATCGTCGTCCGGGGCGACCGGATCGTGGCGGTCGGACGGCGCGGGCAGGTGACCATCCCGGCCGGGGCGAAGACGGTCGACGTCACGGGAAAGACGATCATCCCGGGCCTGGTCGACGCCCATGCCCACGGGCCGCAGGGCCAGGACGATCTCATCCCGCAGCAGAACTGGGCGCAGATCGCCAACCTCGCCATGGGCACGACGACCGCCCACGACCCGTCGGCGCGGGCGGCGGAGATCTTCGCCGCGGCCGAGATGCAGCGCGCGGGCAAGATCCTGGGTCCGCGCACCTTCTCGACCGGCGAGATCGTCTACGGAGCCAAGGCGGCCGACGTCTATGCGGAGATCAACACGTTCGAGGACGCGCTCGCGCACGTCCGGCGGCTGAAGGCCCAGGGCGCCCACAGCGTCAAGAATTACAACCAGCCCCGGCGCGACCAGAGGCAGATGGTGGTGGCGGCCGGGCAGAGGGAGAATATGGAGGTCGTGCCCGAAGGCGGATCGCTCTTCACCATGGACATATCCCTGATCCAGGACGGCAATGCGACGGTCGAGCATAATGTGCCCGTCGAGCATTTCTACGACGACGTCGTTAGCCTCTGGACCCAGACGAAGACCAATTACACCCCGACCCTGGTCGTCGCCTATGGCGGCCTGGCCGGCGATCCCTACTGGCGCCAGCACATGGAGGTGTGGAAGCATCCCTTGCTGTCGAGGCACGCCCCGCCGACCCTGCTCGCCGCCCAGAACGTTCGCCGCACGATGGCTCCGGAGGAGGATTTCGTCGACGACGACGCCGCCCGCGAGGCCAAGAAGCTCGCCGACCGTGGAATCCAGGTCGCGATCGGCGCCCACGGCCAGCAGGCCGGGCTCGGGCCGCACTGGGAGATGTGGTCGTTCGTCCGCGGAGGCTGGAGCCCGGTCGAGGCGCTTCGCGCCGGAACGCTCGCGGCTGCGACCTCATTGGGCTATGCCCGCGACGTCGGCTCGATCGAGGCCGGCAAGCTCGCCGACCTCGTCATCCTCGACGCCGATCCGACGGCCGACATCCGCAACAGCGACAAGGTGCACCGGGTGATGCTGGGCGGACGGCTCTACGATCCGCTGACGATGAACGAAGTGGTGACCGGAACTCGGGTGCGGGCGCCTTATTGGTGGGAAAGGAACGGCACGGGCAGCTAGGCGCGACGCGACCAGCGCGTCCGATCAATCGCTGCGTGGAGCGAAAGCGATGAAGCAACGCAAGGCGTGTTGACCTCTGGATCGCTTCGCCGCCTGCAATCACGAAGCGGGATCGCACGGTTGGTCCAGATCCGGATGAGGGATTCGTTATTGCGGCGAAAGGCGCAATCCATGCGAGCGGCGGGAGGATATCGGCTGGGCAAGCAAAGACAGAGGGTGGAACTGGCCGAACAACACCCCAACAGCGAATGCGGTTATGCCTTGCTACGTCGAAAGCAAACAATTAGCCATAATGAGGGTCGCGCTCGACGAGCCTGCCCCTGCAGTGGCTAGTCGGAGAGGAATAATGAAAGCTAAGCTAGTTGGCAGCTTGAGAATATTTACTGTAACTTCCTTGGTGACGGCCTCGCTCATGGCACTTCCGCAGCCGGCACTGGCGTGGGACAGGTGTGAGGCCTCCGCCTACAATTACTGCATGCGCAGCTGGGCCACTAGCGGATATGACAATGCCGGCGAGTGCTATTACGGCGTGGTCAGGAGCAACTGCAGGAAATAACCGACGCCCCCGGAAGGGTGGGGCTGGTGGTGTTACAATACTCCCAGCGGCACCGAATGCGAGCAGGTCTACTGATTTCTGAGCTCGCAGACTGTTGAAGTAAGGTAGCGCGCGTCAGGACTTCGTGATTCTGCGGTCGGCTGATCTACTGGCGGTTGCGAGCGCAACATGCTGCCCGAAGCTGTCATTTCAGGGAGCTCCGCGCGACTTGGCTTGGGCCAAGTGTACGCCACCGTACACTTGGCACGCCAAACGTTGCGGCTGCGCAACGTGATATTTTTGCGACACATGATTACAGATGTCGTCGCCAAGCCATCCATGCATTTTCTTTTGCTCTGGGCGGCGTAGTATCGCCGAAGTGAAATCTGCGGGGATTGAATGATGCGCCGGCTTACCGTTTCGATGCGACTTCCACTTACTGCTTCCTTCATCGCGCTCGCCCTGGCCGCCTCCCCGGCGCCGGTCTACGCGCAGAGCTCCACCCCCAACGAGGCGGACTCCCAGGACGACGATCCTTCGACCACCGAAGGTCAGCAGGATGTCGCCGCCGAGGCGCAGGACGTCGCGGGTCCGCTGGAGACCGGCGACGGCACCAACGAGGTCGTGGTGACCGGCTCGCGAATCGCTCGGCCCGAATTCGCTTTCCCGAACCCGATCCAGTCCTTCACCGCGGCGGCGGTTGAGCAGTCGGGCGACACCAACATCACCGACTTCCTGGCGGACACTCCGGCCTTGATCGGCTCGTCCACCAGCGAGTCCATTGCCGGCTCGAACGGCTTCTTCCAGTCGGCCGGCCTCAACCTGCTCAACCTGCGCAACCTGGGCTTCAACCGGACCCTGACCCTGGTCAACGGCCGGCGCCACGTCGCGGGCTATCCGGGCGTCTCCTCCGTCGACGTCAACTCGATCCCGACCGACCTCATCGAACGGATCGACATCCTCACCGGCGGCACCTCGGCCATTTATGGCGCCGACGGCGTGTCGGGGGTGGTCAACTTCGTTCTGAAGCGCAACTTCGATGGCATCCGTGCGCGTGGCCAGATCGGCATCTCCGAGCTCGGCGACGCCGGCAACCAGTTCGGCTCGATCACGGCGGGCAAGAATTTCGCCGACGATCGCGGCAATATCGCCGTCGCCTACGAATTCAGCCGCTCCTCGCGCCTGAGCGATCGCGACCGGCCGTACACTGGTGATCCACTTCGGCGCTTCGAGCTGCAACAAGACCCCAACGACTTCGATACGGACGATCCTAGCGTGTTCGACCGGCGTCTGGTCAACGACGTTCGCTGGCAGGATTCCTCCCCCGACGGAGCGATTGACCTCGGCAGCAACGACCCGCTTTGCGGCGGCGGCGGTGCATTCGTTCCCGGCTGCTTCGATGGCATTCCCGACCGCACCGGTTCCGGCACTTTCTACGATCGCGGCATCCTCCTGCCGGGCTCGGGCGGGCGCACGATCGGCGGTTCCGGAACCCCGACCGCCGGCTATTTCGGCGACTTCCTTCCGTTTCTTCGGCGCCACAATTTCAATGCACTGACGAGCTTCGAATTCAGCCCCGCTCTGCGGGTCTTCGCCGAGGGTAAATATGTCCGCACCCGAGCCTTCACTGAGGCCCAGCCGACGTTCGACTTCTTCACCTTCCTGGCGGAGGACAACGCCTTTCTGGCTCAGCGCTTCGGTGCGCTGGGCGCCGGCGGCGCCCTGCTTTCCAGGGACAATTTCGACCTCGGCCAGCGCGGCGACGCGTCCGAGCGCGAGACCTGGCGCGGAGTCATCGGCGCCGACGGCAAGTTCAGCGATCACCTGCGCTACGAGGTGTCTTACGTCTACGGTCGGGCAACGGCCGACACGACCAGCATGAACGACCGGATCGCGGATCGTTATTACGCGGCGCTCGATGCGGTGGTTAACCCGGCTACCGGTCAGGTCACCTGCCGGATCAATCTCCCCGGTCAAACGATCATCGATCCCAACAATTTCGGCCAGGCCCCGACCACCTTCCAGCCGGGGCAGTGCGTTCCGCTGAACCTGCTGGGCAACGGCGTGGCGTCCCAGGCGGCGATCGACTTCGTCACCCGTTCCCACACGACGCGCGCCAAGATCACCCAATCGGTCTGGTCCGGCTCGATCGCGGGCGATACCGGAGGCTTCTTCGAGCTTCCCGGCGGGTCGATCGGCTTTGCCGTCGGCGCCGAATATCGCCGCGAGACCAGCCGCTCGGTTCCCTCCGAGGAGATCCAGGAGGGCCAACTCCTCGACAGCTCCGAGATCGAGATCAGCTCGGGCAAGTTCGACGTCAAGGAAGTCTTCGCCGAGATCAATATCCCGATCCTCAAGGACGTGCCCTTCGCTCAGACCCTTTCGGTCGGCGGCGCGGTCCGTCTGTCGGATTATTCGACGATCGGCGGGACCACGACCTGGAAGGTAGACGGAGTCTGGGCTCCGGTCCGCGATATCACCTTCCGGGGCACCTGGTCGCAGGCGGTTCGCGCCCCGAACATCTCTGAGCTGTTCGATCCGCCGTCCGGAACCTTCGAGTTCATCACCGATCCGTGCGACCGCACTAATACGGGCGCAGGCGCGAGCCAGCGTCCGGCCAACTGCGCGGCGCTGCTCTCGGGCCTCGGTTTCACTCCGGCCGAGATCGCCGCGTTCAGCCCATCGACGAATGCGCAAGCCAATACCAGCCAGCTCGGCCTGGCCGGCGGCAACCCGAACCTGATCGAGGAAACTGCCCGAACCTGGACCGCCGGCGTGGTGCTTCGGCCCCGCGTCATCCCCGGGCTGACGATGGCGTTCGACTGGTACAACATCAAGCTTCGCAACGCGATCAACCAGGCGACCGCGACCGAGCTTGCGGCGCTGTGCGTCGATCAGCCGGACATCAACAACGTCTTCTGCGACGCGATTACCCGCGACCCGGATTCGGGGTTCATCACGAGCTTCTCGGCCGTTCCGCAAAACGTTGCGAACTTCACCACGGAAGGCGCCGACGCGACGATCAACTACCGCTTCTCGCCCTCGCGCAGCCTCGGCACGTTCAATTTCCGCTTGGTCGGCGGTTACCTGAATAAGCTGGAGTTCATCTCGACCCCAGGCGCCGAGGTGGACATCGATGTCGGCGAGCCGTCTTCGCCGAAGTGGGTGGCGGTGGCTGATCTGACCTGGACCAAGGGACCGTTGACGCTCAACTACGGTCTCAGCTGGTTCAGCAAGACCCGCCGCTTCACGACCGAAAGAACTGCCGACCAGCCGGACATCTCGGATCCCAGGTTCTTCTTCTTCAAGGAGAAGTGGGAGCATGACATCCAGGCCGCGTACAATTTCGGCAACAAGTTCACCTTCTACGGCGGCATCAACAACTTCATGGATGAGAAGCCGTCCGTCGCAGCCCTTAGCGGCTACCCGGTGAGCTCCGTCGGCCGTTACGTCTACTTCGGCGTGAAGGTCGGGCTGGACGATCTGTTCTAAAGCGGGGACCATAGTAGCAAAGAGGGCGTGCTTCGGCGCTCCGCCTTTTTTCATCCGGCTTCGACGTCGCTGGCATCATCCCGGATGAGCGGAGGGGACGCCGCCGAAGCGGCTGCCTTTCATTCCACTTCCGGACCCCGGCCGCCCCGGCTAGAGGACGGGCGATGGTTTCACTTTCCCCCACAGCGCTCGTCGCGATCGCGCTCCTGTCCGGCGCGTGGCTCGCGCTGGCGTTATGGGCCACGCTTCGAGGTCTCGGGCAAAGTCGGGTCGCCGCCGAGCGGATCGACGCCACCCGCCACCACGAGGCGCTGCTGTCGGCGTCGCCGGCGATCCCGCTCATCGTCCGCCGCGACGGCAGCCTGGACGAGGCCGAGCGGATCGCGCTCGCGCTCGGTCTGGAGCGGGCTCCGGCCCGGCTCGAGGATCTCGGCCAGGCCTTTGCCGAAGAGGACCGGCAGTCGCTGATCGGCGGGGTCGAGGCGGCGGCGGCGACGGCCGGCGATGTTGCCGTCTCGCTCCGGCCGGCCGGCTCCTCGCGGGTCTACCGGGTCCGCGGCGGCCCGGCGCCGCCTTCCTATCCTGCTGGAACCGTCCTCCTCTGGCTCACGGACGCCACCCGAAGCGAGGAGGAGATGGCGGGGCTTCGCGAGCGCTGCGAGCGGCTCGCCGGGGCTCTCGACGCCTTGTCCTGCCTGATCGAGGCGGCGCCTTTCCCGATCTGGCATCGAGGACCCGATCTGCGCCTCGCGATGGTCAACAGCGCCTATGTCTCGGCCGTCGAGGCGGAGGACGGCCGGGCCGTGATCGATGGCGGGCTCGAGCTTGTCGACGACGGCGAGGAGGGCGCGATCGCCGAAGCCTCGGCCGTCCGCCAGAGCGGCCAGTCGCACGCGCGCAACGTCCCCGCCACGATCGGCGGAGAGCGGCGGATGATGCGGGTCGTGGAGGTGCCGCTCGGCGAGGCCGGGGTCGCCGGCTATGCGATCGACGTCGAGGATCGGGAGCAGGCGCGGTCCGAGCTCGCCCGCTTCGTCCACGCTCAGCGCGACATGCTCGACCGCCTGTCCGCCGGCGTCGCCCAGTTCGCGCGCGACCGGGGACTGATCTTCTCGAACCAGCCCTTCGCCCGGCTGTTCGCGCTGAGGCCGGACTTCCTCGCCGACCGTCCGGAGTTCAACCGACTGATCGATGCGATGCGCGAGACCGGGCACCTGCCCGAGGTGCGCGACTATCCGGAATGGAAGAAGGAGCATGACCGCTGGTTCACCGGCGGTCTCGCGGCCGAGGAGGAAGACTGGCTGCTGCCCGGCGGCCGCCATCTTCGAGTGGTGGCCCAGCCGCTTCCCGACGGGGGCCTGCTGCTCATCTTCGAGGACAGGACCGAGCAGCTCCGGCTGGCTTCGGCGCGCGACACCCTGCTCAGGGTCCGGACCGCGACCTTCGACAATCTGTTCGAGGCGGTGGGCGTCTTCGCCTCCGACGGCCGCCTCCACCTCTGGAACAACCGGTTCCGCCTGTTGTGGGAGTTCGACGAGGAGCAGCTGGCGGGCAATCCCCGGATCGATGCGCTCACGACCCATATCGGCAGGAAGCTGAAGAATCCGAGCCACGCCGCCTTGGTCCGCGAGCTGGTCAGGAGCGCCACCGTCGAGCGCAAGCAGCGCACCGGCCGGGTCGCGTTCACCGACGGGCGCGAGTTCGAGTTCGCGGCTGTCCCGCTTCCCGACGGCAACGCCCTCTTCACGATGCTCGACGTCACCGCCAGCCGAACGGTCGAGGCGGCGCTGAGGGAGCGCACCCAGGCGCTCGAGCAGGCCGACCGGCTCAAGACCGCCTTCGTGTCGAACATGAGCTACGAGCTTCGGACTCCGCTGACCTCGATCGGCGGATTCGCGGAGATGCTCGCGGGCGGCTATGCCGGCGATCTCGGGCCGACCGCTTCCGAATATGTGGGGGCGATCCTGGACTCCGTCGCCCGGCTCGGCACCCTGATCGACGACGTTCTCGACCTGACCCAGAGCGACAGCGGAAGCCTCCTGCTCGCCGAGGACAAGGTCGATCTGGCAAGGCTCTGCGCTGAGGCGGCCGACGCCTTCCGGGACCAGGCTGCGAAGAAGCAGATCGATTTCGCGGTGGAGATCGAGGCCGGCGCCGGCTCGATCGCCGGCGACCGCGCTCGCCTTCGCCAGTCGCTCGACAATGTGCTGAAGAACGCCGTCGCCTATACCGGCGAGGGCGGGCGGGTCTTCCTTCACGCCTCCGGCAACCGCAAGCAGGCGGCGATCACCGTCTCCGACAATGGCCGCGGGATCGCCCAGGCGGACCAGGCCGGAGTGTTCGACCGCTTCTCCCGGACTGCCGAGACGCGCGGCTCCGACGGCGCCGCGCTCGGCCTCGGCCTTCCGCTCGCCAAGCAGTTCGTCGAGGCGCATGGCGGTACGATCGAGCTGGTCTCGGAGCCGGGGGAGGGCACGACCGTCACCCTTCGACTGCCCCGAAAGCGCTGATGCGGCTCTACGGGCCGGAAGCGACCGAGGCGCTCGGCCGACGGCTGGCGGACCGGCTCGAGGCCGGGGACGTCGTTGCACTGTTCGGCGACCTTGGGGCCGGCAAGACCACACTTGCGCGCGGGATCCTCGCCGGCCTCGGCCATGACGGGGAAGTGGCCAGCCCCACCTTTCCGATCGTCATCCCCTACGAAGCTCTTCGGGTTCCAGCCTGGCATGTCGACCTCTACCGGCTCGACGACCCCTGCGAAATCGAGGAGCTGGCGCTCGACGAGGCGCTGGAGGACGGAGCCCTAATCGTCGAATGGCCCGAGCGGATGGGCCACGCTTTATGGCCCCATTCGCTTCGTCTCACCCTGCGACGGGAAGCCGAGGGCGCCCGCACCTTGACAGCGGAGGTGCCCGCCGCTTGGGGAACGCGATGGCCGCCGCTATGATTCCGCCCCCAGGGGCGCCGGACTTCCTCGAACAGCATGGCTGGAGCGGCGCCGAGATCCGGCCGCTTGCCGGCGACGCGAGCTTCCGGCGCTATTTCAGGGTTCATCGCGGTTCCGAAACCGCGGTGCTGATGGACGCTCCTCCGGAACATGAGGACGTGGGTCCGTTCCTTTCGGTCGCCGGCCATCTGATCGATCGGGGCTTCTGCCCGCCGCGGCCGCTCGCGGTCGATCGGGAGAAGGGCCTCCTCCTGCTCGAGGATTTCGGGGACGACCGGGTCGGGCCGGTTCTCCAGCGCGAACCCGAGCGGGAGCGCGAAATCTACGAGAGCGCCGTGGACATATTGGCCAGGCTGGCGGCCCAGCCCGCTCCCGACCAGCTCGCGCCCTATGACGGCCAGGCGATGGAGCGGGAGGTCGGCCTGTTCCCCGAATGGTACGTCCCGGCGCTCGACCTGAAGGTCGACGAGCCCGGCTTCCTCTCCGCCTGGCGGCAGGTGTGGGGCGACGTGCTCCGGGTGGCGCGCGACAATCCGGTACTGGTTCTTCGCGACTATCATGCCGACAATCTGATGGTGCTTCCCGGCCGGTCGGAGCTTGGCCTGCTCGACTTCCAGGACGCGCTGGCCGGCCACGCCGCCTACGACCTCGTCTCCCTGCTCCAGGATGCCCGGCGGGACGTGTCGTCCGAGCTCGAGGAAACGATGATCGCCCTCTATTGCGAGCGGGCAGAAGTCGCCGACCGCGACCTTTTCCGGGCGCATTACGAAATTCTCGGAGCGCAGCGGAACACCAAGATCCTCGGTATCTTCACCCGCCTGTGGAAGCGCGACGAAAAGCCCTTCTACCCGACCATGCATCCCCGCATCTGGGGCTATGTCGAGCGCAATCTCGCTCATCCCGTGCTCGCCCCGGTCCGCGCCTGGTTCGATTCCAACGTTCCGGCGGAATTTCGGGGCGACGCCTGCCTCAGGAAAATCTACGCATGAACCGCCACCGCCGGCCGCTTGCCATCCGACCGGTGCCCAGCGGGGACGTGCCGAAGACGGCGATGGTCCTCGCCGCGGGCCTGGGCAAGCGGATGCGGCCGCTCACCGCCACCCGCCCCAAGCCCCTGGTCGAGGTCGCCGGCAAGCCACTGCTCGACCATTGCCTCGACAAGCTTCGAGTCGCGGGCGTGGAAAAGGTCGTGGTCAATGTCCATTATCTCGCCGATGCGCTGGAAGCGCACCTGAAGAATCGCGCCCAGGACCTTGAGATCTCGGTGTCCGATGAGCGCTCCGAACTGCTCGAGACCGGCGGCGGAATGGTCAGGGCGCTGCCCTTGATCGACGCCGACCCGTTCCTGGTCGTCAATTCCGACAATCTCTGGATCGACGGGCCGGTGGACTCGCTGCGCCTGCTCGCCAGCGGCTGGGAAGAGGCGCGAATGGATGCGCTTCTGCTTCTCGTCCCGCTGGCCCGAGCCCATTGCCACAAGGGGCAGGGCGACTTCCACGTGAGCGCGGGCGGGATATTGAGGCGCCGCAAGCCGGGCGGGGTCGCGCCGTTCGTCTATACCGGCATCCAGATGGTGTCGAAGCGCCTGCTCGACGGAGACATGCCCAAGGGACCTTTCTCGACCAACCTGCTGTGGGACCGGGCGATCGCCCAGGGTCGCCTCTTCGGGGCGGTCCACGAGGGCCTCTGGTTCGACGTCGGGGCTCCGGCCAACATCAAGCAGGCGGAGGAAGTGCTTGGGCTCGGCTGAGGCCGAGGCCGAGGCTAGAACGTTGCAGCTCCGGTTTGAACCGTCATTGCGAGGAGCGCAGCGACGAAGCAATCCAGGACGGCGGCCGCGACGGGCTCAGTGCTGGATTGCTTCGCTTTGCTCGCAATGACGGACTGAACGAAGCCGATCAGGCTTAGTCTCATCGAAGGGGCCAGTTTGTCGAGACGTGCAATCATGTTATGTTCCGCCGATGGCCGTTCGTTTCCTTGCAGCCGGAGCATCGCCGAACCGCGACAACAGCGACATCGAAGCCGCCCCCTTTTTCCGCTTCATGGGAAGCCGAAACTTCCGAAACTCAATTGTCGCTGTTGTCCTTCTCGGCAGGCCGGCCCAGTGGTGATCTCGTGACCAGCGTCCGCCCCAGCGTCTTCACCATTCCCCCGCATCGGGCCTTCGCCGACGCGCTCGCCGCCGGGCTGGTCGCGCGCTTCGGCCGCGGTGACCTGGGGCTTGCGCAGGGCATAGTCCTCGTCCCCAACAACCGCGCGGCACGGGCCATTGCCGACGCTTTCGTCAGGCGCTCGGGCGGGGGGCTGCTTCTGCCCAGGCTGGTCCCCGTGGGAGACCCGGAGCTGGACGAGCGCATCGGCGGAGCGCTTGAGCCGCTGGGCGAGGGGGAGGAGCTTCCGCCCGCGGTCGAACCCCTCGAGCGTCTTTTCCTGCTCGCCCGCCTCGTCCAGCAGCATGTCGGGGGAATCGATGCCGCCGAGGCCCTGCGGCTTGCCGAGGATCTCGCCCGAACGCTCGATCAGCTGCTCGTCGAAGAGGTCGAGCCGTCGAGCCTCGCCGTCTTCGTGGAGGACCTGCCCGATCTGTCGCTCCACTGGCAGGCCTCGCTCGAGCGCCTGGGAGTGATCCTCGACCAATGGCCGCGTCTGCTCGCCGAGCGGGGCCGGATCGACCTCGCCGACCGGCGCAACCGCCTCCTCGCCGCCGTGGCGCGGCGCTGGCGGCGCTCGCCGCCGCCGGGCTTCGTCGCCGCCGCCGGGATCGGAAGCACCGCCCCCGCGCTCGCCGGCCTTCTCAGGACCGTCTCACGGCTCGAAAACGGCCTCGTCGTCTTCCCCGGCCTCGACCTCGCAATGGCGCGGGAGGAGTGGGATTCGCTCGGCCCCCACGAAGCCGACGAGGTCACCGGGCTGAAGCGCCGCTCGATCGAGACCCATCCCCAATTCCATCTCAAGCTCCTGCTCGATCGGATGGGAGTCGGCCGGGACGAGGTGGAGCCGTGGCGCTGGGGCGGCGGCCGCGATGCTCCGGCCGTCCGAAGCCGGGCCATCGCCAACGCGATGAAGCCGGCGGCCTTCACCGACCAGTGGCAGAGCCTGAGGCCCGCCGAGCGGCGGCTCACCGGAGTCCGGGCTCTCGAGCTCGCCGAGCCCGCCGAGGAAGCGCAGACGATCGCACTCGCGCTTCGCGAGGCGCTCGAGACCCCGGGCCGGACCGCCGCTCTGGTCACTCCCGACCGCAACCTGGCCCGGCGGGTCTCGACCCACCTCCGGCGGTGGGGAGTCGAGGCCGACGACAGCGCCGGCCGGCCCCTCTCCCAGCTCGCTCCCGGAACCCTGCTCCTGGCCCTCGCCACCGCGGGGGCCGAGCAGTTCGCTCCGGTGCCGCTGCTCGCCTTGCTCAAGCATCCTTTGGTCATGAAGGGGGAGGGGAGGCTGGAGTGGCTCGACGGGGCCCGGGCGCTCGACCTCGCCCTTCGCGGTCCGCGCCCGCCGGCGGGGCTCGACGGGATCGCGGGGCATCTTTCCGACCGGAGCGGTCGCGATTCCGGGCGGCGCGAGCGCGCATCCCTCTGGTGGAGCGGAGTCGCGCCGCGCCTTCGGGCGCTGGAGCGCGGCTTCGGGGTCGAACGCGCTTCGCTTCCAACCCTGCTCGGCCTGCTTCGCAAGTCGGCCTCGGAGCTGAGCGGCGACGAGGCTTGGGCCGGTCCCGCCGGCCGAGCCGCCGCGGAGCTACTCGAAGCCGCCGAGCCGGCCTCGATCCACGGTCCCACCCGGCTCTCCCCGGCGAGCCTCCCGGCCCTGCTCGAGCAACTCCTCGCCGCCGTGGCGGTGCGCCCCCCCTACGGTCAGCATCCCCGCCTTTTCATCTGGGGCCTGATCGAAGCCCGGCTTCAGTCGGCCGACCTCGTCATCCTGGGCGGACTCAACGAAGGGGTCTGGCCGCAATTGCCGACCCCCGATCCCTGGCTCGCGCCGAGGGTTCGCCGCGAGCTCGGCCTTCCGAGCCTGGAGCGCCGGATCGGCCTTTCCGCCCACGATTTCGCTAGCGCCCTGGGCGGGCGCGAGGTGCTGGTCACCCGGGCTCGGCGCGATGCCCGCTCGCCCGCGATCGCGTCGCGTTTCTGGCTGAGGCTGGAGGCGATGACGGCCGGAGTGACCCGCTCTCCGCGCCATCGGCGCTGGGCTCGGGCGCTCGACCGGCCCACCGACTTCCTTCCGGCCGAGCGGCCCGCGCCGAAGCCGGCGACCGAGCTTCGGCCGCGCCGGATCGCCGTCACCGACCTCGATCGGCTCAAGGCCGACCCCTTCGCCTTCTACGCGCGCAAGATGCTGTCCTTCGCCCCGCTCGACCCGATCGATGCCGATCCGAGCGCCGCCTGGCGCGGAAGCGCGGTCCACAAGGTGCTCGAAGACTGGATGAAGGAAGATCGATGCGAGCCTTCGAGGCTTCGCCCCCGGGCCGAAGCCCTGCTCGGCGATTCCTCCGCCCATCCGCTGATGCGGGCGCTCTGGCAGCCCCGCCTCCTGGAGGCGATCGACTGGATCGCCGCCGAGATGGCCAAGAACCTGGCCCTGGGGCGCCGCCCGGTCGCGGCCGAGACCAAGGGCGCCTGCGAGCTGGAGGGAATCTCGCTCTACGGCGAGGCGGATCGGATCGATCGCCTGGCCGACGGAAGCCTCGCCATCGTCGACTACAAGACCGGGACTCCGCCGGGGCCGAAGGCCGTCGCGGAAGGCTATGCGATGCAGCTGGGCCTTCTCGGACTGATCGCCGAGCGCAAGGGTTTCGAGGGGATCGAGGGCGTTCCCGCCTGCTTCGAATATTGGTCGCTGGCCCGCAAGGCCGGAAGGCTGGGCTATGTCGCAAGCCCGGTCACCGCCCGGGGCGGGATCGACGCGGCCGAGTTCACGACGATGGCGGCCCGCAACTTCCTGGCCGCCGCCGCCCGCTGGCTGACCGGGGACGAGCCGTTCACGGCCAAGCTCCACCCCGAACATGCCCCTTACGGGGATTACGACCAGCTGATGCGTCTCGACGAATGGTACGGACGGGAGGCTTAGGCGGAGGAATGCGGACCGAGTGCGCACCATCCGTTCGCCCTGAGCTTGTCGAAGGGCCTTCCTTCTCTTCCTGGAAGAAGGAGAAGAGGGCTTCGACAGGCTCAGCCCGAACGGGAAGGGACAATCGCAGCCGGCCTCAGCCCCGCTCGCCGGCTCTCATCGCCAGCTGCATCCGGCGCTCGTGGTGCGCCGTCCCGCGGTTCGAGCGCGCGTAACCCGAACGTCCCTGGACGCAACGGTCCCGGACGGTCGAGGAGCAGCGCGGATAAGCTCCGGCGGGCTCGGGCGCCACGGCGATGCGCGCCGGCTTCGGCTTCGCGGGCTTCGCTTCGGGGTGATGGTCGCCCTTGGAGGGCGCCTCGGCCGCGACGACCGAGTCGAGCTCGTCTCCGGGCGCCACGTTCGAGGTCGTGGAAGGCGGGGTGTTGGCCGTGGCGAGGAGCAGCGCCCCAGCGGCCAGGATCAGTCTTTTCATTGGGCTCTCCCTTTTCGGCGGCTCAAGCTCGACGCCGTTTTTGCGTCAAGAGCTTAGCACCGGCGGCTCCGTACTTCTACTGTGACGTCAAGGCGTCAAGAGCCGATTGGGGAGAAGAGCAGGCAGTCCGTCCCAAAGCAAAACGCCCCGGCGAGGCCGGGGAGTCCATCCGTCATTGCTAGGAGCGAAGCGACGAAGCAATCCAGCGGACGTCCGAGGCCGTACTGGATTGCTTCGCTCCGCTCGCAATGACGGACTAGCGGCAGCGCTTGCGGCTGCTGACCACGTTGCGCTGGACGTGGCGGCCGAGAAGCGCTCCCACCGCCGCGCCGAGCACGGTGCCGGTGGTACGGCTTCCGCGGCCGGCGATCTCACGGCCCGCGAGGGCGCCGGCGGCGCCGCCGACGACGAGACCGGTGGTGCCGTTCGACTTGCGGCAATAGGTGCGGCCGTCGGAGCCGCGCCAGGTCTTGCCGTGATAGCTTCCCTGGGCGGAGGCCGGGGTGATCGGCACCGCAAGCGCCGGGACCGTCAGGGTGGCAGCCGAAAGTGCCAGGACGAGGGTACGCATGGAAACACTCCTTGTTGTCTGAAGGAGGGTCTAGGCCGATTCCCTTGAGCCCCGCCTGAACCCGGCCGACAGGCGAGGTTAAGCTTTTGTTTTCTCGTCACTCCCAAATCTTGCCGGATCAGCGGTCGCTCTTGCGCTTCCTGGCGTAAAGCAGTGCCGCGACGATGGCCGCCGATCCGATGCCGATCGCGGCGCCCGTGACGAGATGCTTGTTCCGCCGCGAGGAGTCGCCGCTCTCGGAAGCGGTATCGCCGACCGCGGCGTCTTTCGGATAGGAGGGCTTGGGGGACATGGTTCGGCTCCGTGGTTGGTCGGCATCATCTAATCGCGGCCGGCTCGGCCCGCCAGCCCGGCGGCTTGATTTGTCGAAGCCCCGCCGCTACATGCGCGCCATCCCACATGCAGGGTCATCATACCGGTGCCGGCTTTAGCTTTTAGCGAAGGCGGGTCTCTCGGCCCTGCAGAGGCATAACCGGAAGGAGAAAGACCATGGCGTCCACCGCCAGTACGTCAAATGGCGTCACCATGCAGCAATTGCTCGAGGCCGGAGCGCATTTCGGCCACCAGACCCACCGCTGGAACCCCAAGATGAAGCCGTATATCTTCGGCGACAGGAACGGGGTCCATATCATCGATCTCTCGCAGACGGTGCCGCTCTTCGCCCGCGCGCTCGACTTCGTTCGCCAGTCGGTTGCCGGCGGCGGCAAGGTGCTGTTCGTCGGAACCAAGCGCCAGGCGCAGGATCCGATCGCCGAAGCCGCCCGCCGCTCGGGGCAGCATTTCGTCAACCATCGCTGGCTGGGCGGGATGCTCACCAACTGGAAGACCATCTCCAACTCGATCAAGCGCTTCAAGAGCCTCGAGGAGCAGCTCAGCGGAGACACCGCCGGCCTGACCAAGAAGGAAGTGCTCCAGCTTACCCGCGAGCGCGATAAGCTCGAGCTCAGCCTCGGCGGGATCCGCGAGATGGGCGGCCTTCCCGACGTCATCTTCGTGATCGACGCCAACAAGGAAGAGCTCGCGATCAAGGAGGCCAACGTCCTTGGCATCCCGGTCGTCGCCATCCTCGATTCGAACGTCAGCCCGCAGGGCATCGCCTTCCCGGTTCCCGGCAACGACGACGCCAGCAGGGCCATCCGCCTCTATTGCGACGCCATCGCCGACTCGGCTCTGGCCGGCAAGTCGGGCGGGGCGCAGGCGCGCGGCGAGGATATCGGCTCGATGGACGCCCCGCCGGCCGAAGCGGCGCTGGCCGACGCTTAAGAGAAGAGGAGAGGAGCCCGTTCTCCTCTCCCGTTCGGGCTGAGCTTGTCGAAGCCCTCCCTTTCTTCACGAGAGAGAAGGAAGGCCCTTCGACAGGCTCAGGGCGAATGGCGCCTTGGCATGGTCCGAGGTAGTTTTGCACCAAATCAAGAGGATAGAAGACATGGCTGAGATCACGGCCGCGACCGTCAAGGAACTGCGCGAGCGCACCGGCGCCGGCATGATGGACTGCAAGAAGGCGCTGGGCGAGACCCTGGGCGACATGGAGGCCGCGATCGACTGGCTTCGCGCCAAGGGCCTTGCCGCCGCCGCCAAGAAGGCCGGCCGCACCGCCGCCGAAGGGCTGGTCGGGGTCGCCGTCAAGGGCAATCGCGGCGCCGTCGTCGAGGTCAACAGCGAGACCGACTTCGTCTCCAAGAACGAACAGTTCCAGGAGTTCGTGAGCGCGGTCACCCAGCTCGCGCTCGAGGGCGTCGGAACGGTCGAGGGGATCCTCACGGCCCAGTATCCGGGCGGCGGCACCGTCGAGGAGAAGCTCACCGCCAACATCTCGACGATCGGCGAGAACCAGTCGCTTCGGCGCTCGGCCGTCCTTCAGGTCCCGCAGGGCGTGGTCGTCTCCTACGTCCACAATGCGGTGAAGACGGGTCTCGGCAAGATCGGGGTCCTCGTCGCGCTCGAGAGCGAAGGCGATCCGGAGGCCCTGACCCAGCTCGGCAAGCAGCTCGCCATGCACATCGCGGCGGCCAACCCGCAGGCGCTCACCGGCGACGAGCTCGATCCCTCGCTGATCGAGCGCGAGCGCGCCATCGCCTCCGAAAAGGCGGCCGAGAGCGGCAAGCCGGCCGATATCGTCTCCAAGATGGTCGACGGCGCAATGGCCAAGTTCCGCAAGGAGAATGCGCTGATGAGCCAGCTCTTCGTCATGGACAACAAGACGAAGGTCGAGGACGTCATCGCCGCCGAGGCCAAGCGCACCGGAAGCCCGATCGCGTTGAACGCCTATGTCCGCTTCCAGCTGGGCGAAGGCATCGAGAAGAAAGAAAGCGATTTCGCCGCCGAAGTCGCCGCCGCCTCGGGCGTCGGCAAGCCCGAGCCTGCGAACGCCTAACTCCGCTTGGCAGGGTGGCGCGCCCTTATTAAGGTGCGCCACTCTTCCATTCCTCTCGCGAACGGACCGTAAACCCCATGCCGCGCCCGCGCTTCAACCGGATCCTCCTGAAGCTGTCGGGCGAGGCGTTGATGGGGGAGGGCCAGTTCGGTATCGACCCCGGCGCCACCTCCCGTCTCGCCGAGGAGATCGCCGAGGCGCGGGAAGGCCGCGAATTGTGCCTGGTCGTCGGTGGCGGCAACATCTTCCGGGGTCTCGCCGCGGCTGCCAAGGGCTTCGACCGCACCACCGCCGATTATATGGGAATGCTGGCGACAGTGATGAACGCGCTCGCGCTCCAGAACGCGCTGGAGCGGATCGGAGTCGACACCCGGGTCCTGTCGGCGATCCCGATGGACACGGTTTCCGAGCCCTACATCCGCCGCCGCGCAATTCGCCACATGGAGAAGGGACGGATCGTCCTCTTCGCCGCCGGTACCGGCAACCCCTATTTCACCACCGACACCGCAGCCGCGCTCCGCGCCGCCGAGATGGGCTGCGACGCCTTGTTCAAGGGCACCAGCGTGGACGGCATCTACGACGCCGACCCGAAGAAGAAGGCCGACGCCAAGCGTTACGAGAGCCTGTCCTTCCAGCAGGTGCTCGCGGACGATCTCAAGGTGATGGACGCGAGCGCCGTCGCTCTGTGCCGAGACAACAACATCCCGATCGTCGTGTTCAACGTCCGCGAGCAGGGCAACCTCGCCCGGGTGCTGAGCGGCGAGGGAACCGCGACCATCGTTCAGAACGAGGAGTGAGACCATGCCCGCCTATGAAAAGGCCGACATCCAGCGCCGAATGCACGGCGCAGTCGAGGCTCTGAAGCACGATCTGGTCGGCCTCCGGACCGGCCGGGCCTCGACCAGCCTGCTCGATCCGATCCAGGTCACGGTTTACGGCGCCAACATGCCCATCAACCAGGTCGCCACAGTCTCCGCTCCGGAGTCGCGACTTCTTTCGGTGCAGGTCTGGGACAAGTCGAACGTCGGCCCTGTCGAGAAGGCGATCCGCTCGGCCGGGCTCGGCCTCAATCCGATCACCGACGGCACCACCATCCGCCTGCCCATTCCCGACCTCACGGAGGAGCGGCGCAAGGAGCTCGCCAAGCTTGCCGGCCAATATGCCGAAAAGGCCCGGATCGCCGCGCGCAACGTGCGCCGCGACGGCATGGAGGGGCTGAAGACCGACGAGAAGAAGGGCGAGATCAGCGAGGACGAGCACAAGCGGCTCAGCGTCGAGGTCCAGAAGCTCACCGACGACACGATCAAGGAGATCGACGCCGCGGCGAGCGCCAAGGAAAAGGAAATCCTGACGCAGTGACCGTCAGCTCCGCCCGACAGGCGCCGGAAAGCGCAGGCGGCGGCAGCCCGGGGGTTCCCCGGCACGTCGCCATCATCATGGACGGCAACGGCCGCTGGGCGAAGGCGAGGGGGCTGCCCCGTGCCGCCGGACATCGCCAGGGCGCCGAGGCCGCTCGCAAGGTGCTTCGGGCGGCCGGCGAGGCCGGAGTCGAGTGCCTGACCCTCTACGCTTTCTCGTCCGAGAATTGGCGGCGGCCGCAGGACGAGATCAACGATCTGATGGGGCTCCTGCGCTTCTACATTACGCGCGAGCTGGATGCCCTTCACAAGGAGGGGATTCGCCTGAGAATCCTGGGCGATCACAATGCGTTCCAGGACGACATTACCAAGCTGGTGGATGAAGCGGTGACCCGCACGGCGGGCAACCAGCGGATGACCGTCGCGATCGCTCTCAATTACGGCGCCCGCTCCGAGCTGGTCCAGGCGGCACGCTTCCTGGCCGAACGGGCTGAACGCGGCGAGATCCGGGCTGCCGATATCGACGAGGCGATGGTCGACGAATCGCTGGACACTTACGGCCTGCCCCCTCTCGACCTGCTCATCCGCACCTCGGGCGAGCAGCGGCTTTCCAACTTCCTGCTCTGGCAGGCGGCCTATTCCGAATTGCTGTTCGTCGAAACGCTCTGGCCCGATTTCGACGGCGACTGCCTGCGCTCGGCCCTGGCCGATTATGCCGGCCGCGACCGAAGGTTCGGCGGCCGATGAGCGAGAAGGCCGCTCCCCAGTCGGACCTGATCACCCGCTTCGCCGCCGGAGTGGTGATGATCGCGGTCGCCTGCGTCGCGATCTACGTCGGCGGGTGGCTGTTCCGGCTGCTCGTCGCCGCCGGCGCCGCCGCGATGATCCTCGAATGGGGCGACATGCACAAGCTGAAGCGGGGCTATACCTACTTCGCGCTGGGCCTTCTGGTCGTCGTGCTTCTCGGGGCGGCGCAATATCTCTACCCGGTCGGAGAGATCGACCTCATCGGCGACGTCGAAGGAGTCGGAGTCGCGACCTTCCTGGACGCGTGGAAAGGTTTCGCCGCGGTCGCCGTGGCCGCGCTCGTCGCACTGCTCGTCAGCCGCCGGATCAGCCTCGGCTGGGGGATGCTCTACATCGGAATCCCCTCCTTTGCCCTGCTGGTCATCGCCTGGGCCGACGTCGCGCTCGTCTTCTGGCTGATGCTGGTAACCTGGGCGACGGACATCTTCGCCTATTTCGCGGGCCGCTCGATCGGCGGCCCGAAGCTTGCGCCGAAGATCAGCCCCAACAAGACCTGGGCCGGCCTGATCGGCGGAATGGCGGGAGCGGCGGTCGTCGGCGCGCTTGCGGCCTGGCTGTTCGGGATTTCCGCGGAGCTTCCGGACTTCCTCTGGCTCGGAGCGCCGATGGGTCTCCTCGCCCAGCTCGGCGACCTTTACGAGAGCCGGGTCAAGCGCCGCCTCGGGGTCAAGGACAGCGGATCGCTGCTCCCCGGCCATGGCGGAGCGCTCGACCGGCTCGACGGGCTCCTGCCGGTCATCCTCGCCACCCTGCTCGTCCTGATCGCAAGCCTCGCGTGACCCGGCGGCGGAGCGTCACCATCCTTGGAGCCACCGGCTCCATCGGCCGCTCGACGCTCGACCTGATCGAGCGCAGCCCGGACTCCTACGAGGTCGTCGCGCTCACCGCCCACCGCGACGTTTCGGGTCTGGCCGAGGCCGCCCGGCGGGTGAACGCCGGCCGGGCGGTGATCGCCGAGGCGACCCTGCTCGAACCGCTCCGGGCCGCTTTGGCCGGAAGCGGGATCGAGGCCGCTTCGGGGGACGGAGCCGTCCTGGAGGCCGCGGGCGCCGGGGCCGACTGGACGATGGCGGCGATCGTCGGGACTGCGGGCCTCAGCCCGACCATGGCGGCGATTCGGGGAGGGCGCACCGTCGCGCTCGCCAACAAGGAAGCCCTGGTCTCGGCCGGCCACTTGATGATCGAGGCCGCGACCGGCAGCGGAGCGGCCCTCCTCCCGGTCGATTCCGAGCATAACGCCATCTACCAATGCTTCGACCGGGCGAGACCCGAGGCGGTGCGGCGGATCATCCTCACGGCGAGCGGCGGGCCCTTTCGCGACCGGAGCCTGGAGGAGATGCGGGTCGCCACTCCGGACCAGGCGATCGCTCACCCCAATTGGTCGATGGGCGCCAAGATCTCGGTCGATTGCGCCACCTTGATGAACAAGGGGCTTGAGCTGATCGAAGCCTTCCACCTCTTCCCGCTGCCCGCCGAGGCGTTCGAGATCGTCATCCACCCGCAATCGGTGGTCCACAGCCTGGTCGAATATGTCGACGGCTCGGTCCTCGCACAGCTCGGCTCGCCGGACATGCGTATCCCGATCGCCTACACGCTCGCCTGGCCCGATCGGATGGCGACACCGTGCGAGCGGCTCGATCTGGTCAGGACCGGAAGCCTCGCCTTTTCCGCGCCGGACCTGGAGCGCTTCCCGGCTTTGGCCCTTGCCCGGCAGGCGCTGACCGACGGAGGCGCCACTCCGGCGGTCCTCAACGCCTCCAACGAGGTCGCGGTCGCCGCCTTCCTGGGCGGCGCGATCGGCTTTCTCGACATCGCTTCCATCGCCGCCGAGACTCTGCAATGCTACGCTCCGGCGGCGCCCGGCTCGATCGAGGAGGTGCTGGACGTCGACCGGCAGGCGCGCGCCGCCGCCGAGCTAATCGTGAAAAAGGTGATGCGTTGAGCGACAGTCCCGGATTTATCTGGACCATCCTGAGCTTCCTGCTCGTCATCGGTCCGCTGATCTTCGTCCATGAGCTCGGCCATTATTTCGTCGGACGCTGGTTCGGGGTCAAAGCGGAGGTCTTCTCCATCGGCTTCGGCCGCGAGATCGCCGGCTGGACCGACTCCAGGGACACGCGCTGGAAGCTGTCCTGGCTCCCGCTCGGCGGCTACGTCAAATTCGCCGGCGACATGAACGCCGCCGGCCAGCCCTCGCCGGAATGGCTTGCGCTCCCGGCCGAGGAACGGGCCCGCACCTTCCAGGCCAAGCCGGTCTGGCAGCGATTCCTCATCGTGCTTGCGGGCCCGATGACCAACTTCCTCGCCGCGATCCTGATCCTGACCGGCTTCGCCATCGCCTATGGCGTTCCGCAAACTCCCCCCGTGATCGGCGCCTTCACCGAGACTTCGCCGGGACCGGCGGCCGGGCTGAAGGTCGGCGACCGGATCGTCCGTATCGACGGCAAGGCCATCGATCATTTCGAGGACGTGCTTCCGATCGTCGCGCTCAAGGTCGGAGGCCCCCTCAAGGTCGAGGTCGAAAGGGACGGGCGCAGGTTCCCGCTCGACGTCACGCCCCAGGTGGTCGTTGGCAAGGACCGCTTCGGCAACGAGGAGCGCCGCACCATGCTCGGCATCGGCGCCGCCGAGCAGGTCCTGACCCCGGTCTCGCCGCTCGGCGCGGTCGCCGCGGCCGTCCGGCAATGCTGGG
>DASQZF010000202.1:0-3829 GCA_035638835.1 Allosphingosinicella sp. | reverse complement strand
GCCGGCGACGGTGACGATCCCGATCTGGCCGCCGCCGTCGCTGGCGGGGTTCGCTTCGATCCACTTGCGATAGTCGATCCGCTCGAAGCTTCCGGGAATCTCCTCGAAGCGGGTTCCGGCGATCTCGGCCACTCTCCGGTCGAACGCTTCGCGCTCGCCGATCCTGTCGACCATCCCGGCCTGGAGGGCGCCCCGCGCCATGTCGCCTCCGGCCGCGGCGATGCGCCCGGGGAGGTCGGCGACATAGGGTGCGAGCTGGGCCTTCGGACGCGCCCGGCGCACTTCCTGGAGCCAGCTTTCCCACAAGGTGGCGTAGACGGCGCTCAGCGCCTGCCTCGCCTCGGGCGACATGTCGGTCCGGGTCAGCGGCTCGGTCGCCGCCTTGTAGGTGCCGGCCTTGTAGACGTTGGCGGTCACCCCGAGCTTGTCGAGCAGGCCCTTCATGTAGAGGTTGGCGCCGCCCGGCCCGGTGACCAGAACCCCGCCCATCGGATTGACCCACACCTCGCTTGCATGGGCGGCCAGCAGATAGGAATCGTCGTCATAGGCGGTGGCGTAGGCCAAGACGGGCTTGCCGGCCTTCCTGACCTCGTCGAGCGCCTCGCCGACCGAGGACAAGGTGGCCTGGCCGCCGCCGGAGAAGATGTCGAGGTCGAGCGCGACCGCCTTCACCCGGTCGTCCCGGGCGGCGACGTTGAGCGAGTGGACGACGTCGCGAAGCCTGTATTCGCGCGGGCCGCCGCCGCTGAACACCTCGCTCGCCGTCGCCTGGGCCGGCTGCTCGACGATCGGGCCGTCGAGCTGGAGCAGGAGCGCCCCGCGGTCCCCGGTGCCCAGCGTCGGCCGGGCCGTCATCGCCGCGTAGAGAAGCGCGAAGAAGAGCAGCATGAAGAGAAGGACCAGCCCGTCCTTGATCCCGACGAGCAGCTTCCAGACCTTGCCCGCGAACCTCATTGCCTTGCTCTCCATATTCTCCGGTCTCTTGGGCTAGACCAGGCATTGCCTACTGTAAATCGTGGCGTATCGTCCTCCCCGGAACGGGGAGGGGGACCATGCGAAGCATGGTAGAGGGGGCCCACGTTCGGGCCGCTTCCACCGTGGGCCCCCTCCACCACCGCCTCCGGCGGCGGTCCCCCTCCCCGTTCCGGGGAGGAGCAAGGGCATCAAAATTCCCCCGCGGAAAGCCTTGACCTCAGGTGAACAAGCCCTAGATCAGCCGTGCTGGCACTCGCGAGGGGCGAGTGCTAACAAAGTTCAATCGTAGACGGCGCGGCGCCCAAGGTGGGGCCGCCGCCGCATAGAAGAAGAGGTGACGCGCATGAATTTTCGTCCGCTCCATGACCGCGTATTGGTCCGCCGCCTGGAGGCCGAGGAAAAGACGGCCGGCGGCATCATCATCCCCGACACCGCCAAGGAGAAGCCCCAGGAAGGCGAAGTCGTCTCCGTCGGCACCGGCATCCGCGGCGAGGACGGCACCGTCACTCCGCTCGACGTCAAGGCCGGCGACAAGATCCTGTTCGGCAAATGGTCCGGCACCGAGGTCAAGCTCGACGGCGAGGATCTGCTGATCATGAAGGAAAGCGACATCCTCGGGATCGTCGGCTGACCTGACGGTCGAGACCCTCTCCGTTCGCCCTGAGCTTGTCGAAGGGCCTTCCTTCTTCGGAAGGAAGTGGAAGGGGAGGGCTTCGACAGGTTCAGCCCGAACGGTTTTCCCGAACGGTTTCCCATTCTCGATTCAACATCTCAGAAGGAATTATCAACATGGCAGCGAAAGACGTTCGCTTTTCGCGTGACGCCCGGGAGCGCATCATGCGCGGCGTCGACATCCTCGCCGACGCGGTGAAGGTCACCCTCGGTCCCAAGGGCCGCAACGTCGTCCTCGACAAGAGCTTCGGCTCCCCGCGCATCACCAAGGACGGAGTTACCGTCGCCAAGGAGATCGAGCTCAAGGACAAGTTCGAGAACATGGGCGCGCAGATGCTGCGCGAAGTGGCCTCGAAGACCAACGACCTGGCCGGCGACGGGACGACCACCGCCACCGTTCTGGCGCAGTCGATCGTCCGCGAGGGCATGAAGTCGGTCGCCGCGGGCATGAATCCGATGGACCTGAAGCGCGGGATCGACCTCGCCGTCATCGCCGTCGTGGCCGACCTGGCCGCCCGCTCCAAGCCGGTCAGCGGCACCAACGAGATCGCCCAGGTCGGGATCATCTCCGCCAACGGCGACACCGTCGTCGGCGAGAAGATCGCCGAGGCGATGGACAAGGTCGGCAAGGAAGGCGTGATCACCGTCGAGGAGGCCAAGGGCCTCGAGTTCGAGCTCGACGTCGTCGAGGGCATGCAGTTCGACCGCGGCTACCTCTCGCCCTACTTCATCACCAACCCGGAGAAGATGCAGGTCGAGCTCACCGATCCCTACATCCTCATCCACGAGAAGAAGCTCTCCAATCTGCAGGCGATGCTTCCGATCCTGGAAGCGGTGGTCCAGTCGGGCCGTCCGCTCCTCATCATCGCCGAGGACATCGAGGGCGAGGCGCTTGCCACGCTCGTCGTCAACAAGCTTCGCGGCGGATTGAAGGTCGCGGCCGTCAAGGCTCCCGGCTTCGGCGATCGCCGCAAGGCGATGCTCGAGGACATCGCGATCCTGACCGCCGGCGAGATGATCTCCGAGGATCTCGGGATCAAACTCGAGAACGTCACCGTCGCGATGCTCGGCCAGGCCAAGCGGATCACGATCGACAAGGACAACACGATCATCGTCGACGGCGCCGGCGACGGCGACCGGATCAAGGGCCGGGTCGACGCGATCCGTGGCCAGATCGAGAACACCACCAGCGAGTATGACAAGGAGAAGCTCCAGGAGCGCCTCGCCAAGCTCGCCGGCGGAGTTGCCGTGATCAAGGTCGGCGGTTCGTCCGAGATCGAGGTCAAGGAGCGCAAGGACCGAGTCGACGACGCCCTCCACGCCACCCGCGCGGCGGTCGAGGAAGGCATCGTCCCCGGCGGCGGAACCGCTCTCCTCTACGCCACTTCGGCGCTTCGGGACATGAAGGGCGCCAATGACGACCAGACCCGCGGAATCGACATCGTCCGCCGCGCTCTGCAGTCGCCGATCCGCCAGATCGCCGAGAATGCGGGCAGCGACGGCGCCGTCGTCGTCGGCAAGCTGCTCGAAGGCAATGACGAGACGATGGGCTTCAACGCCCAGACCGACGTCTATGAGAATCTGGTCACGGCTGGAGTCATCGATCCGACCAAGGTCGTCCGCACCGCGCTTCAGGACGCGGCCTCGGTCGCCGGCCTGCTCATCACCACGGAAGCGGCGGTGACGGAGGCTCCGGAAGACAAGCAGTCCGGCGGCGGCGGAATGCCCGGCGGCGGAATGGGCGGAATGGGCGGAATGGACTTCTGATCGAGGCGGCCACCGCTAACGAAGGGATTGCGCAGCAATCGCGCGTTAGCGGCGGACTCGCCGAGATCCGGACGGCGGGGCGGCGATCCGAAAGATCGCCGAACCCGTCCGACGCCGGCGCGGGTGAAGTTTATCCTGAGCGCCGCCGCAGGCGGCGTCGAAGGGCCCGCGCGTCCGACGCAAATGAAGAAGGGCCGGGGAGGAAACTCCCCGGCCCCTTTTTATTCGCCGTCATTGAGAGCGAAGCGAAGCAATCCAGTCCTGCGGAGGTCGCTAGAGCGCTGTGGGAATAGGTTGAATCGCTACAACCGTTCGCCCTGAGCCTGTCGAAGCCTGTCCTGAGCCGGCCGCCGCAGGCGGCAGCCGAAGGGGGCCTTCCTTCTTGTTTTACAAAGGGAAAGAGAGGGCTTCGACA
>DASQZF010000201.1:0-31248 GCA_035638835.1 Allosphingosinicella sp. | reverse complement strand
GACCCCACAAACAAGCCCTCGTCGCCTGCGCTCGAAAGCTCCTCGTCTTCGTCAACACCGTCCTCGCCAGAGGCTCAGCATGGGAAAAACAAACCCAACTCGGCTAATGGTTGCTGAACTTGTTTCAGGGTCCAGTTCTCCGCCCGCGAGGCGGAAACAAGTTCAGCATGACGAGCGGACCATTACCCCCCCTTCTCCACCCGACGTCGCTTGCCCCCGCCCCCCGCGTTGCCTACTTGTTCGGCCGTGACCCTCCCCCAGACCCAGACGCCCGAGCCCCCTTATCTGCGCGGGCTCAACGCGCCCCAGCGCGAGGCGGTGCTGACGACCGACGGGCCGGTGCTCGTCCTTGCCGGCGCCGGCACGGGCAAGACCGCCGCGCTCACCGCCCGGCTCGCCCATCTCGTCTACACGAGGCTTGCCTGGCCGTCCGAGATCCTCTCCGTCACCTTCACCAACAAGGCGGCGCGCGAGATGAAGGAGCGGGTCGGCCGCCAGCTCGGCGACGCGGTCGAGGGCATGCCCTGGCTCGGCACCTTCCACTCGGTCGCGGCCAAGATGCTCCGCCGCCATGCCGAGCTGGTCGGCCTCCAGTCCAACTTCACAATCCTCGACACGGACGACCAGCTCCGGCTCCTCAAGCAGCTCATCTCGGCCAACGACGTAGACGAGAAACGCTGGCCCGCCCGGATGCTCGGCGGCTTCATCGACCGCTGGAAGAACCGCGGCTGGACCCCGGCGCAGATCGACGCCGCCGAGAGCGAAGCCTATGCCAATGGCAAGGGCGCCGAGCTCTACGCCCTCTACCAGGCAAGGCTGAAGGCCCTCAACGCCTGCGATTTCGGCGACCTGCTCCTGCACATGCTGGTGATCCTCAAGGAGCATCGCGACGTGCTCGCTCACTATCAGCAGCGCTTCAAATATATCCTGGTCGACGAATATCAGGACACCAACCAGAGCCAGTATCTCTGGCTCCGCCTTCTCGCCCAGGAGCGCAAGAACATCTGCTGCGTCGGCGACGACGACCAGAGCATCTATTCTTGGCGCGGCGCGGAGGTCGCCAACATCCTCCGCTTCGAAAAGGATTTCCCCGGCGCCAAGATCGTCCGGCTCGAGCAGAATTACCGCTCCACCCCCCACATCCTCGCCGCCGCCTCCGGGCTCATCGCCCACAATGGCGGCCGCCTCGGCAAGACCTTGTGGACCGAGGCCGACGGCGGCGAGAAGGTCCAGGTCGTCGGGGTCTGGGACGGGCCCGAGGAGGCGCGCCGGATCGGCGAGGAGATCGAGAGCGTCCGGCGCAGCGGCGGCCGGATCGACAGGATCGCGATCCTCGTCCGGGCCCAGTTCCAGACCCGCGAGTTCGAGGACCGCTTCATCGCCATCGGCCTGCCCTACCGGATCGTCGGGGGCTTCCGATTCTACGAGCGCGCCGAGATCCGCGACGCCCTCGCCTACCTCCGAATCATCGCCCAGCCGTCCGACGACCTCGCTTTCGAGCGCATCGTCAACACCCCCAAGCGCGGCCTCGGCGACAAGGCGGTCGCCAAGATCCATTCGCTGGCGCGGGCGCAGGGCGTGCCCCTGCTGATGGCCGCCGCGATCATCCTCGATTCGGACGAGCTCACCCCCCAGGCCCGCCGCCAGCTCGGCAACCTCGTCGGCGACTTCGCCCGCTGGCGCTCCCGCCTCGCCGAGCTTCCCCATCCCGAGCTCGCCCGCCTCGTCCTCGACGAAAGCGGCTACACCGCGATGCTCCAGGCCGACCGGAGCGCCGAGAGCGCCGGCCGCCTCGAGAACCTCGCCGAGCTCACCCGAGCCATGGAGGAGTATGAGACGCTGGGCGGCTTCCTCGAGCACGTCTCCCTGGTCATGGAGAACGACGCCGAGCGAGACACCGAGAAGGTCACCATCATGACCATCCACGCCGCCAAGGGCCTCGAGTTCGAGACCGTCTTCCTCGCCGGCTGGGAAGAAGCCGTCTTCCCCTCCCAGCGCTCTCTCGACGAAGGCGGCCAGGCCAGCCTCGAGGAAGAACGCCGCCTGGCCTATGTCGCGATCACGAGGGCGAGGCGCAAATGCCTCATCTTCCACGCCGCCAACCGCCGGATCTACGGCCAGTGGACCAGCTCAATCCCGAGCCGCTTCATCGCCGAGCTCCCCGCCGCCCATATCGAGCAGGAGCAGACCATGTCGGGCGGCGAGAGCCTGTGGCGGGCCAACTGGTCGGAACGGGCGGACCCGTTCGCGGACGTGGCGCGCGGCAGCGGGCGCGGGCCGGGCTGGCGAAGGGCGGTGACGGGCGGGTTCGAGCGCACTCCGCCGCGGGTGATGGAAGCCCGGGCCTCGGCAATCAGCCTCGGCAATCCAGGCCGAGGCGACGTCGCCGTGGGCCAGCGCGTCTTCCACGCCAAGTTCGGTTACGGCCTGGTGGCGGAGATCGAAGGCAACAAGCTCGAGATCGACTTCGAGCATGCGGGGCGCAAGCGGGTGCTGGACAGCTTCGTGGATCTGGCTTGACTCACCGGACATGTTGACATCGCCTAAGCATCCGCCATTTAGGCCTAGGATGATGGTGTAATGGAAACACGCCCTTCGGGGAGTCTAGCCGGGTTCGATTCCCGGTCATCAAAGGACATTTAAAAGTGTCCTTTGATGACCGGGGAGAGATAATTGGCCTTAACGCCTGAACGGCTTTACCGCGTTCATGTCGAAAATCTACGCGCAGTCCAAGCTGGCGTTCAGCAGATTGAGCGCGAGCTGCGAGCCGCGATATCCCGGCAGGATGCAGCCGCCGCGGAAGCCTTGCTGAAGATCCTGCTATTACTGATCGGCAGTTGGGCGGAGTGCCGATTGCGCAAGCTTCTGTATGAGATAAACGGCTTTTCGGCCGACCAGAGGGTCTACATAACCTCGGGGGGAAGCCAACATGAATCGTGGCAACGGGCAGTTGAACTTGGGTTCCGAGTTCGACACGGAGTCCCGAAAGCGGACTTGCGGGGGGCAATCCCACCAAGCGCGCGGATGCTATACGTCGAATTGACTGAAACCATCGAAAAGGACTTACGCCCGGTTATAGAAATGAGAAACACACTCGCGCATGGTCAGTGGGCTCGACCGCTGAACAATGACGGCACCGACGTGGTCGCAAGTATGGTGAACGCCCTTCGAAAAGAAAATGCTCTGAGCGCCCGTTTCAAAATGAGCATTTTGGAACATCTTGCTAAAATCATTCATGACCTCGTGGCAGGAAATCATGCCTTTGAACGGGATTTCGACGCTCACTACGGGCGCTTGGAAACCGCACGTCGCAATCTAGGAACGCGGGCCTACGCTGACTGGGAGGCATCCATGATAGCAAAGTATCAGCGTGGTCGAACCAAGCGAGATGCGGCACTCGCTAGGAAGGACGAGACCCATTCCGCTGGCTTCCTCTCCCGGCTCTTCCGTAAGATAAAAGGTGACAGAGGGATATTTTCCAGAGGAGAAGGCCCGTGACGGTGTCCGGATTAGATGCTTAGCTACCGAATCGGCCGGCGACGTCCTCGCCGCGATACAGGAAGTCCGTTACCTCGATCTCGTCGCCATCCACCACATAGGCGATGGTGACCGTTCGTCTATGAACGATCGTCCGAAGCCCCTGCATCAGGTCGTTGCGAGGTGTCCCGCGAGAGGGGAAGCTGTCCAGCTTGAGAGCCCGGTCCACCAGTACGGCGACGAAGCGTTCGGCAATCGCCTGCGAGGCCCGCTCGGCGATATAAGCCTCAATCGCGGCCAGCCGACGCTCGGCATGCGGCAGGAAGATGACTTTGTAGCGCTTCACTCCGCCGCGTCGAGTTTCCGTTCACCACGACGAAAAGCCAGCGAAGCGCGTACCTCCTCCGCCGTAAGCCCCTCCTCGCCGCTCGCTTTCCATTCCTGGTAGGCCGGGACGACTTCACGGTGCAGCCACGATTCCAGCTCGGGATCATCCCCGTCCCGGTCGCGGTCCGCCAGCAAGGCGAGGCCCGTGGCGACGACTTCGCTTTCGTCGGCGAACTCTCCGGATTCGACCCGCGCACGGACAGCATCCGCAAGCGCCTCCGGCAGCTCAACCTCCAGGCGTCGCGTCCCGTCCATCAGTTGCTCCTTGCCGCCTCAGAATAGGCCGGTGACCGGCAGGGTACAACGCCAGCGCCCGGTCAATACGAAATTCGTTTATTAGCGCGACAAAGGTTGTGCATCATCGTCGTTACGGCTCGCGCTCTGCAATCCCGACCTCAGCATTGCAAATGCCTCGCTTCGTCGCAAGCTCCCCGGCGCGTACCGTCCCTTTCCTGACCTTTGCACCCGCGCTCTCCCGGCGAAAGCCGGGACCTCGGGACAAGAAGTCTCGGCGGTCGCCACCGGGCCCCAGCTTCTGCCGGGGGGACGGCGACGCGCCTTGTTGCGCCCTCCCCTCCACGCCCCTAAGCGCCACCGATGGCCGCAGCCGCCCCCCACCCCTTCTGCTTCGCCAATTTCCGCTATTACTGGGCCGCCCGGCTGACCGCGACCCTGGCCCAGACCGCGATGATGCTGATCATCGGCTGGCAGGTCTACAACATCGCCCGGGCCGACGGGCTCGGGGTCGCCGCCGCCTCGGCCCGGCTCGGGCTCATCGGGCTCATCCAGTTCCTTCCGCTGTTCGCCCTGACCCCGGTCACCGGCTGGGTCGCCGACCGGATCGACCGGCGGCAGATCGCCCGGGCCACCATCGCGCTCCAGATCCTCGGCGCGGCCGTCCTTGCCCACGCCACCTGGGCGGGGACGATCGATCTCCTGATCCTCTATTCGGTGGCCTTCCTGCTCGGGATCGCCCGGGCCTTCTCCGGACCCGCGCTCGGAGCGCTCGCCCCGAACCTGGTGCCGCGCGAGTCCCTGCCCAACGCGATCGCACTCTCCTCCATTTCCTGGCAGGCGGGGATGGTCGCGGGCCCCGGGCTCGGCGGCTATCTCTACGCCTGGGTGCCGGAAGCATCCTATGGCGGAGCGGCACTGCTCTTCATCGTCTCGCTGATCTGCCTGATGCTGATCGGGCCGGTCCCGCGCCCCGAGATCGACCGCAGCCGGCACCCGATCCGGCAGATGGTCGACGGCCTCGCCTACGTCCGGACCAACCGGCTCGTGCTGGCCGCGATCACCCTCGATCTCTTCGCCGTCTTCCTCGCCGGAGCGACCGCGCTCCTGCCGGTCTATGCCCGCGACATCCTCCAGGTTGGGCCGGAGGGGCTGGCCCAGCTCGGCGCCGCGCCCGCGCTCGGAGCGACCCTCACCGCGATCCTCTTCTCCTTCCGGCCGCTCGAGACCAATGTCGGGACCAAGATGCTCTGGGCGGTGATCGTCTTCGGGATCGCCACCATCGTCTTCGGCTTCTCGACCTGGATGCCGCTTTCGCTCGCGGCCCTGTTCGTCGTCGGAGCGTCCGACATGTTCTCCGTCTACGTCCGCCAGTCGCTGATCCAGCTCTCCACTCCGGACGCGATGCGGGGCCGTGTCGGGGCCGTCTCGCAGCTCACCATCTCCGCCTCGAACGAGCTCGGCGAAGCGGAATCGGGCTTCCTCGCGGCGTTGGTCGGGCCGGTCGTCGCGGTCGTCGCCGGCGGAGCGGGAGCGATCGCGATCACCCTGCTTTGGATTCGCGCCTTCCCCGAGCTGAGGCGGGCCCGAACCTTCGAAGGGTCGGAGGACGTGCCCGAGAAGGGCGGTCCCTGACCGTCATTGCGAGCGAAGCGAAGCAATCCAGTGCGGCGGTAGGCGCGAACGCCGGACTGGATTGCTTCGTCGCTGCCGCGAAGCGGCGGTTTATCCTGAGCGCCGCCGCAGGCGGCGTCGAAGGGCTCCTCGCAATGACGGAGCCGGACCTAAGCGGGTCCCCCCGTCCAGATCACCAGCGCATGCCGCACCCCGCGAGTCACCGGGGTCACCCGGTGGATCGCCTTCGAAGGGAAGAAGCGCGCTCCGCCGCGCGGAAGGGTCCGGCGCCGGCCGACCGTGTCGGGAATGATCTCGAGATCGCCGCCCTCATGGTCGCCGGGCTGGGAGAGCTCGACGGACACCGAGACCAGTCGGCGATCCATCGCGTCGTAGCCCGCGTCGCTGTGCCACGTCCGGAAATGGCTCCCTTCGTCGTAGCGAAGGATCTGCAGGGCTTCGGCCACCGGGCCCGGCTCCAGCCCGAAGGCCTCGCCCGCCTCGGCGAACAGACGGTCGAGCCGGTCGTAGATCCAGCCGGTCTCCGGCCCGCGCGGGTGGTGGCTGGTCCGAACGGAACGGACCGCGTCGTCCACCCGGTCTCCCGCTCCCGCCCAGACCGTCGCCGGAACCAGGCCGGCCCGCTCGCCGAGCGCGATCAGGGCCTCGCATTCGGCCTCGCTGAACGCTTCGGGGACATCGTAGATGAGCGCCATCACCCCACGCTAGCGCGGGGACCCGAGAATCGATAGCGGGAGAGTTGAAGCAGGTTTTTCGCGGACCCATTTGAATAACGAAAATCAAGGAGAGCGATGATGAAAGCGGGCAGCATTCTCGAGACGATCGGACGAACGCCCCATATCCGGGTCAGGCGCCTGTTCGGCGACTCGGAGGTCTGGGTGAAGTCCGAGCGGGCCAACCCCGGCGGCTCGATCAAGGACCGGATCGCTTTGTCGATGATCGAGGAGGCCGAGCGCTCGGGCGACCTCAAGCCCGGCGGGACGATCGTCGAGCCGACCTCGGGCAATACCGGGATCGGCCTCGCCATGGTCGCCGCGGTCAAGGGCTACAAGCTCATCCTGGTCATGCCCGAGAGCATGAGCCTGGAGCGCCGCCGGCTGATGCTGGCCTACGGAGCGAGCTTCGACCTCACTCCGCGCGAGAAGGGCATGAAGGGCGCGATCGAGCGGGCCAAGGAGCTGCTCGGCGAGATCGAGGACAGCTGGATGCCGCAGCAGTTCGAGAACCCGGCCAATATCGAGGTCCATCTCCGCACCACCGCCCAGGAGATACTCGAAGATTTCCGGGAGTCGCCGATCGACGTCCTGATCACCGGAGTGGGCACCGGCGGCCACATCACCGCCTGCGCCCGGATCCTGAAGAAGGAATGGCCGGAGCTGAAGGTGTTCGCGGTCGAGCCGACCTTGTCCCCGGTCATCTCGGGCGGCCAGCCCGGACCGCACCCGATCCAGGGCATCGGCGCCGGCTTCATCCCCGCCAACCTCCACACCGACTCGATCGACGGGGTCATCCAGGTCGATCCCGCCGACGCCAAGGAGATGGCCCGGCGCTCCGCCCGCGAGGAAGGAATCCTGGTCGGGATCAGCTCCGGGGCGAGCCTTGCCGCGGTCAGGCAGAAGCTGGACGAGATCGGCCCCGGCAAGCGGGTGCTCACCTTCAACTACGACACCGGCGAGCGCTATTTGTCGGTCCCGGACTTCCTTCCGGAGGCTTGACCTTCATCCGTCATCGCAAGGAGCGAAGCGACGAAGCAATCCAGTGGGCGTCGACGCTGCGCTGGATTGCTTCGCTTCGCTCGCAATAACGGACCGCAGCCTCGAAATCTCACCCGCCAGCGCCTCGGCCATCTCGCCCCGCAGGTCGACGATCCGAGGCGCGTTGATCATCGAGGCCCCGGCCGTGTCGATCGCCAGCGTGGCGAGGTCGAGGCGGCGCTGGAGCAGCCCTCGGCTGAGGCTGATCGACTGGATGTTGCGCAGCGGTATCACCCACAGCCGCCGGCGCCACACGCCGCGGCTGACGAACAGGAGATCGTCGGCGAGCCCGTAGCGGTGGAAGCGACGCTCCAGCGCCGCCGCTCCGGCCAGAAGCGGCAGTGCGAACAGAAGCGCCGGGGCGAAGGGCAGCCAGTAGGACAGAGCGGCGATCGCGACGAGCGCCGGAAAAAGGATCGCGGCGACGCTTCGGACGATGTGCCGTCTCGACACCTGGGTCAGCTCGGGCGGGGGCGGCAGGCGCAGCGGCCGCACCTGCGCCAGCACCGCCTCGATCTCGCTCCGGCTCGCGAACGGGGCAGCGCTCTGGTGCCCGCCGCGGTCCGCTCCGGCGCCCAGGGTCTGGAAGGCCAGTCCCGACCAGCCGAACAATCCTCGGACCGGCCCGCCGCCGATCTCGGCGAGCTGGACCCGGCGGCGCGAGATCACCGCCTCCTTGCGAGTGAACAGGCCCTGCTCCCGGCGAAGCCGATCGCCTTCCAGCGAGAGCCGGAAGCCATAGTCGCGGGCGACGGTCCGGGCGACGCCGGCCACCGCGCCGAGCGCCGCGGCGACGAACAGCAAAGCTGCCGCCGCTCCGAAGGTCCAGCGGGCGGGCAGATATTCGTCGACCAGGCCGACCCAGCGGGCGGGATCGTAGATGTCGAACGGAAGGAAGCGGTCGAAGGTCTGCAGAAGTGCGAAGAGGCCGGCAATGTAGACCAGCGAGAAGTTGAACAGGCCGAACAGAAGCAGTCGGGGGGGCGTCATGGCGAAGAGGATTTCGGGAACCGGCCCTTCCACCTCCGAAGGGCTTTCGACAGGGGCCGAGCCCGGTCGCCGGGCGCGCACGGCGTGGCGAAGGCGGTCCGCCTCGGCCAGCGAGACGCTGTCGAGAAGCCCTTCGTCCTTGCCGCCCGCGCCGGTTTCGATCCGGACCTTGGCGAGGCCGAACAGCCGGGCGAGGAAGGTCCGCTCGATGTCGACGTCCTGGACCCGGTCGAAGGGGATGCTTCGCCGGTTGCGGTTGAGGATCCCGCTCTCGATGACGATCTCGGCCGCCCCGACCCCATATTTGAACCGGCGCCAGGCCAGCCACTTCACCGCCAGAAGGGCGATGCCCAGCCCCGCCGCCAGGTACAAAGCGCCGCTGAGATCCATCTTCGAGGAGAAGGCCAAAGCGGCGGGAAGAGCGAGCAGCGTCTGGGGCGCCTCCTTGATGAAGCGAAGGGCGATCGTTCCCGGATGGAGACGGCGGTCGGCGCCGTCGCTCATTCCGGCGCCTCGCGGATCCGGGCCCGTATCTCGTCGCGGATCCGCTCAGCGGTGGCCCGAGTGAGACCGGGAAGGACGATCTGGCTGTGAAGAGTCCCGGCGGTGTGGAGGACGAGGCTGCAGATTCCGAAAGCGCGCTCGAGCGGCCCCTGGCTGACGTCGATATGCTGGACATGGTCGAGCGGCACCATTGTATGGACCTGGGTCCAGACCCCGCGGCGGACCTGAAGCTCGTCCCCGTCCATGCCGTAGCCCCAGGCGCGATAGCGGCGCGGCGGCGCAAGCACCGCCAGATAGAGCAGGATAAGGAGCGCGGTCCCGATCAGAAGGCCGGTCGGCACCGGAGCGAGCCGGTCGACGAAGACCTCGCCCACGGCGGCCGCCGCAAGCAGAAGGCAGCCTGCAATGGCCCCGCGGAGGTGCATCAGCCGAAGCAATCCCCGGTCGAGCGGCGTCAGGGTCAAATTCTCCATGGCCCACCATAAGGCCCCCTCATGCTATGCGTCCACCATGTGGCCGCCCGAGCCCCCACCGGCCGCCTTCACCCTCGCGGCGGCCCTCCTCACCGTTTTTGGGCGGCGGTGAAGCTGGCGCGAGGAGGAACCCCCCTAACGGCGCAGCGTTGAGGTTCCGAAACAAAGCGGAGACATCACAATGACCGAGCCAGTTCGCGAGCGCGAAACCACCATCGTCACCACCGACGGCGGCGGCGGGGGCGGCGGGACGATCATCGCCGTCGTCCTCCTGATCGCGATCCTCGCCCTCCTTTTTTACCTGTTCGGGGGGCAGCTTCTTGGAGGATCGGACAGCACGACCGACGTCAAGGTCGACGTGACCGCGCCCGCGAAGAGCAGCTGATCGACGACGGTCCAGTCGCGGAAGGCGCGGTCGGGCCTTCCGCCACCAATGCATGGAGAGTGAAATGACCGATCCCGACCGCGACCGCGAAATCCCGCGAGAGCCAATTCCGCAAGAGCCGATTGCGCGAGAGACCGTGCGCGACACCGAGCGTACGACCATCATCCAGACCGGGGGCGACCGCGATCGCGGCGGCGGCGGAGTGATCCTCGCCGTCGTCCTGCTCCTGGCGCTTCTCGCCTTGCTCTATTTCCTGTTCAGCGGCAGCTTCAACCGGGCCGCCGACAGCGTCGGAGTCAATGTCAACGTCGAGGCTCCGAAAGTCGACATGCCGAACATCGAGATGCCCGACAAGATCGAGCTGAAGGTGCCGGAAGAGATCGAGGTCACCACCGACGGCGGCGGCAATAAGTCGAACTAAAGGCCCTGCGGGTGAATGGCGGCTGACAGGCTCATTCAGGGATTCCTAAACCGAATCAACGCATAAGCCAGGGGTCGGTCCGCGGATCGACCCCTCGAGTCGCGTAACGAGGGAGGGGCCGGCGGCGGAAACGCCTCCGGCCCCTGCCCTTCGCGCACCTGTCCCGATCGTCAGTCGTCCGCCGGAGCGTTGGGATTGCCTTCCCCGGTCTTCTTCCCGCCCAGCTGCCCGGGCCCGTGATAGGGCATTTCGGTCTGGCCGCCGGTTCCGGTGAAGCCGTCCTTGCCGCCTCCATCCTTCCCGCTGTGGGGATTGGGATAGGCGCCGCCGCCCGAATCGCCGCCGCCCTGCCGTCCGTTGAGCTTGTCGTCCTCGTCCATGGCGCATTCCTCTCACCGGCCTGAATGAGCCGGGAAGCGCGATGTTCCAGGCTCAATAGGCGGTTCGAGCCAGACGCCGCCCTTCGAAAGTCGAAGTCGCCCGTCCCAGACCCATCGGCTGAAGCACCGAGGCGACGGGCCGCCGCTGGGCGATGGGCAACCCGGCATGGGTGGCCATCACCGCAGCCTCCGCGATGCTCTTCACCCCGAGCTTGGACATGATGTGGGCCCGGTGCATCTCGACGGTCCGAACGCTGATCCCGAGCTCGTGAGCGACCGCCTTGTTGGACCGGCCGCCGAACAGAGAGAGCGAGATGTCGAGCTCGCGTGCGGTGAGCCGGGCCAGACGGTCTTGAGCGACCCGGCGCGCCTCCCCCTTCTCCAGCGAGGCTTCGAGAACGTTCCAGGCCGGCAGCAGAGCGGCGGCGAGCTTGGCGGCCCCGACCGGTTTCTCCAGGAAGTCGAGCGCTCCAAGCTTCATCGCCTGCACGGCCACCTCGACCTTGGGCGCGGCGCTCATCGCGAGGATCGGCCATCCGGTCTCCCGCCGGACGAGCGCGGCGAGGACGTCGAGCCCGTCGTCGCAATCCATGTCGAGCAGGATGCAGCCCGGCATCAGATGGCCGAGGATCTCGAGGAACTCGCCTCCGCCCCCGAAAGGCCAGGCTTCGGCGCCGATCGACGCCAGATTGATCGTCAACGACCTTCTCGTCTCGAGATCGTTGTCCACCACGTACACGGTGCGTTGGTGCGACATAAGCCCGCTCCCCCAAAGGCCCCAAAAAACACGGCCACGCACAGTCAACTGTCTGAGTCGACTGATTAATAGACAACCTAGGAGAATTACGGTGAACCATGACTGACCAAGCTGTTGCGATGTAGTCAGATTCGGACTGATCCTTTCAGGGTGTCGACCTTCTGCAATCGGCCGAATTAGGTCCAATCCAGGTTAGAAATCGGTAAGATCTTGCGAGGCCGGTCGACCGTAGAGTCCATGCCGAATCACCGTATGATTACCGATGTACAAGTCCGATCTGAGCCCTGCTTGCGTTAAGCATTAAGCTCCATCCCTGCACCGGGACGTCGTCCGGTGCGGGTTGGGCGGGGGCGGACGGGTCGTGGAAATCACGCATATCTTCAGTGGAAATGCGCTCGGCGCGCTCGACGAAGAAGGCCGCGTCCGTCTCCCGCCTTTCATTCTTCGCGAGATGGCGCGCCATGAGGGCGGCGGCCGGGTGCTGCTTGGAGTCCATGAAAGCGACCCCTGCCTGACCGGCTACGGTTCGGCCCTTCGGCCGCGAATGGAGGCCGAGCTCGAGCGCCGACGCCTGCGCGACGAAGCGCTGGGTCGCGCGCCGGACGAGCATCACGCCCGCGCCCGGCGCACGTTCGGCCTGGTCGAGGAAGCGAGCTACGACGATTGCGGCCGGCTGACCCTGCCGCCGATGGCGAGGCGCCGCGGCGGCCTCGGCCGCTCGATCCTGTTCATCGGCGCCGGAAGCCATTTCGAGATCTGGAATCCGTCGCTGGCCATGGCCGAGGGCGACGAAGAGCTGCGCTACGTGGCCGAATACCGGCTCGGCGGCAGCGGGGACCCGACAGTTGAAGCGGAGGAGGATGAGAGATGAGTCTGTTATGCGCGCTTGGCGGTCACGAGGCGGGAGCCGGCGAGATCTATAATGGCGGTTATTATTTCGCCCGTTGCCGGCGTTGCGAGCGCGACATGATCCGAAGCGGCGGCTCCTGGCAGATGGTCCCGAGCGGCCACCGGGTCGTCTGGAGGAGCGGCCGGCACCGGCATTCGGTCGAGCCGAGCTTCGAGGGAGTTCTCCCGGTCCTCCACCGGGAGGCCAACCTCCCGGCCGTCCGCCCCCCCTTCGCCTCGTGGAGCCGCGACGTCGTGCGGCTGCGGCGTCCCCCCGCCGCCGCCGCCGCGGCTTCGGCCGCGGCGGTGCTCGAGAAGGAGGAGCTCCAATATCCGCGCCTGCTGATCATCGCCGCTCTGGTCGGAGCCGGCCTGCAGCTGATCTTCAACCTGGGCACGGGGCGGAGCCTGGGGTGAGAGGCGCGGCAGGAGGAGCCCCCACCGTTCGCCCTGAGCCTGTCGAAGGGCCTTCCTTCGCTTCGCCATGAGAAGAAAGGAAGAGGCTTCGACAGGCTCAGCCCGAACGGAGTTGGGCCTCCGTCCCGCGGACCCTTGCGCGGCGCGGCGCATTCTGCGCCTTGCCGGGAGGCAAGGAGGCGCCGCGAATGAAGCCGATGGGCGAACAGCATCTGGCCCTGCTAAGGCGCCACATGGTCGAGATCGTCGATCTTCATTTCGACCTGGCGAGCGAGGAGCTCGGCAAGGACGAGATGGATCCGAGGCTTCGCCAAGCCCTGCTGAGCGTCCCCCGCCACCTGTTCGTGCCGCATCAGCTCGCCGTCGCCGCCTATCAGGATACGCCGCTTCCGATCGGCTTCGACAAGACCATCTCGCAGCCCTTCATCGGCGCCCTGATGCTCGACCTGCTCGGCCTCACCCCCGGCCAGCGCGTGCTCGAGGTGGGCACCGGGCTCGGCTGGCAGTCGGCGGTGATGGTCGCGCTCGGCGCCTTCGTCTGGAGCGTCGAGATCGTCGAGGAATTCGCGGAAGGCGCCCGCCTTCGGCTTGCGGCGGAGGACCATGACGTCGACATCCGGGTGGGCGACGGCTCGCGCGGCTGGGCCGAGCATGCGCCGTTCGACCGGATCCTGGTCACCGCCGCCGCCTCCGCGCCGCCTCCGGCCCTGGCCGAGCAGCTCGCGCCGGGAGGCCGGATGGTGATCCCGCTCGGCGGCAAGGAGGTTCAGCAGCTCAGCCTGGTGACCAAGTCGGGCGACGGGACGCTGGCGATCCGGGAGGTGCTGCCGGTGCGCTTCACGCAATTGGAGACGGCGACCTGAACCTTCGTCCGTCATTGCGAGCGTAGCGAAGCAATCCGGACGAGGGTCGAGACTGGCGCCGTCGCTGGATTGCTTCGTCGCTTCGCTCCTCGCAATGACGGACGAAGTCCGTCGAACCTACCCAAATCCTTCGCAAGCGCCTATCTGCGCCACTCTACTTCCCTGAAGCCGGCGCCCATGTTGCGGCCGAGCGACTTTCCCGGAGTTTGAAATGAGCCAGGCGGCCCTCGAGCGGCGTACTTTCGCGATCATCTCGCATCCGGACGCCGGCAAGACGACCCTGACCGAGAAGATGCTCTATGCCGCCGGCGCGATCCACGAGGCCGGCGAGGTCAGGGCGCGCGGCGACCGGCGCCGGGCCCGCTCCGACTGGATGGCGATCGAGCAGCAGCGCGGAATCTCGGTGACCTCCTCGGTGATGACGTTCGAGCGGTCCGGGATCCTGTTCAACCTGCTAGACACTCCGGGGCACCAGGATTTCTCGGAGGACACCTACCGGACCCTCACGGCGGTCGACAGCGCAATCATGGTGATCGACGCCGCCAAGGGCATCGAGGCCCAGACCCGCAAGCTGTTCGAGGTCTGCCGGCTGCGCAACATCCCGATCGTCACCTTCGTCAACAAGGTCGACCGGGAGGGCCTCAGCCCCTTCGCACTGCTCGACGAGATCGCCGAGACCCTCCAGCTCGACGTCTGCCCACGCAACTGGCCCGCCGGAATGGGCGGCCTCTTCCACGGCCTCTACGACCTCGCAAACCCCCGGCTTCTGCTCGCCGACCGGAGCGACGGGATCGCTCCGGCCGAGATCGTCGAGCTCGACGGGCTCGACGATCCGGCGCTCGACGAGGCGCTCCCGGCCCACGCCGCGGACCGCCTGCGCGAGGAAGCGGGGCTCGCGCTCGCGGCCTATCCCGAATGGGATCTCGAAGCCTTCCGGGCGGGCGATCTCACCCCCGTCTTCTTCGGCTCGGCGCTGCGCGAGTTCGGCACCGGCGCGCTGCTCGACGGCCTTGCCGACTTCGCTCCCCCGCCGGGGCCCCAGCCCGCCCGCGCCGGCCCGGTCTCGCCCGACGCCCCGCTCTGCTCGGGCTTCGTCTTCAAGGTCCAGGCGAACATGGACCCCAATCACCGCGACCGGGTCGCCTTCCTCCGGATCTGCTCGGGAAGCCTCAAGCGCGGGATGAAGCTCGCCAATTCGAGGCTCGGCAAGTCGATCTCGATCCAGAACCCGATCACCTTCTTCGCCCGCGACCGCGAGCTCGCGGAGCTCGCCCGCCCCGGCGATATCGTCGGGATCCCCAACCACGGCACCTTGAGGGTGGGCGACACCCTCTCCGAGGACGGCAATATCGCCTTCACCGGCCTTCCGGATTTCGCGCCGGAGATCCTTCGCCGCGTCCGGCTCGACGATCCGATGAAGTCGAAGCAGATGCGCCGAGGCCTCCAGGATCTCGCCGAGGAGGGAGTCGTCCGGATCTTCAAGCCGGCGATCGGGACCGGCTGGATCGTCGGGGTCGTCGGAGCGCTTCAGCTCGACGTGCTCTCGACCCGGATGGAGGGGGAATATGGGCTGAAGCTCGGCTTCGAGCCGAGCCCGTGGGACATCGCCCGCTGGATCTCGGCCGATCCGGCTCAGATGAAGCGGGTCACCGACGCTCTTCGCCCCAGCCTCGCCGAGGACGCCGACGGAGAAACGGTCCTGCTCATCCGCAACGACTGGGAGCTGGCCCGATTCCAGCAGGATTGGCCGGACGTGACCTTCGCGGCTGTGCGGGAGCGGCATTAGGCGGCCTCTTCCGGGTCGGAATGGCGGGCAGTCAGGCCAAGCGGCAGACCTGTTCCGTCATGCTGAACTTGTTTCAGCATCCAGTTCGATGACGATCGCGGTGTTCGACCCTGGACCCTGAAACGAGTTCAGGGTGACGGCGGCGCTTTGACTAACGCCTTCACAACTCGAAATTAACTTGGCCTCGGGTAGAGCAACCCGACTGCCTTCGCATCGGAGCCCACCTTGTCCGCCACCCTTCGCCCCTGCGCCGGCTGTCGTGACGGAGCCGGGTTCGATTTCGCCTTCTCCATGGCCTTCCAGCCCATCGTGGACGTCGAGACCGGGCGGCCCTTCGCTTTCGAAGCGCTCGTCCGCGGCACTGCCAACGAAGGCGCCGGGGAGATATTGGCGCGGGTCACCGAGCGGAGCCTCTACGCCTTCGACCAGGCCTGCCGGGTGAAGGCGATCGAGGTGGCCGCCCGCGCGGGACTGCTCGAAACCCCGGCCCGGCTGTCGATCAACTTCCTGCCGAACGCCGTCTATTCGCCCAAGGCGTGCATCCAGCTGACCTTGAAGACCGCGGGCGCCGTGGGGATGCCGCTCGACCGGCTGATCTTCGAGTTCACCGAGAACGAGCGGATGGCCGATCCGACGCATGTCGCGGGTATCGTCGACAGCTATCGGGAAATGGGCTTCGGCACCGCGCTCGACGATTTCGGCGCCGGCCATGCCGGGCTGAACCTGCTGGCGCGTTTCCAGCCCGACATCATCAAGCTCGACATGGAATTGATCCGAGGCCTGGAAGCCAGCCTGCCGAGGCGGATCATCGTCGACGGCGTGGCCCGGATGTGCCGCCAGCTGGGGATCACCCTGATCGCCGAAGGGGTGGAGACCGTCGCCGAGCTCGAAGCCCTTCGGAGCATCGGGATACGCTACGTCCAGGGCTTTCTCTTCGCCCGGCCGGGGTTCGAAATGCTGCCGGAGGCGGATTTGTCGCCGCTTCGGGTGGAGAGCCGGATGGCGGGTTGAGCGGATCACGGCCTTCCTCCCCTCCCTGGAAGGGAGGGGCTGGGGGTGGGTAGGCGAGCGAAGCGAGACTTTCCGGGCGTCGGCGTCTCGGCCGCCTTCGGCGGACCCACCCCCGGCCCCTCCCTTCCAGGGAGGGGAGAAGGAGGGGACGCCTAAAACGCCTCCGCCGGAAGCGCCATCAAGGTGTCCGACCCAGCCTCGATCTGGCGCCTCAGCGACCCGGTTTCCGGCATCATGCGCTGGGCGAAGAAGCGGGCGGTGACGAGCTTGGCTTCGTGGAAAGCCCTGTCGCCGCCGCCGTTGGCGAGCGCCGCCTTGCTCGCCTTCGCCATTCGAAGCCACATCAGGCCGAGGCAGACGATCCCGGTGAGGGTCATGTAGGGATAGGCCGCGGCTCCGGCGTGGTTGGCGTTGGCCATCCCGTTCTGCATCAGCCACATGGTCGCGGTCTGGAGGTCGCCGACGCCCTTCTCGAGCGCCGCCGCCACTTCGGCGGCCTCGCCTTCCCCGGCCTTGGCTTCGGCGATCTCGTCGCCGAGCATCCGAAGGAAGGCCTGGATCGCCCGCCCGCCATTGGCGCCCAGCTTTCGGCCGACCAGATCGAGCGCCTGGATCCCGTTCGTGCCTTCGTAGATCTGGGCGATCCGGGCGTCGCGGACGAACTGGTCCATGCCCCATTCGCGGATATAGCCGTGGCCGCCGTGGATCTGCTGGGCGTCGACCGCGACCTTGAAGCCCTGGTCGGTCATATAGCCCTTGATGACGGGCGTGAGCAGCCCGAGCAGGTCGGAGGCGGCCTCGCGCTCCTCCTCGGTCTGGGCGCGGCGGCTGATGTCGACCTGGAGCGCGCCCCACAGGACCAGCGCCCGCGCCGCCTCGTTGAACGCCTTCATCTCCATCAGCATCCGGCGCACGTCGGGATGGACGATGATCGGATCGGCCTTGGCGTTGGGATCGCGGGCGTCGGGGACGAGTGCCCGGCCCTGGCGCCGGTCCTTCGCATAGGCGACGGCATTCTGGTAGGCGACCTCGCCCTGGGCCAGGCCCTGTAGGCCGACTCCGAGCCGGGCCGCGTTCATCATGATGAACATGGCGGCCAAGCCCTTCTCGGGCTCGCCGACGAGATAGCCCTCGGCATCGTCATAGTTCATCACGCAGGTCGAATTGCCGTGGATCCCCATCTTGTGCTCGATCGAGCCGCACGAGACTCCGTTGGCGATGAGAGTGCCGTTGTCGTCGATGATCCGCTTCGGGACGATGAACAGCGAGATTCCCTTCACATTGTCCGGAGCGCCCTCGATCTTGGCGAGGACGAGGTGGATGATGTTCTCGGCCAGGTCATGCTCGCCCGACGAGATGAATATCTTGGTGCCGCTGATCGAGTAGCTTTCCGCGACTCCGTCGGTCGCCGCGCCCCGGGGGACGGCGCGGGTGCGCAGGAGGCCGAGATCGGTTCCGCAATGGGGCTCGGTGAGGTTCATCGTACCGGTCCATTTGCCGGCGACCATGTTGGGCAGATATTTGGCCTTCTGCTCGTCCGAGCCCTTGGTCAGGATCGAAGCGATCGCTCCGGCGGTCAGGCCGTGATACATTTCGAACGCCTGGTTGGCCGAAAGCAGATATTCGGTGACCGCGGTTCCGACCGTCTGGGGGAGCCCCTGCCCGCCAAATTCCTCCGGCGCCGAGAGCGTGGTCCAGCCGGCGGCGGTGAACTGGTCCCAGGCGTCCTTGAAGCCCGGCGGAGTCGAGACGCTTCCGTCCTCGTGGCGGACGCAGCCCTTCTCGTCGCCGATTCGGTTGAGCGGGGCGAGCACCTCAGAGGCGAAGCGGCCGCCTTCGGTGAGGATCGCCTCGATCATGTCGGGCGTCGCGTTCTCGAATCCCGGGAGATTCGAATAGCGGTCGATCCCGAGGACCTCTTCGAGGACGTAGCGGGTCTCGCGGACCGGGGCGGTGTAGCTGGGCATGAGGATCCCTCTTGAACTGAACATCGATGAAAGAACCCGTTCGGGCTGAGCTGGTCGAAGCCTCTCCTTCTCGCGGACCCGCAACAAGAAGGGCTTCGACAGGCTCAGCCCGAACGGAAAACGTAGCTCAACCTATCCAAACTCAACGTCCGCCCCCATCCGCCGCCTCGACCACAGCGATGAAGCGCTCCAGCTCGGCGATCGTGGCGTCGATGTCGGCGCGCTGCTTGGTCATGAGATCAATCCGTCCGCGGCATTTCTCGAGCGTGACCCGGCGCTGCGAGGCCCGGCCGTCGCCGAGGTCGTAGAGATCGATCATCTCGCGGATCTCGGCGAGGCTGAAGCCGACCCTCTTGCCCCTCAATATCCAGGCGAGCCGGGCCCGGTCGCGCCAGCCATAGACTCGCGAGAGGCCCTGGCGGCGCGGCGAGATGAGGCCCTCGTCCTCGTAGAATCGAAGCGCCCGCGGAGTAACCGAGAACTCCTCGCACAGATCGGTGATGGTATAGAATTTGCCGCCGGATTCGGGAGTCGCGAAATCCGAATGAAGGGCGTGAGGCATGTCGGGGAGGTAGTTTACGTTCACGTCAACGTCAAGGATCGGGAGGGATGACGGGGAGGTCACTCGCAGAGCGGGTCGCCCGCTATGTCCCTCGCCTTCTTCACATCGGCCTCGCCCGATCCGCGTTTCGTGAAGCTCGCCCCGGCCATGCTGGCCCGCGCTCCGCAATAATAAGCGCATCCCAGCGGAAGGCTCGCCGGGAGGGTCACGGCGCCGTCCCTGAGGGTCGCATTGATCGTGCAGGTCTCGTCGCCGGTCATGGTCAGGGTCAGCCGATCGCCGTTGCGAACGGCTCTTCCCGCGCCGGAGCAGCTGTGCAGGTTGCCGCCCCAGACGAGCAGTCCGAACTGAGCTTCGCGGCCCTTCTCGACGACGCACATCTGGTTCTTCTGGGCGCCCGAGCCGCCTTCATAGAGGCCGGTGAGGCCGGTCGCCGCACCCTTTGGCGAAGCGGGCCGCGACTCGCCCGTGGCGGCCGGGCCGGCCGGGCCGGCCGGAGCCGCCCGGTTGTCCGCCGCCGGATCGTCGCGCCCGCAGGCCGCCAGCAGGAAGAGGATGAGGAGAGTCTTTTTCATGATCGGTCCCAAGGCAAGATTCGCGACGGGGCAAGCCGTTCCATAATCCACATCAAAATCGTCCGCGCGGGGCGACAAGCGCCGGCCCCTTCCCTATATGCCGTCCGGGGCGAATCAAACGGGCGAGCGGGCGTTTCACTCATGCTGACCACGCATCCATTCGACACAGGCCTCGATGGGGACAAGCTCCGCGAGGAATGCGGCGTCTTCGGGATCTGGGGCTCGGACAGCGCCTCGGCGGTGGCGGCGCTGGGTCTCCACGCACTCCAGCATCGGGGCCAGGAAGCGGCGGGCATCACCAGCTTCGACGGCCGCAACTTCCATTCGCACCGGGCGATGGGCCATGTCGCCGGCAATTTCGACACCGCCGAGATCATCCGCCGGCTGGCCGGACCGGCCGCGATCGGCCACGTCCGCTATTCGACGACGGGCGAGACGGCGCTTCGCAACGTCCAGCCTTTATACGCGGAGCTCGCCTCGGGCGGATTCGCGGTCGCCCATAACGGCAACATCTCGAACGCGATTCGGGTCAGGCGCGACCTCAACCGGCGCGGCTCGATCTTCCAGTCGACCTCCGACACCGAGGTCATCATCCATCTCGTGGCGACTTCGACCTACCGGACCCTGCTCGACCGTCTGATCGACGCGATGAAGCAGGTCGAGGGCGCCTATTCGCTGATCTGCCTGACGACGGAAGGCATGATCGCCTGCCGCGACCCGCTCGGAGTGCGGCCGCTGGTCATGGGCCGGCTCGGCGATTCCTACATCTTCGCTTCGGAGACGGTTGCCCTGGACGTAGTCGGGGCGACCTATATCCGGACCGTCGAGCCTGGCGAGATCGTCATCGTCTCGGACCAGGGGGTGCGCTCGCACCGGCCGTTCGCCGACGTCCGGCCGAGGCCGTGCATCTTCGAGCATATCTATTTCTCGAGGCCGGACAGCGTCCTCGACGGAGCCTCGGTCTATGAGGTCAGGAAGGCGATCGGCGCCCAGCTCGCCCGGGAAAATCCGGTCGAGGCCGATTATGTCGTGCCGGTGCCGGACAGCGGAGTGCCCGCAGCGATCGGCTATGCCCAGGCGAGCGGGCTCCCGTTCGAGCTCGGGATCATCCGCTCCCATTATGTCGGGCGGACCTTCATCCAGCCGAGCGACGCCGTCCGCCATCTGGGCGTGAAGCTCAAGCACAACGCCAACAGCGCCCTGATCGCCGGCAAGAGACTGGTCCTGATCGACGATTCGATCGTCCGCGGGACGACGTCGCTCAAGATCGTCCAGATGCTCCGCGAGGCAGGCGCCCGCGAGGTCCATATGCGGATCGCTTCGCCGCCCACCCGGCACAGCTGCTTCTACGGGGTGAACACGCCCGACCGGGCGAAATTGCTCGCCGCGCAGATGAACGTCGCCCAGATGAACGACTATATCAAGGCGGACAGCCTCGCCTTCATCTCCATCGACGGCCTCTACCGGGCGCTCGGCGAGGATATGCGCGACGATTCCCAGCCGCAATATTGCGACGCCTGCTTCACCGGCGCCTATCCGACCCGGCTCACCGACCAGGAGGATATGGAAGCGCCCGACCAGCTGGCTCTCCTGGCGGAGAGATATGCCTAGGGAAAGAAGTGGCTTCGACAGGCTCGGCCTGAACGGTTGAGGGAGCCGAGCCGACCTGTGAACCGTTCGGGCTGAGCTTGTCGAAGCCCTCCCTTTCTTCCAAAGCCCGCGAATGACCAAGTTCCTGGAGAACCGCATCGCCCTCGTCACCGGCGCAAGCCGGGGCATCGGCGCCGCCGCCGCCCAAGCGCTCGCCGCCGCCGGTGCGCATGTCGTCCTCACCGCCCGGACCGCCGCCGACCTCGAACGGGTCGAGGACGGGATCCACCAGGCCGGCGGTACCGCCACCATCGCCCCCCTCGACCTGATCGAGACCGACGGCATCGCCCGGCTGGCGACCGCGGTCGCGGAGCGCTGGGGCAGGCTCGACGTGATGCTCCTGAACGCCGCCACCTTGGGCTCGCTGACCCCGGTCGCCCAGATCGACGGCAAGGAGTTCAGCCGGGTCCTCACCCTGAACGTCCTAGCGAACCAGGCGCTGCTCGCGGCCTTCGACCCCTTGCTCCGCAAGAGCGAGGCCGGGCGGCTGCTCGCCGTCACCTCGAGCGTCGGCGGACGGCCCCGGGCCTATTGGGGCGCCTACGGGGCCTCGAAGGCGGCGCTCGAGACCCTGGCGCTCAGCTATGCGGAGGAGGTCCGGAACCTTTCCCCCGTCCGGGTGGCGATCGTCGACCCCGGCGCCACTGCGACGACGATGCGCGCCCGAGCCTTTCCGGGAGAGGACCCGGCGACCCTCAAGCCGCCGAGCGCGGTAGCGGAGGCGATCGTCGCGCTGCTGCGCGGCGGATTCGAGACGGGGGAGCGGCTGGAAGTTCGAGAGTAGAAGGAAGGGCTTCGACAGGCTCAGCCCGAACGGATGGGAGGGTAACGGGCGAGAGCGGGAAGTTTCACCTCCTCCGTTCGGGCTGAGCCTGTCGAAGCCCTCTCCTTCTCCCTTTCCGCCCGATTCCGCGAGAGTTGGCTGATCGACTTCCAATCGCTCCGGATCAATGCCAACTTCTTCGCCCTGCTCCAGCCTTTGATCTGCCGCTCGGCCGAAAGCGCCTCGTAGCGAGAGGGAAATTCGTCGCACCAGACCAAGGTCACCGGCAAACGCGTCGAGGTGTAGCCCCCCAACTCGCCCGACATGTGGGAGGCTATGCGCACATCGAGATCGTCCATATGCCCGACGTAGAAGCTGCGGTCACCGCAATGCAGCATATAGGCCCAGAAACCCATCGCTTTTGAAGAGAACAGAAAGGAACGGCTTCGACAAGCTCAGCCCGAACGGTATCGGAAGTTCGTATCCCGCCCCCGCCCGTTCGGTCCGAGCCTGAGGCCCCGCCCATTCGGGCTGAGCCTGTCGAGCCCTTTCCTACCCCTTCACCAGGGTCACTTGCGCCACGTCGATCCCGCCGCTCCTGAAGCCGCCTTCGCAATACATGAGATAATAGCGCCACAGGCGGTGGAAGGGCTCGTCGAAGCCGGCCGGGAGGCGCCCCCGCTCGACCGAGTCGTCGTAGCGGCGGCGCCAGCGCTTCAGGGTCTCCGCATAATGGAGGCCGAAGCCGCGGCGGTCCTTCCACTCGAGGCCCGCTTCCCGCGAAAGCGCCTCGAGCCTCGCCTCGCTGATCAGCATCCCGCCCGGGAAGATATAGGTCTGGATGAAGTCCGCATTGGCCGCATAATCGTCGAACAGGGACTCGCGGATCGAGATGAACTGGAGCGCGGCGCGCCCGCCGGGCTTCAGCACCCGGGCGATGCTTTCCAGGTAGCGGGGCCAATAATCCTTGCCGACCGCTTCCACCATCTCGACGCTCGCGACCGAGTCGAACCGGCCCTGAGCGTCGCGATAGTCGGTGAGCTGGATCGAGCATTGCCGGGCGAGGCAGGCCGTCTTCAGTCGGCCCTCGGCGAAGGCCTTCTGCTCGGCGGACAAAGTGAGGCCGACCACCTCCACCCGATAGTCGCGAGCCGCCGCCTCGGCGAGCGAGCCCCAGCCGCAGCCTATGTCGAGGAGCCTCTGGCCCGGCTTCAGCTCGAGCCGGTCGAGCAGCAGCTTCAGCTTGCGCGCCTGCGCCGGCTGGAGCGGCTCCTCCTCTCCAATCGGCTCGGCGAAGACCGCGCTGGAATAGGTCATCCCCTCGTCGAGCCAGGCCCGGTAGAAATCGTTGCCGAGGTCGTAATGGTGGGAAATGTTCTCGCGAGCGCCCTGCTTGTCATTATCCCGGAACCGGTGGGCGATGCTGTTGACCAGCCGGAACAGGCCCTTGGCCCGGGCGGTGGCTCCAAGGCTCTCCGCGTTGAGCATGAACAATTCGAACAGCGGCACCGGATCGGGCGACGACCATTCGCCCTGCTCCCAGGCCTTGTACCAGCCGACGGAGCCGGAGGTGATCAGCCGGGCGAGCCCTTTCCAGCTGTGCAGGTGGACGATCGGCCGGGGGCCGGGCCGGCGCCCGCCGAGGATTCGCTTCGAGCCGTCGGGGAGGGTCGCCTCGATCGCGCCCCGCTCCAGCCCGCGGTCGATCCTCCCCAGGATCCTCGAGAAGCTTCCCGAAAGCAGGTGCGCGAGCTTCCCTCCGCCGGTGGCGAAACGGCGGTCGGCGGCGACGAGATGGCGCCCGCGGGATTGCTGGTTCATGGCGCGCTTGGTGGCGGGGTTGAAGTTAGGAAGCAAGCCGTCATCCCGGCGAAAGCCGGGACCTCGGGGAGACCCGCCGAGACTTCTCGTCCTGAGGTCCCGGCCTTCGCCGGGATGACGGATTGTTTCGTGGGCATCTCCCCTCTCCTCTACCTGCTGGCCCGGAGCAACGACCGCAAGGCGGCGGCGGCGGCGGCGACGAAGGGCGAGCAGCCCTAGCTCCCCTCCCTGCAAGGGAGGGGCCGGGGGTGGGTCCGCCGAAGGCGGCCGAACCCCGGAGACAGAAGAAAGTCTCGCTGCGCTCGCCTACCCACCCCCAACCCCTCCCTGCAAGGGAGGGGAGTTTCTAGATGAGATGCGGCTCTTTCGTCACCATCCAGCTCTGGCCCTTCGAGACCAGGGCCTGGAGGTCGGGCTTCTTGCCGACGCTGGCTTCCTCATTTTGCCGGACCACCGCGCTCTCGAAGGTGGGCGCCGGGTCTTCGTAGAGTACCCCCAAGGCGGTCGGGAAGGTTCCGAACGGCATCTCGACCAGCATATGGGCGACCGAGCGGTTCGAGGAATCGTGGACGAGCACCCCGGCCGACCGCCAATCGCCGCCCTCGACGTCGACGACCTTCAGCGCCAGCGCCTCGCGGTCCAGGGCTATGCCCCGGGCGCCGCCGGCGAACAGCATCGGCTCGCCGGCCCTGAGCCAGAGCTGGTTGCCGCTATTCTCCTTGGCGGTGAAGGGCGCGAAGACGTCGTCATTGTAGACGATGCAATTCTGGTAGATCTCGACGAAGCTTGCACCCTTGTGGGCATGGGCCGCCTTCAGGACCTCGGGCAGGTTCTTGTGGACGTCGATGCTCCGGGCGATGAAGCGCGCGCCCGAGCCCAGGGCGAAGGCGCAGGGGCTGACCGGCCGGTCGACCGATCCGAAGGGGGTCGAGGGCGAGCGGGTCCCGGCCCGGCTGGTCGGCGAATATTGGCCCTTGGTGAGGCCGTAAATCTCGTTGTTGAACAGCAATATCTGGCAGTCGAGGTTGCGCCTGAGCACATGCATCGTGTGATTGCCGCCGATCGACAGGGCGTCCCCGTCGCCGGTGATGATCCAGACGTCGAGCTCCGGCCTGGCGAGCTTGATCCCGGTGGCGAAGCTCGGCGCCCGGCCGTGGATCGTGTGGAAGCCGTAGGTCTCCATATAATAGGGAAATCGCGACGAGCAGCCGATCCCTGAGACGAAGACGGTGTTCTCGGGCCTGACGCCCAGCTCAGGCATGGTCCGCTGCACGGCCTTCAGCACGGCATAGTCGCCGCACCCCGGGCACCAGCGCACCTCCTGGTCGGTGGCGAAATCCTTGGCGGTGAGCTTGGTCAGTTCGTTCATGACAGGGCCTTAACGCGGACGGGGTTTTGGGTGCAGGGAACAACCGTTCGGGCTGAGCTTGTCGAAGCCCTTCCCTTCACTTCCGGCGCAGGAAGGAAAGCCCTTCGACAGGCTCAGGGCGAACGGTGGACGCGTGATCCGCATCACCCTCACCGCAAGGCCTCGTCGATGGCCGCTTCGATCTCCGCGATCTTGAAGGGCTGGCCCGACACCTTGTTCACCGGCCGGGCGTCGACCAGATACTGGTCGCGGAGCAGGGTCTTGAGCTGGCCCTTGTTCATCTCGGGCACGATGATCCGGTCGTAGGACCTCAAAAGCTCGCCCAAATTCTTCGGAAGCGGCCAGATGTGGCGGATATGGATGTGGCTGACGTCGAGCCCGCGGCCTCGCGCCCGGCGCACGGCCTGATGGATCGGCCCGTAGGTCGAGCCCCAGCCGACGACGGCGAGAGTCCCGCCGGCCTCGCCATGGCAGATCCCCTGGTCGCCGATCGAATCCGCGACTCCCAGAACCTTGTCGGCGCGGATGTCGGTCATCGCCTGGTGGTTGGCCGGCGCATAATCGATATGGCCGGTGCCGACATTCTTCTCGATCCCGCCGATTCGGTGGGTGAGGCCCGGGCTTCCGGGCCGGATCCAGACCCGGGCGAGCTTCCCGTCCCTCGCATAGGGTCTGACCCCCTCGCCTTCCGCCGGAGGATCGGTGTGGAAAACCACCGGGAAGGGCTCGAAGCCCGCCATGTCGGGCACTCGCCAGGGCTCGGCCGCATTGGCGATATAGCCGTCGGTGAGGAGCATCACTGGGGTCATGTACTGGACCGCGATACGGCACGCCTCGATCGCGCAGTCGAAGGCGTCGGCCGGCGAGCGCGCGGCGATGACCGGCAGCGGAGCGTCCCCGTTGCGGCCGTAGACGGCCTGGTAGAGGTCCGATTGCTCGGTCTTGGTGGGAAGCCCGGTCGAAGGCCCGCCGCGCTGGGAGTTGACGATGACGAGCGGAAGCTCGGTCATGATGGCGAGCCCCATCGCCTCCATCTTGAGTGCGATCCCCGGCCCGGACGAGGAGGTGACCCCGAGGCTCCCGGCATAGGCCGCGCCGATCGCGGATCCGATCGCCGCGATCTCGTCCTCCGCCTGGAAGGTCGTCACCCCATATTCCTTGAGGCGCGAGAGATGGTGGAGGATGGCCGAGGCGGGCGTGATCGGATAGCCGCCGAAGAACATCGGGAGGCCGGCGAGCTGCGCCCCGGCGACGAGGCCGAGCGAGATCGATTCGGCCCCTGTGACCGTCCGGTACAGCCCCGGCTCGGCCGGCGCCGGATCGATGTGGCGCTGCGGGATCTGGCCGCCGATCTCCGCCGTCTCGCCATAGGCATGGCCGGCGTTGAGGGCGGCGATATTGGCCTCGGCGAGCTCCGCGGCCTTGGCGAACTTGGAGCGGAGCCACTCGACGATCGGCTCGCGGTCGCGGTCGAACATCCAGAGCGCGAGGCCCAGCGTCCACATGTTCTTGCAGCGCAGCGCCTCCTTGTTGCCGAGGCCGAAGGGCTTCACCGCGTCGAGGGTGAGCTGCGAGATGTCGAGTCGGATGACCTGCCACTTGCCCAGGCTGCCGTCGTCGAGCGGATTGGCCGCATAGCCGGCCTTGGCGAGGTTGCGCGCCCCGAACTCGCCGTCGTCGGCGATGATCAGCCCGCCGGGCTTCAAATCCTCGACATTGGTCTTGAGCGCGGCCGGGTTCATCGCGATCAGCACGTCGGGCGAATCGCCCGCGGTCTCGATCGCGGCCGAGCCGAAATTGATCTGGAAGGCCGAGACCCCGAAGGTCGTCCCCTGGGGGGCGCGGATCTCGGCGGGGAAATCGGGGAAGGTTGCGAGGTCGTTGCCGGCGAGCGCGGTCGACAGGGTGAACTGGCCGCCGGTCAGCTGCATCCCGTCGCCGCTGTCCCCCGCGAAGCGAACGACCACGGCCTCGCACGGAGTGTCGGCGCCGGCTTCCTCGGGAGTCAGATAATGGGTGGCCGTCGCCAATCTCGCTTCCTTCGTCGGGGGTTACCCGAACATCCTAGCGGGGCGGGCCGGGCGCGACAACTCGAAGCGGAGCGAGATGGCCGCTCAGTAGGCGTCATTTCGGTTCGACCCGGAATCCAAGCCCCTCCCCTTCAGGGGAGGGGCTAAGGCCCGGCGACTTATGCAAAGGTCCCGCCTTCGCCGGAATGACGGGTCAGGATTGGGTCGCGACCATCGTTGCGGCGAGGAGCCGGCCCGCAGGCCGATCAGTTGCCGCGGCTCATCCCGCGGATCTTCGCTTCCGCATCCTCCAACTCTTCCTGGGTCGGCCCCTTCGCCCATTCCGCCTGGGTCTTGCAGACCTTCTTGGCCCGGATCCGGCTGCTCGTGGTCGCACTGGCCTTGCAGATCTTCTTCTCGCCGGGCGCGCCCTTCGCCTTCTCCCCGGCGAGGGCGACCTGACCGGCCGTGAAAGTAACGACAAAAACGGCGAGCAGGCTCAACTTACCCATGGCGGGCCTCCATTAAATAAAACGGACGGCCTTCGCCAATCCGGGCACCCCATTTGCAGGGCGCCGGAAGGTTACCTCAATGGATCGGGCGCGACAACTTGCAACCGCGCTTTCCCGGTCCATAATGGAAGTTCGTATATCAGTGGGCCGGGCGGCCGCTCGGACCGCCGCGGCTCGGTTGCTTCACCGATTGCCGCGGCTCATCCCGCGCAGCCTGCTCTCGGCGTCCTCCAGGTCTTCCTGGTTCGCCGTCTCGGCCCATTCCGCCCTGGTCTTGCAGATCCGCTTCTTGGCGATCCGGCTCGTCGAGCCGGCCTGGCCCTTGCAGATCTTCCTCTCCTTGGCCGGCTTGACCGCCTTCTCCTCGGCGACGGCGGCGCCGCCAGTCAGCGAAAGGGCGGCGATGGCGGCCAACAGGTTGAATTTACGCATATCTTTACTCCATTCGAAACTCGTTGGCGCTCAGTTGCCGCGCCGACCCGGCTCGGCCGTCTTGCGTCCGTCGTCCTGCGCTATGGGGTCCGAGGGCAGGACCACCCGGCAAATCCGCCTGGGGGTGATGCGGCCCGGCATCTGCTCCGTCCGGCAGATTTTCCTCGGCTTGGGCGAGACCGAACCGTCCTTCGCGGAGGCGCCGTCGCCCACAGCAAGGCGGCCGAAAAGACCGCCAGCATGTTGAAATCCCGCATTTTCCCTCCGGCCCCGATAGGCCCGCAAATGTCCGAAACGGATGCAAAAGTCAACCAAGCTAGGCGCTTAGCCCGATTTTGAGCAATATCTGCAGAGCCGGTTGGCGGATCGCCGCGAGCGCAATAAGGGAGCGGCTCGAACCCGGGAGAGACGATGAGCGACCCTTATGTCCGGCCGGACGTCCGACTCTTCCTGGATTACTACAACAAGCTGCCCGGGCCGCGCGCCCATGAGGTCGGGCCGAACCAGGCGCGAGCCATGATCCTGGCTTCCCGACATGTCGCGGATGCGGAAGTCGGCGAGCTTGCGGTGATGCGGGACCTCGCCTGCCCCGGCCCCGCCGGCGAGATCCGCCTGAGGCTCTACGATATGCGCGAGGTCCGCGAGCCCGGCCCGCTCGTCCTCTTCTTCCACGGGGGCGGCTTCGTATTCGGCGATCTCGACACCCACGAGCCCTTCTGCGCGGAGGTCGCAAGGCAGCTCGACCTTCCATTGCTCGCGGTCGACTATCGCCTCGCGCCCGAGCATCCCTTTCCGGCCGGCGCGGAGGATTGCATGGCCGCGGCCCGCTGGGCGGCGGCAAGCCCTCCCCTTCTCGGCCGGACGGTGACCGGCCTGGTCACCGCGGGCGACAGCGCCGGCGGCAATTTCGCGATCGTCGTCGCCCTCGCCTTGAGGGACGAGCCGGCCGAGGTGCCGGTGATCGCGCAATGGCCGATCTACCCGGCCGCGGATCCCGCCAGGGGCTATCCGTCCTACGAGGATTTCGGCGAAGGCTATTTCCTCAGCCGGCAAGGGATGGCCTGGTTCGACGGCTGCTACCGTCCCGACGAGGCCGACTGGCGCTATTCGCCGCTGCTCAAGAGCCAGGCGGGGATGCCGCCGACCCTGGTCCAGACCGCGGGCCTCGATCCGATCCGCGACCAGGGCCGGGCTTATGCCGCCGCCTGCGCCGAGGCCGGGGTCCCGGTCGTCTTCCGCGAAGCCAAAGGCAATATCCACGGCTATATCAATCTTCGCAAGGCGATCCCCTCTTCGGCCGACGACATCTCGTCGGGGGTGGAGGCCCTGAAGCTGATCCTGAAGGAGGTACAAGCGATATGACCCCGTCATTGCGAGGAGCGGAGCGACGCGGCAATCCAGACTCGGCGCCCGTCACGAACGCAGCGCTGGATTGCTTCGCTTCGCTCGCAATGACGGGTGGGCGGCCCCAATGAACCCCCTCCCCTACCGTCCCGCCGCCGGGATCATGCTTGTCAACGCTCAGGGCAAGGTCTGGGTCGGGCAGCGCCTCGATAGCACGCTCGAAGCGTGGCAGATGCCTCAGGGCGGCCTCGACGAAGGCGAGGATGCGGAGCGGGGCGCGCTTCGCGAGCTGCAGGAGGAGACAGGGATCAAACCCGATCTGGTCGAGATCGTCGCCCGCCACGGCGAGGAGCTCTATTACGACCTTCCCGAGGAGCTGGCTGGAAAGCTGTGGAAAGGCCGCTGGCGCGGCCAGCGCCAGACCTGGTTCCTTGCCCGGTTCCTCGGCGCCGACGACGATGTCGACATCGCCACCCCCGACCCGGAGTTCCGGGCCTGGAAATGGGCGGACCCCGACGACCTTCCAAGGATGATCGTCCCCTTCAAGAAGAAGCTGTACGAGGAGGTCCTGGCGGCGTTCCGGGAATGGCTGTGACTCCCCGTGTTGGCTGCACCTTGATCTGCCGCTAGAGCTTCGGCCATGCGGGGCCTTACCAATGACGAAGCTGCGGCGGTCGAGCGTTCGGCCGGGGCGCCGATGCTCGCCCAGGTCGAGGCCTGGGCGGCGGTGAACAGCGGGTCGCACAACTTGGCCGGCCTCGGCGAGGTCGCGGGACTGCTCGCCGACGCTTTCGCCGGGCTTCCGGGCGATCTCGTCCTCGGCGAAGCCGCTCCGGTCGATTCGGTCAGCCCCGCCGGCGAGCGCCTCGCCGTCCGGCATGGAAAGAATCTCCACCTCGCCGTCCGCCCCGAGGCGCCGGTGCAATTGCTCTTCACCGGCCACATGGACACCGTGTTCGGGCCCGATCATCCCTTCCAGGACGTATTCTGGCGCGACGAAGGCGTGCTCGGCGGGCCGGGGGTCGCGGACATGAAGGGCGGGCTCGCGGTGCTCCTAGCCGCTCTCAAGGCGGTGGAGGAATCGCCGATTTCCGCCGCTCTTGGCTACGAAGTGGTGATCAATTCCGACGAGGAGGTCGGTTCGCCGGGTTCCGCCGCGCTGATCGCCGCAGCGGCGCGCGGCAAGAAGGCGGCGCTGACCTACGAACCTTCGGCGCTTCCCGACGGGACCCTAGCGGGCGCTCGGCCCGGAAGCGGCAACTTCTCGCTGATCGTGACCGGCCGAAGCGCCCATGCCGGACGCAATCCGGAGGACGGGCGCAACGCATTGCTTGCGGCGGCCGATCTTGCGCTTCGCCTTGCCGAGGCGAAAGGCGAAGGGCTAAGCGTCAATCCGGCGAGAATCGACGGCGGCGGGCCGAACAACGTCGTGCCCGACCATGCGATCCTGCGCGTGAATATGCGTCCCAGGACCCGAGCCGAGCAGGAGCGGGCTCAGGCCGCCCTGGAGGAAGCGGTGGCGGAAGTGGCCGCGAAGCGCGACGTCCGCATAATCCTGCATGGCGGCTGGGGCCGTCCGCCCAAGCCGCTCGATGCCGCCGCCGAGAAGCTGTTCGCGCTCGTCGCAAGCTGCGGCGCCGATCTCGGGCAGTCGATCGGCTGGCGCGATTCGGGCGGGGTGTGCGACGGCAACAACATCGCCGCCTGCGGGGTGCCCGTGGTCGACACGATGGGCGTCCGCGGCGGAGCAATCCATTCGGAATCCGAATATCTGATCGTCGAGAGCCTTGCCGAGCGCGCCCGCCTCTCGACTTTGGCGATCCTGAGGCTGGCTCAGGGGGAGGGTTTGTGAGCTTCAGGGTGCGGCCGGCGCGAAACGCCG
>DASQZF010000200.1:0-1980 GCA_035638835.1 Allosphingosinicella sp. | reverse complement strand
CTTCCGCTGCCCTACGTTACACCGTCGCCATGACCGATCTCATCCTCCAGACGCTCCTCCCGGCCACCCACGATCTCGGCGGCTTCAAGGTCCACCGGACGCTTCCGCACCGGGAGCGGACCACGATCGGGCCGTTCATCTTCTTCGACCAGATGGGACCCGCCCATCTTCCCTCGGGCGCAGGGATCGACGTCCGGCCGCATCCGCACATCAACCTCGCGACCGTCACCTATCTGTTCGCCGGCGCCATCGACCATCGCGATTCCCTCGGCACCTTCGCGACGATCGAGCCGGGAGCGGTCAACCTGATGACGGCCGGGCGCGGGATCGCCCATTCGGAGCGGTCGCCGGCGCATCTTCGGCCAGGCGGGCCGGAGCTCAGCGGGATCCAGACCTGGATCGCCCTTCCCGCGGCGAAGGAGGAGATCGACCCCGCCTTCGAGCATGTCGCGAAGGACCGGCTTCCGGTCGTCGACGGCGGCGGCGCCTCGGCCAGGGTGGTGATGGGGACATTGTGGGGCTCGACCTCTCCGGTCACCTGCCACAGCGAGACGATCTACGCCGACATCCAACTGGCGGCGGGCGGGGCGATGCCGATCGATGCCGAGGCCGACGAGCGGGCCGTCTACCTCGCCGAGGGCGAGGCGAGCCTCGACGGGCTGAAGCTTGAGCGAAGCGTCCTCTACGTCCTCGCCCCCGGAATCGCCGCGACCCTTCGCTCGGAGACCGGCGCCCGGGTCATGCTGTGCGGCGGAGCGCCGATCGACGGGCCCCGCCACGTCTGGTGGAACTTCGTCTCGTCGCGCCGTGACCGAATAAACCAGGCCAAGGAGGATTGGGCGGCGGGCAGGTTCATCCTGCCGCCGGACGACGACGGGGAGTTCATCCCGCTTCCGACCACTCCGCCCAAGACGGTGAGCTATCCCTAGCCGTCATTGCGAGGAGCGTAGCGACGCGGCAATCCAGCCGGCCTCGGAGGCCCCACTGGATTGCTTCGCTTCGCTCGCAATGACGGGTAAAAGGCTGCCATGACCGAGCTCAGCTACCAGCGCATTTCCCTCTCCACCGGGGTGACCCTCAACCTGGCCTCCGCCGGCCCGGAGGACGGCGAGCCCATCATCTTCCTCCACGGCTTCCCCGAATCGCATCGCACCTGGCGCAACCAGCTCGACGGCCTTTCCGACCGCTACCGGGTATATGCGCCGGACCAGCGGGGCTTCGCGGCTTCCGACAGGCCCGAAGGCGTCGAGAATTACGAGACCGACAGGATCGTCGCGGACGTCATGGCGCTGGCCGACTCGCTCGGCCTCGATCGTTTCACCCTCGCCGGGCACGATTGGGGCGGCGCGGTGGCCTGGACGACGGCGCTGAGCCACCCCTTCCGGGTCGAGCGGCTGATCATCGTCAACGCGCCGCATCCCCTGGTCTTCCAGAAGAGCCTGATCGACGATCCGGCCCAGCGCGAGGCCTCGCAATATATCAGCTTCTTCCGCTCCCCGGCCGCGGAAGGCGCGATCATCGGGATGGGGATCGAGGCTTTCCTCGACAGGGTGTTGCTGAGCCACGCCGATCCCACAAGGCTGCCGGCCGAGGAGAGGCGGCATTATCTCGACGACTGGTCGCAGCCCGGCGTCCTCACCACCATGCTCAACTGGTACCGGTCCTCGAAGATCTTCGTCCCGGCCCCGGGCGAGGAGGCCAAGGCCCCGCTCTGGACCCATGCCCCGTTTCCGAAGCTCGCGATGCCGACCCTGGTCGTCTGGGGCCTGAACGATTCGGCGCTCCTGCCGGTCCAGCTTGAGGGCCTGCCGGACCTGATCGAGGACCTGCGGCTGGTCACCTCACCCACGGCGGGCCATTTCATCACCTGGGAGGAGCCGGGCACGGTGACAGGCGCGATAAGGGATTTCATGGCGGAGACCTGACTTGCCTCCCCATCGAAGATGGGGAGGGAGACCACCCGAAGGGTGGTGGAGGGGT
>DASQZF010000199.1:0-13035 GCA_035638835.1 Allosphingosinicella sp. | reverse complement strand
GCAGCTCCGGCCTCCGGCCGAGCTGCTCGACGGCCTCGTCGACGCCTCGGCGTTCCAGCCTGCGCCGCCGGTAGACGAGCTGGTCCGCGACTTCTCCCGTTCCGAGCGGGAGGGGGAAGATTATCAGCTCGTGCTCGACCGGGTGCGGCGGCGGGTCAACGAGCGCCGGTTCGCCCTCGGAGTGCAGTTGATCGTAGCCCATTCGGATCCGATCGAGGCGGCCGAGGGCTATTCGCGGGTCGCCGAAGCCGCGATCAACGTCCTCGCCCGGGCCGCGACCGCCGAGTTCGAGGCCCGGCACGGGCGGGTGCCCGGCTCCGAGCTCTTGGTCATGGGCCTCGGCCGGCTCGGCGGCGAGGCCCTGACCCACGCCTCCGACCTCGACCTCGTCTACCTGTTCAACGGCACTCACGAGGCGGAATCGGACGGGCCACGGCCGCTTCGGGCGACCGATTATTTCAACCGGCTCGCACCGCGGGTGACCGCCGCCCTGAGCGTTCCGACCGCGTCCGGGCCGCTCTACGACGTCGACACCCGGCTTCGCCCGTCCGGCACCGACGGAATGCTTGCGGTGAGCCTGGAAAGCTTCGACCGCTACCAGAGCGAGCAGGCCTGGACCTGGGAGCATATGGCCTTGACCCGGGCCCGCTTGGTCTTCGGCTCGGCGGAAGGCCGCGCCGGGCTTCAGGCGGTGATCGACCGGACCCTGGCCAGGCCGCGCGACCCGGAGCGGCTGGTGGCCGACGCCGTGGCGATGCGGACCGAGATGGCGGCTCACAAATCGGCCCGCGGGCGGTTCGACATCAAGCTCGGCCCGGGCGGCCTGGTGGATCTCGAATTCGCCGTCCACACGCTCCAGCTGAAACATGCCGTCGGACTCCACCCCCATCTCGAGGATGCTCTGGAGGAGCTGGTCGCGGCCGGGCTGGTCAGCGACCGGATCGACCCGGCGCTCCGACTGCTCACCCGTATGCTGGTCATGTTCCGGCTGGTCTCGCCGGCGTCGGACGAGCCGCCCGACGAGACCAAGCCCCTGGTCGCCGCGGCCTGCGGACTTGCCGATTGGAACGCCCTGCTTGCGGCCCACGATTCGGCGCGGCAGAGGGTGGCGGAGCTGTGGCGCCAAGTGGCGTCGGGGCACTAGCCGTCATTCTGAACTTGCTTCAGCATCCAGCTACGAGCCGCCTCGCGGGTGGAGAACTGGACCCTGAAACAAGTTCAGGGTGACGACCAACGAGCCAAATGGAGACGATCAGATGCTCAGCGAAGGCGACAAGGTTCCGGACGTGAAGCTGGCGAGCGTCGAGGGCAAGGCGATCAGCCCGGCCGATTTCGGCGGCCAGAAGCTGGTGATCTATTTCTACCCCAAGGATTCCACTTCGGGCTGCACGGCCCAGGCCCAGGCCTTCACCGCGCTCGCCGACGAGTTCAAGAATGCCGGCACCTGGATCCTCGGGGTCTCGAAGGACGATTCGAAGAAGCACGTAAGGTTCATCGAGAAATTCGGACTCAAGATCCCTCTCGCGACCGATTCCGACGGCTCGGCCTGCGAGGCGTTCGGAACCTGGACCGAGAAGTCGATGTACGGCCGCAAATATATGGGCATCGAGCGCGCCACCTTCCTCGTCGACCGGCTCGGGATAGTGAAAAGGGTGTGGCGCAAGGTGAAGGTCCCGGGCCATGCGGAGGAAGTGCTCGAGGCGGCGCGGGAGCTGCCCTGAGCCACCGTCATTGCGAGGAGCGCAGCAACGCGGCAATCCACGGGGCTCCAAAGCCGCACTGGATTGCTTCGCTGCCGCGCAGCGGCAGTTCATCCTGAGCGCCGCCGCAGGCGGCGTCGAAGGGCTCGCAATGACGGGGCGTTCACCGTCCGCCCAGCCCCACGTTGACAAACAGGCTCCGATAACCCAACTTTCGAAGGATGAAGCCGATGCGCGCCCCCGCCGCTCAGTTGAACGCGACGATCTCCGCCGCGGCTTCCAGCTATTATTATTACGGAATCGCTCGGGCGGGACCGGAATAGCGCGCGCTTAACAAGCCAGGCTTAACCACCCCGTCCGGATCCCCGGGCGGGGTTTTTTCATGTGGAGAGACCCCGATGATCACCGAGCTCACCGAGATATTGCCGCCGCCTCTGCCGCCGGCCCGCCCGCCCGGAACGGCGCAGGACTGGACGATCCCGCAAAACTGGGAACGCTTCGGGGCCGAGCAGCACCGGGTCTGGGACGTCCTCTACGCGCGCCAGAGGCGCAAGCTCGCCGGCCGCGCCGTCTCGGCGTTCGAGAAGGGGCTCGACTCGCTGCTCCTGTCGCGCTCCGGAATCCCCGATTTCGCCGATCTCAACGCCCGGCTGTCCGCCCGATCCGGCTGGACGGTGGTGGCGGTGCCCGGACTGGTGCCGGACGAAATCTTCTTCGCCCATCTCGCCCGCCGCCAGTTCCCGGCCGGCAACTTCATCCGCCCGGCCTCCAGCCTCGACTATCTGGAGGAGCCGGACGTGTTCCACGACGTGTTCGGACATGTCCCGATGCTCGCCGACCCCTGGTTCGCCGATTTCATGCAGCGGCTGGGCGAGGAAGGGCTGAAGGCGGTGGAGAAGGGCAAGGTCGCGATATTCTCGCGCCTCTACTGGTTCACCGTCGAGTTCGGGATGGCGCTGGAGGACGGAGCTCTCAAGCTGTACGGCGCGGGCCTCGCCTCGAGCTTCGGCGAGGCGGCCTATGCGCTCGACAGCGCGAGGCCCGAGCGCCTGCCCTTCGACCTCGAGCGGGTGCTTCGGATGCCCTACCGGTCCGACTCGATCCAGCCGCTTTACTTCGTGATCGACGGCCTCGACACGCTTCGCACGAGGATCGACCTTGGGCAGCTGGAGGGGTTGCTGGAGGCGGTTTAGCACGGCCCGTCATTGCGAGCCCTTTCGACGCCGCCTGCGGCGGCGCTCAGGATGAACTGCCGCTGCGCGGCAGCGAAGCAATCCAGTGCAGCCCTGGAGGCCCGCTGGATTGCTTCGTCGCTTCGATCCTCGCAATGACGGAACCCATTACCCGATCGGCCCCGTCCGCCCCTGCCTGCGCAGCGCCGGCGGAGGCGTGGCGAGGCGCTTGAGCTGGGGCGCCAGGTCCTTGTCCGGGATCACCACTTCGATCAGCGCGGGCACCCCGCGAAGGTCCCTGACCTGGCCGAGCACGGCGGCGAGCTGGTCGGCCGTCTCGACCCGGAAGCCTCTCGCTCCGAACGCCTTGGCGAGGGCGAGATAGTCCCAGACGGGGAGGACGTCGTAGGCGGCGAACTCGCCTTCGGGCTCGAAGGCGTCGAGGTTCACGAAGGCCTGCTCGATCGCATAGCCGCGGTTGCTCATCACGAACACCGCGGCGTTTATCCCGGCCCGGACCAGGCTCGATATCTCCTGGCAGATCATCATGAAGCCGCCGTCGCCGGCGACGACCCAGGGCCGCTTGCCCGAGCCCAGGGCGACTCCGAGCGCGCAGCCGGTCTCGTGGCCGAGCGAGCCCCAGGCGGCCTGCGCGACGAAGGAGTCCCGCGGCAGCCCGAACATGTTGCCGAAGACGTAGAGGGAGGTGCTCTCGCCGAGCACCAGGACGGACTCGGCGAGCAGGTCCTCGTCCTTCAGGAAGCCGGTGAGCTGGCGGTAAAAGCGATTGTAGGTGAGCCCGCTTCCGGCCGCCTCGGGCTCCTCCGGGTCGACCTCGGGGCGCCCGCAGGTGCGGGGAAAGCGCGAATCGCCCTCGAAACGGTCGAGCAATCCTTCCAGGACATCGGCCAGGGTCACTCCGAGATATTGCGCCCAGCCGACCCGCGCTTCCTCGTCGTTGACCGCGATCATCGCGCCGTAGCTCGACGCCATGATCGGCAGGTAGTCGTCGGTGATTATCGTTCCGAGCGCGATCGGGCAGTCGCAGGCCTTCATCGCCGCTCGGGTCGAGGCGGGGGAGGCGGCGTCGGCATAGGTGCCGATGAAGGCGTCCTGGGCTTCGTCCAGCACGGTCTTGGCGAGGCTGGTCGTGGTGAAGGGCAGGCCGCTCGAGTCGACGATGCGCTGGGCGAGATCCTGAAGGCCGAAGCGCTGGATGTCGATTCCGAACCACAGGATCGGCCGCTCGGCGGCGGCGATCCGCTCCCACGCGGCATCGAGCAAAGCGTCGAGCGGTTTAGCCTCGCTCATCAGCAAAGCCCCCGACAATATCCCGGCCGGCTGCGCGCAGGGGGCGATCCAGACGTCCTGCAGCACTTCGATATAGATCGGCCGGCGGTGCGTGAGCATCGCCCCGATCGCGGCGTCGATCTGGGCCGGCGCCTCGGCCGGGTCGGAGACGATCTCGGAGGCGACGGTGACATGGGCGAAGATGTCGCGGTCGGAGTCGAGGTCGCCGGTCGAATGGTGGAATAGGATCGATTCCTCCGTCTCGAGCAGCCGGTCCTTGGTGCGCGGGCTGGCCGAGATGATCGCGACCGGAACGCGTTCGACGAACGAGCCGGCCGCGCAGTTGAGGGCGCTGAACGTGCCGACTCCGTACTGCACGCAGGCGGCTCCGATGCCCCGGAACCGGGCATAGCCGTCCGCCGCATAGCCGCTTCCGAGCTCGTTGATGTTTGGGACCCGGACGATCCCCTCGGTCCTGTCGAGCGCGTTGAGGAAGTTCGCGGCATAGTCGCCCGGGACCGCGAAGACGTGGCCGAGCCCGCACTGCTTCAGGCGGTCGACCAGATATTGGGCGACGTTATAGGGGGCCGGGGGAGGAGGGGCCGGGGTCTGGGGGGCGGCGTCCATCAGCTGATGTCCCGCTTGTCGAGGCAGCTCGGCGTAAGCGCGTTCAGCTCCTCTACCAGGTCGGCCGTGTCGGGCGTGGTCACGCAGCCGTCGAGATCTCCGCAACCGCCTTCCGGACAGGGCATGATGGAATAGTCCTTGTCGAGCCAGCGCGGCCGCTTGAGCCCGAAATGGCTCTCGAGCATCTGCTCGGCGGTGCAGAAGGCCCCCTCGACCCAGCCCTGGCCGTAGGAATAGGCCTCGCCGCAGATATGGATGTCCTCGCCGGCGACGGGCTTGAGCATCCGCCACATCACCTGGTCGAGCCGGTACTCGGCCTTCCACTCGTGCCAGCCGCCGCCATAGGGATCCTCGTTCCACGTGTGGTAGACCGCCGAATAGGGCTTCGGGATCTCGGGCAGAGCATGGACCTGGGCGATCTGCTTGTTGCAATCCTCGACCATTTCCCTCGTGGCGCGATGCTCGGTGACGGGGATCGGATCGGTCACCCCCGGCTCGACGCAGGCGGGCATGTAGCCGTCATAGGGCTCGCCCTTCTCCAGCGCCTTCCAGAAGGGGACGGTGGAGATGTCGTTGTAGCTGGCTTGGACGAGCGAGTTCAGGAAGGGCTCGCCGCCCCTCTGCTCGCCTTCCGTCCCGAAATAATAGACCTGGCGCATCGGCAAATCGGTGACCGAGCGGCCGGCGACGAGGCCGAGCGTCCGCCACCAGGGCGCCTCGTAGGCCATGAAGAGCTTGAAGGCGCTCTGGATCAGCACCGAATTGCGGTCGTCCATATATTGCGCGCTGCGCTCCAGCGCCCCGCACTTGATCAGCTCCAGCGAACGCCTGGGCAGAGCGAGGACGATCTTTTTCGCCCGGACGACGATCGGCTCGGCGGAATCGATCGGCGAGGTCTTGGCGTCCTTCGTCTCGGTCGGGCGGAAATGGAGGGTGTAGCGATATTCCCCGTCGCCCTCGACGATCTCGGCGAGGCAATGGTTCATGTAGATCCGCTCGCCTGCGGCCAGCTTGCCGCCCTTCGCCGAGTTGAACCGCTCGGCGAGGGTGAGCGGGAGATGCTGATAGCCCTCGCACAGGGTGAGGAACTCGGTATCGTCGCCATATTCGGTGGCGGGGAGCTGGGTGACGGCGTTGGCGTTGGCGACGTTGGCGTCGTAGCCGCCGGCGTCCTTCATGAACTGGTAGCCCTCGTTGGAGAGGACCCGGAACATCAGGTTCCAGAAGCCGTATTTCCAAAGCGGCCGTCCGAACACCTTCAGCTTCATCAGCTCGCACAGGCTCAAATTCGCCATTCCGGGATAGATGTTGTCCATCGCCTGGATCTGGAGGTTGGTCGGCCCGAGGCCGCGCTCCGACCAGGCGAGATTGTAGGGCACCTTGTCCGGATCGGCGAGCTCGTGGAGCCTGAGATGGCGGCCGCGAAGGTAGAAGAGGTTGCAATTGGCTCCGACGGGGTCGGGCGCTCCCATGTGGAAGTCGCGGGTTGCGAGCTTGAGATGCTCGACCAGGTCGGCGACCATCTTGTGCGATTCCTGGATGTAGCGCATCCCGCCGAGCTCGGCCTTGAGGCTCGGCACCCCCGGCACGGCGACCGAATAGAGGCGTCCTCCGATCCGGTCGCTATATTCGAACAGGCCGATGCTCTCGTCCTCGCCGACTTCCTGCTGAAGCCGCCAGGCCGAATAGGTGCCGGCGCAGCCGCCGCCGATGATCGCCACGTCGAGATCGGTCATGTTCCCCCCTTGCACCGGCCGCGCGATCGCGCTCCCCATGTCCGGCATCCGGATTCATTAACGGGATAAGACGGGCGATCAATCGCCCCTCCCCGGGGAATTTGGTTCGAAAGGGACCGTTCGGTCCTGTCCGGCAGAGGCTGGCCGTTGAGCCCACACTGTCCGATATCGGACGAAGGTCCTTAAAGTCCGCCCCTATCGCGAGCGCGCGCGCGAGGGCCGGCTGGACTGGAGCGGGATGGACGCGGGAGGCAGGGGCTGAAGGCATGGTCTTTTAGAACATAAAAAGAACGAAAAATAAACCTCGAGGCAGGGCGGGCCGGCGGTCCGGGTTCCCCGTCATCCCGGCTCCCGTCTCCGTCATCCCGGCGAAGGCTGGGATCCATGAACGTCGATGGTCGAAAAAGACGCGAGGCCTTATCGCCCTAATTTCTACCCTCCGTGTTCATGTATCCCGGCCTTCGCCGGGATGACGTTTGAGCCCGGACCCCAGGCTCCGAGCCCGTCGAAACCCTTTCCTTTTCGGGCGCAGGGAAGGAGAGGGCTTCCTCAAGCTCAGCCCGAACGGATGTTATATGTTCCAGCCCGCCACCGTCGCCGCCGCCTGCCGGAAGGTGCTTCTTGCCGCGGAGCCTCGCGACAAGGTGCGCCAGGCACGAGCCGCAGCGCGGGCGTGGCGGCGCGGCGCGCTGGAGCATTCATTCGACTCGGCGATGCCGGACTCGCCGGCGCGGCCGCAGCGGCCCGAGCTCCTTCCGCCTTCGCGAATGCCCAAGCGCGGGCGCGGCGGCTCGGAGCGCGGCCGGATCGCGATGCTTCACGCGCTCGCCCATATCGAATTCTCCGCGATCGACCTCGCCTTCGACCTGGCCGGGCGCTTCGGCGCCCGCTTTCCCCGGGGGTTCGTCGACGACTGGTTCTCGGTGGGCGCGGACGAAGCGATGCATTTCGCGCTGCTCGACCGGCGGCTGAAGTCGCTCGGCTCCGCTTATGGCGCCTTGCCCGCGCATGACGGCTTGTGGGAGGCCGCGCAGGCGACGGCCGGCGACCCGCTCGAGCGCCTGGCCGTGGTTCCGATGGTGCTCGAAGCGCGCGGCCTGGACGTCACGCCCGCCGCAATGGCCCGGTTCGAGGCGGCCGGCGACACGCGTTCGGCGGCCATTCTGGGCCGGATCTACCGCGACGAGATCCGGCACGTCGGCGCAGGTTCGAAATGGTTCCGTTGGGGCTGTGAATCGCAGAGAATCGAGCCTGTTGCGACCTGGAAACGATTGGTCGGCGCCCGCTTCGGAGGGGCGATTAAGCCTCCGTTCAACGATTCAGCGCGCGACGAAGCCGGTCTGTCCCGCGATTACTACTCGGCGCTTGCCGTGGCAGGAGATGTTTAACAGTCTCAGCTCACACGTCGCGGAGGGGGCCTTCCCTGACGTCATCGAGGGGGCGGAAACGCCTTAGATTTAATGCTTTCGGTCGCGCTCCTGCGTGGCCGCGCCCAGGACGGGCAGCCAGTCGGGGAATTACCAGTGCTGACTAAGACAAACAATGCGGGACCGATCGGAATGTTCCGCACGATGTTCAAGCCGCGCGACATTTTCCTTCATGACGGCAAGGCTTTGCGCCGGGTCCAAGTCGGTTCCGGGATCCAGGCCGCCGGCGCCTTCGCGGCGCTCGTCATGCTCTTCTGGTCCATTTTCGCTGCCGCCCAGCTCTCCACCGCCTCCAATGCCGACGTCGCCCGCATGCAGCGCGAGCTCGCTTCGATGCAGGCCGACGTCGCGGTGATCAAGGAAGCCGCCCAGCGCCGCTACCAGATCACCGCCACCGAAGTCCGCCGCCTAGGCCTCGATCCGAGCCGCCTCCACAATCACACCGGGACCGGCGGTCCGTTCGAAGCGGTCGAGACGGTCCGCGCCGCCGACCCCGCTTTCAAGGCGCTCTTCAACAGCTGGACCAAGCTCGATCAGCTCGAGCAGGGCACCGTCGCAATCCCCTCGACCGAGCCGGTCCGCGGCACCAACTTCACCTCGGGCTACGGAGTGCGCTCCGATCCGTTCAAGGGCCGCGCCGCGATGCACGCCGGGATCGACCTCGCCGGCCCGATCGGAACCCCGATCTACGCCACCGCCGACGCCACCGTGGGCCGCTCCGAATATAATAGCGGCGGCTACGGCAACCTCGTCGAGCTCGAGCACGGCCACGGCATCCAGACCCGCTACGGCCACCTTTCCAAGTCGCTGGTTTCGGCTGGCCAGCGCGTCAAGCGCGGCGACATGATCGGACTGATGGGCTCGACCGGCCGCTCCACCGGAAGCCACCTCCATTACGAGGTCCGGATCGACGGCAAGGCGGTCAACCCGGTCCCCTTCCTCCAGTCCACCAGCTACCTGCAGTCGGTCCAGCAGCGCGCCGCCGCCGCCACCCGCATGGCCATCGGCGGCCCCGCCGTCGGCAACTGATCCTTCGTTTAGGAGAGAGCCGAAAAGGCCGAGGGCCCCGCCGGAAACGGCGGGGCTTTTTTCATGCGCGCCCCCCGGGGCCCACGCATCATGCCGCGCTGCGTTTCCCTCCCCTTGCACTCCAGCCGTTCAGCGCAGGCCGAAGGGCCGCCGGCTAGGCGCAATATCCATTTCGGATCAAAGATTTAGGGGTAGGCGCATTGACCGGAACCGGCCGCGCCCACTATTCTCGCGAGGATTCGTCGGAGGGGCAATTTCGTCATGGTGAAGGGGGGCGCCAGGTTGTTCCTGGCGACGTCGCTGTGCGCGCTGACGCAGGCGGCGCAAAGCGCCGAAACCATCAGCTACGGCTATGACAGCCTCGGAAGGCTGGTCCGGGTCGAGCGAAGCGGCTCGGTCAACGACGGAGTCAGCGCCCAGTACAGCTACGACTCGGCGGACAACAGGACGAACGTCACGGTCGCGGGTGTGCCGATGGTATTGGGCGGCGGCTTCGAGCGTCCCGAAGTCCACTCGGGATACGACTATCGAGCCGCGAGCGACCCATCGAATTTCTCCGGCAATTCCGGAGTGGCCGGCAACGGCAGCGCCTGGGGCTTCGCGCTCGCGCCCGAGGGCGACCAGGTCGCCTTCCTCCAGGCTTATAGCGGAACCGGCGCCAGCCTGAGATTGGCCGTCACCGGCCTCACGCCCGGAATCAGCTACACGCTTCGCTTCCATATCGCGGCCCGCCCGGGCTACGGCGCCAATCCGGTGGCGGTGGCGTTCAGCGACGTGGCGCTCGGCACCTTCGTGCCCGCCTCGAGCGCCTTCGCCCCCGTCGCCAGCGCGGCCTTCACCGCTTCCGGCCCGACGGGGGCCGTGACCTTCACGGGCAGCGCTTCCGGCGACCTTGCGACCGGCCTCGACCGGGTGACGATCGCCGTCACCGGGAGCCAGTGATGCGCTCCGGATTCCTCTTCACGCCTTTCGCCGCCCTCGCCGCCCTCGCCGCCGCGCTCGCGGCGCTGACCCTGGCCGCGCCCGCCCGGGCCGCCGACAAGCTGATCGCCACGCCCGCCGAAAAGTTCGTCATCGCTCCGGGCGGGGTCGACCTTCGAACCGGGCGCTTCGCCTACGAGGAGGGCGACCTCGCCATCGGCGGCGAGGGCAGTTCCGGGCTCAGCTTCTCGCGCACGCTCACCGCCACCGCGCCCGGCCATTCCAATCCGTTCGGCAACCTCTCCCACAATTGGGACATCATGGTTTCCGAGCGCCGGTTCACCATCAGCGATCCGACATTGTCCGGCGGCTCGGATTTCCAGATCAACGTCCACTTCGGCGGCCGTTCGCAAACCTATCAGTCGAACGGCGCCCAGGCCTCCGGCGGCTATCAGCAGATGTCGCCGGGAACCCCGGCCCCGCTGACCTACGACGGCGACCGGGCCGAGGCGGCCGTCTACACCTACACGGCGGCCGACGGGGCGGTGGCGGTGTTCCGCCCGATCGGCACCGGCGAATGCTCGGCCGTCCGGCGCTGCGCCTATGTGTCCGAGGTCACCGAAGTGGACGGGACCAGATTTACCTTCGCCTACGCCTTCTACACCGGCGGGGCGAGGCTGACCCGGGTGACGAGCTCGCGCGGCTACGCCTTGCTGCTCGAGGGCAGCGGGCCGCTGGTCACCAAGGCCTGCCTGATCAATCTCGGCGCCATGTCGGCCCCGGCGAGCGGGCTGTGCCCGGCGGGAGTCCCGACCTCGACCTATGGCTTCACCGGCGACAATCGAATCGCGGCCGCGACCGGTCCCGACAATTCGACCTCGACCTTCCAGTACGGGACCGGGCCGGCCGACGGGTCGAGCACGATTGGCTTCGTCAAGCCGGGCTCGACCACGCCGTGGCTGACCAACACCACCCACCAGCGCATCGACGAGATCGGAATCCCCCAGGAGATCGTCGACCATCAGGCCTATGCCGAGGGGCAGAGCTACAGCTACCAATATGATTTCTCCCCCTATGTCAGCTACAAGGAGCCGACCCTCGCCGGAGGTTCCTTCGTCAACGCGCTCGGCGAGGGCGGGGCGGCCGCCTACGATTGGCCGGTGGCGCCGCGCTCACCCCAACCGGGCGGCCTGTGCGAGGTCTTCCCCTGCGCGCAGGTGATGCCGAACTTCGAGATCGACAATCCCGCCTACGCCTACCAGCAGACTCCGGCCCCGGTAACGATCGCCGCCGAGGGCGGTTCGACCAGTTTCGACTTTTGCAGCGCCGCGGCGAGGGCCGGGCTCGATCACCGCGAGAATTATCGCTGCGTCGTCGAACCGGTCGCCCAGTCGGTCACCGACCCCGAGGGGATCAAGACCTTTCTCAAATATGACGGCAATCTGAATGTCGTCGAGGCGAAGCGTCATCCCAAGCCCGGGGTCCTGAACCCGGACGGAAGCGTCCCGGCGCCGATCGTCACTTCCGCCGCTTATGTCACCGCTCTGGGTTCGAAGGCCGTCAACAAGCCGCTTTCGATGACCGACGCCCGGGGCTTCGCGACGACCTGGACCTACGCCACGGAGCATGGCGGGGTCCTCACCGAAACCGGTCCGGCGGTGAACGGGGTCACCCCGCAAAAGCGTTATTCCTATGTCCAGCTCTACGCCCGGCTCGCCGACGGCAGCGCGGCCGGGCCGCCGGTCTGGCTTCTCGACCGGATGTCGACTTGCCGCACCGGCAATCCGGCCGAAACGGGCTGCGCGCTCGGCGCCGCCGACGAGGTCGCAACGACCTACGATTACGGCGCCGCTTCCGCCGGCAACAATCTGCTCCTTCGCGGCCAGGCCGTCACCGCCGACGGAACGACGCTCCGCACCTGCTTCGCCTATGACTGGCAGGGCCGGAAGATCAGCGAGACCGGCCCGGGCGGCAATGTCGGCCTCGCCGCCTGTCCGGCGGCGGCGCCGACTTCGGCTTCGCCCTTCACGACCGGCACCCGCTACGATTCCGACAACAAGGTGGTTGGGACGATCGCCGCCGATCCCGATGGCTCCGGCCCGCTGCCGATGCCGGCGGTGCGCAACAGCTACGACGTCGCCGGCCGGCTGATCCGGGTGGAGGAGGGCAGCCTCGCCGCCTGGCAGCCGGACACCGTGGCGCCCGCTTTCTGGCCGGGCTTCGTCGCTCACAAATGGGTCGACACCAGCTTCGACTCGCTCGACCGCAAGACCCGCGAGTCGGCGAGCGGCGCTGGAGTGACCGAATATGGCTACGACCTCGCCGGCCGCCTGAAATGCACCGCGGTCCGGATGAACCCGGACGTCTGGGCGGCCCCGCTGGCCGACAAATGCGCGCCCGGGCCGGCCCATTCCGTCCACGGCGCCGATCGCATCACGAAGAACGTCTACGACCCGGCCGGAAGGCTGACCGAGGTCTGGGACGGGGTCGGGACCCCGCTCCAGCGCCGCGAGGCGCACTACGCCTACAACGGCAACGGCAGGAAGCTCAGCCTGACCGACGCGCGCGGATTCAAGGCCGAGATGCGCTATGACGGCTTCGACCGTCTCCAGCGCTGGGTCTTCCCGTCCAAGGCCGCGACCGGCGCCGTCGATCCGGCCGATTACGAGGAATATGGCTACGACCCGAACGGCAACCGGATCTCGCTTAGGAAGCGCGACGGCCGGATCGTCGGCTATGAACATGATTCCCTGAACCGCCTGACGATCAAATACGCGCCTGCTCCGTCGGACTCGGTTCGCTACGCCTACGACCTTCGCGGGCTTCAGACCGATGTCATATTCACCGGCACCGGCCAGGGCCTGGTCAACCGCTATGACGGCTTCGGCCGCCTGATCTCGACCACCACCAACATGGGCGGCTTCAGCCGCACCGTCTCCCACGGCTACGACCCCGAGGGCCGCGAGAGCGAGCTCGTCTTCCCCGACGGCCAGAGATTCTGGACCCGGCGCGACGGGCTCGGCCGGGCCACCGAAATCCATCAGGGCCCGCTCGGCTCGACCTCGACGATCATGGCCGCCTTCGCCTACAACAGCGCCGAGCAGCTCTCTTATTTCGCCCGCCGCTTCGGCGA
>DASQZF010000198.1:0-10357 GCA_035638835.1 Allosphingosinicella sp. | reverse complement strand
GTGGCGGCTTCAGCGGCGGCGGCGGCGGCGGTTTCCGTGGCGGCGGCGGCGGTGGCGGCGGCGGCGGAATGCCCCCCCAGGTCGTCGGCCAGGGCAAAGGCGTCGTCAAATTCTTCAACGCCCAGAAGGGCTTCGGCTTCGTGGTCCGCGACGATGGCGGCGAGGACGTGTTCGTTCACATCTCGGCGGTCGAGCAGGCGGGCCTCACCGGTCTCGCCGACGGCCAGCCGCTCGAGTTCACCCTCGTCGATCGCGGCGGCCGGGTCTCGGCGACCGACCTCAAGATCGACGGCGAGCCGATGCCGGTCCAGGAGCGGGCGCCTCGCGACGATCGCGACGCTCCGCGCGGCGGCGGCTATGGCGACCGCGCCGCTCCGGGCGGCGGCGGCGGCGGGCCTCAGCGCCAGCTGACCGGCGAGAAAGCCCAGGGCACGGTCAAGTTCTTCAATGCGATGAAGGGCTTCGGCTTCATCAGCCGCGACGACGGACAGCCGGACGCCTTCGTCCACATCTCGGCGGTCGAGCGGGCCGGAATGGTCAGCCTCAACGAGGGCGACCGGGTCGAGTTCGAGCTCGAGGTCGACCGTCGCGGAAAGACCGCTGCGGTGAACCTTCAGCCGATCCAGTAAGCGCCCCTTCCAAGCGGCGAAAGAAGCCCGGTCGAACCCTTCACGGCTCGGCCGGGCTTTTTTTTGGGGGTGGACGAAGTGCGTCATCCGTCACCCGTCACCCGTCACCCGTCACCCGTCACCCGTCACCCGTCACCCTGAACTTGTTTCAGGGTCCAGGTGTCCGCCTCCCTGCCGCATCCGGCCTGGATGCTGAAACAAGTTCAGCATGACGGTTGGGTTCAGGCCCGCTGGCCCGCGCTTAGGCCTGCTCCGGCGCCTCGTCGGTCGCCGGCCCGGCCCGCCGCCTGAACGGGTAGAGCGCCTGCGCCCGATAACCCTGCGGAACCTTCTCCGGGACTCCGTAGCCGCTCGGCCACTTGCCGGGCGGAAGCAGGTGGGTGCCGAACAGGCGGTCCAGGATGGGGAAGTGGATGGCGAAATTCTTGTCCACCGCCTCGGCTTCGATCGCATGGTGCCAATGATGGTAGCGCGGAGTCACGAGGAACCGCCCCAGCCACTCGAAATCGCCCCGCAAATTGGCGTGGACCAGCGAGGAATAGACGTAGATGAAGCCGATATAGGCCTGCATAACGGACGGCGCGAAACCCAGGGTCAGGAGCGGCAGCGAGGTCACTCCCCGAAGGGCGACGATCTCGACGAAGTGCATCCGGGCCCCCGCCAGCCAGTCCATCGATCTGGCGCTGTGATGGACCGCATGGAAGCCCCACAGGAAGGGCACCCGGTGGAAGGCGCGGTGGAACCAATATTGGGCAAGATCGGTAAGGATCATCGCCTCGAGGAACTGAAGCGCCCAGGGCTGCGACTCCACCGCCGCCCGGAATTCCGCGAAGCTCCCCGTCTTCGCCATCACGAAGCCGGAAGGTGCGAGCGCGAGGAAGGTGATCACCTGAACCAGCATCGAGCTGATCAGAAAATAGAACAGATCCTCCCGCCACTCCGGGCGGAACAGGCGCTGGTCCGAACGATGGGGAAACAGGCGCTCCATCGGCGCGAACATCAGCCCGGTCGCGATCATGTTCACCGCGAAGAAATCCACTCCGAAGAACAATCCCCACTCGCGCCCCTCATGCGCCTGCACCTGGGCGCCGCCGAGCAGGGTGGCGATGAGAGCCACGGCGAGCGCCGCCGCGCCGACGATCTTGCGCGACCGAAGCATCAGGCTGAGCAGGGCGAGCGCGTAGGCCGCGAGCAGTACGGCGTGGACCATTCCGCGAAAGCCCGTCCACTCGCGAAGCCGCTCGAGCTCCGGCGTGGCGAAGACGGCCGGCCAGCGCAGCGACACGACCAGGCAAAGACCGAAGAGCGCCAGCAGGAGCGCGAAGAAACCGGCGAACCAGCCGCTCCCGAATCGCCGCGCGGCCACCGGCGCTTCGAGATCCCGCTGCAAATCCAGCGCCCAGTTGCGCATGTCTCTCGTCCCCCCTGCCGTCCCCGCTCGGTTCATGCCGCAGGATGGTTAGAATTGCACTACCGCGCGGCGTGTCGCCCGACGCAACCCGTCACCCTGAACTCGTTTCAGGGTCCAGGCCTCCGCCGCCCAAAGGGTCTCGGACTGGATGCTGAAACAAGTTCAGCATGATGGGAGGAGGGCCTAAGCCGCTCCGACGAAGCGCCAGGCCAGGGTCTCGCCCGAATGGAAAGGCACCACGCTCGTCCCCGCCGCCGGCAGCGACTCGGGCACCGACACTTCCGTCCGCTCCAGCGTCACCCGCTCTTCGTTGACGGGCAGGCCGTAGAATCGCGGCCCGTTCTCCGACGCGAACGCCTCCAGCCGGTCGAGTGCGCCCTCTTCCTCGAACACCGTCGCATAGCTTTCCAGCGCGAAGGGCGCGTTGAAGATTCCGGCGCAGCCGCAGCCCGATTCCTTGCGCTCCACCGAGTGCGGCGCGCTGTCGGTGCCGAGGAAGAATTTCGGCGAGCCGGAAGTGGCCGCCCTCCGAACCGCGCGCCGGTGCTCCTCCCGCTTGGCGACCGGAAGGCAGTAGGAATGGGGCCTGAGGCCGCCGGCGAACAAGGCGTTGCGGTTGATGATGAGATGCTGCGGCGTGACCGTCGCCGCGAGGGTGTCGCCCCCGGCCAGGACGAAATCGGCGGCTTCGGCGGTGGTGATATGCTCGAAGACCATCTTGAGGCCCGGAAAGTCGCGAAGCAGCTTCGAGAAAATGCGATCGATGAACGCTTTCTCCCGGTCGAACACGTCCACGTCCGGATCGGTGACCTCGCCGTGGATCAGGAGCGGCATTCCGGCGCGCTCCATCGCCTCGAGCACAGCCTGGACGTTCCGGATGTCGGTCACCCCATGCGCGCTGTTGGTGGTCGCATTGGCCGGGTAGAGCTTGGCCGCCGCCCAGACGCCCCGTTCGAACCCTCTCGTCAGCTCCGCCGGGTCGGAATCGTCGGTCAGGTAGCAGGTCATCAGCGGAGTGAAGAACGGCGCCGCGGCGAGGATCCGCTCCCGATAGGCCCGGGCCATCGCCACGGTCGTGATCGGAGCCTCCAGGTTCGGCATGACGATCGCCCGGGAGAACTGCCTCGCGGTATAGGGCGCCACCGCTTCCAGCATTGCGCCGTCGCGAAGGTGGACGTGCCAGTCGTCGGGGCGGCGCAGGGTCAGGCGAGTGGGTTCGGTCATGGTACTTTCGTCATGCTGGACTTGTTTCAGCATCCAGTCTTGTGACGGCTGCGATGCTCGAAACTGGACCCTGAAACAAGTTCAGGGCGACGTTGGAGCGGAGTGACGGTTGGAGCGATGCGCCGTAGCGCCTAGATGCGTCTCATGACAGCAACCACCCTCACCGACCGAGCGCTCCTTCGCCTGTCCGGCGAAGACGTCCGCGGGTTCCTCCAAGGCCTCGTGACCCAGGACCTCGCCCTGCTCGCCCCGGAGCGGCCGCTCTGGGCCGGACTCCTGACCGCGCAGGGCAAGGCCCTCTTCGACTTCATCCTCTGGGCGGACGGAGACGCCGTTTTGATCGACTGCGAGCGGGAGGCGGCGGGGGACCTTGCGAAGCGGCTCACGCTCTATCGGCTTCGGCGGAAGATCGCCATCGAGCCGGCACAGGGGCTCGCGGTCCATTGGGCGCGCGAGGGCGATGCTCCGCAAGACCCGCGCCTGCCTGGTCTCGGCCGCCGCTGGCTGGCGCCCCCCGGGGATGCCGCTGGAGGCTGGCTGGCACACCGGCTGTCGCTGGGCGTGACGGAGGGGCGGACGGAGCTCGGCTCGGACAAGATCCTCTGGCTCGAATGCAACGCGGCCGAGCTGAACGGGGTGAGCTTCACCAAGGGCTGCTATGTCGGCCAGGAGAATACGGCCCGGATGAACTACCGCTCCAAGGTCAACCGCCGGCTCGTCGTGGTGCCGGCCGACGCTTCCGGCGAGCGGACCCGGATCCACTATCCGGAGCTTGGGCTTGCGGTGGAGCACAGGCGGGTGGACGATCTGGGGGGAGCATCGATGCCGGACTGGCTGGCGGAGGCGCTCGGCGCTGGGCCTGAGTCGCCATGAGACCGCGAGGCCATAGCCTGTATTTCTGTACATTAGGCCGGGACTAGCCGATCTCGGCGAAAGCCCGCACCGGGAAGGTGCCCATGCCGGCGACCCTGGGCGGCGCCGCGGTGAAGCGGAAGCCGGCCGCGGGCAAGGCGTCGAGGCCGGTCATATGCTCGCAGATCAGGATGCCCGCGCCGAGCAGGATCGTATGGATCGGCCGGCGGCGGGTGCGGGTGTCGTCGATATTGTAACTGTCGATCCCGACCAGTGCGGCGCCGCGTTCCACCAGCAGGCGCGCCGCGTCTTCGCCGAGGAACGGATGATCCGAGCAATAAGCGTCGGTCCGCCAGTGGCGGTCCCAGCCGGTGTGGACGAGCACCGCCTTGCCGGCGACGTCGAGGTCCTCGAACAGCTCGGCTGCGACCTCCATCGTCTCGGCCCGGACGCACAGCCCGTTCAATCCGGCAAGCCGCTCGAGCCCGACCGCGGCGAGATCGTCGCCCTCCGCGTAGCGGTGGAAGGGCGTGTCGAGATAGGTGCCGGTATTGGCGACCATGTCGATCCGGCCGATCTGGAAGGTCGATCCGTCGTCGTAATTGGCGGCGGACGAGGCGCGGTCCCAGAAGTCGCAGATGTGCGGCGCGGGCAGGCCCTTGTAGGTGACCATCCCGTCTTCGATCCGGTGGCTAAGGTCGATCAGCACTGAATATGGCCCGGCAGTAAGCGAGGTGGGCGGCGAAGGCGGGGGGTTTCTTCTCCTTGAGGTATCGGAAGAAGGGCACGGCCGCCTTCGTCTCGCTGTCGACCTGCTTCGCGGTGCGCCCGGACTTCCGGCCCATATCGCCGACGATCATGCCCCAGGTCATCAGTTCGGCAAATTCCTCGCCGCCGGGCCCCTTGGCGACGAAGGCGCTGGCCGCGCAGCCGACGGCCTGCGGGTAAAAAACGGCGGGCGGCGGCTCGTACTTCGCCTCCGGCTTGGCGGCCATCGCCAGGAGCAGCAATTCGATCATGACGACCTCCCCTCCGTCCGTCGGCGCTTCGCGATGCGCATCAAGGCGATCGCTCCGATCAGCATCCATATCACGTTGAGCGACGCGGAAGGAATGGCCCCGTGCCACCAGCCGTTGACGACGAAGCCAGCCGCGCCGACGACGTTCATCCCCTGGTAGAGGGGCGACTGGCCGGTCACCTTCTCCATCGAGAGAAGGAGGTAGGCGGAGAGGATGAATAGCGCCCCGACCCAGCCGGCGCCCTCGACCGCGAGTTCGAGCGGGCTCAGGCGGCGAGCTTCCGAAGCACGTAGTGGAGGATCCCGCCGGCTCGGAAATATTCCAGCTCGTTCAGGGTGTCGATCCGCACCCGGGCGGTGAAGTCGAAGGTCGAGCCGTCCGCCTTCGTCACCTGGACCGGGATCTCCTGGCGCGGCTGGAGATCGGCTATCCCCAGGATCGTAAAGGTTTCCGTGCCGTCGAAGATCGGAACGTCCCCGACGAATTGGAGCGGGACCACTCCCATTCCGACGAGGTTGGAGCGGTGGATCCTCTCATAGGTTTCGGCGATGACGGCCCGGGCGCCGAGCAGGTTGGTGCCCTTGGCGGCCCAGTCGCGCGAGGAGCCGGTGCCATATTCCTTGCCGGCGATGACGACCAGCGGGGTGCCCTCCGCCTTGTAGCGCATCGCGGCGTCGTAGATCGGCATCGTATCGCCGGAGGGGATATGACGGGTGAGGCCGCCTTCGGTGCCTGGAATCATTCGGTTCTTTATTCGGATATTGGCGAAGGTGCCGCGCATCATGACTTCGTGATTGCCCCGGCGGGCGCCGTAGGAATTGAAGTCGGCCCGGGCGACCTGGTGCTCGGAGAGGTAGGTCCCCGCCGGGCTGTCGGCCTTGATCGCTCCGGCGGGCGAAATGTGGTCGGTAGTGATGGAATCGCCGAAAATCGCCAGAGGACGCGCATTCTCGATGTCCGAGGGCGAAACCGCGCTCATCGTCATGCCTTCGAAATAAGGCGGGTTCTGGATGTAGGTCGAGCCCGCCGACCAGGCGTAGGTCTCGCCCCCCGCCACGGGAATCGAGCGCCATTGTTCGTCGCCCTTGTAGACGTCGGCGTAGCGGGCCCGGAACAGGTCGCCATGGACGTGGGCGTCGATCAGCCGGCGGATTTCCTCGTTCGTCGGCCAGACGTCCTTGAGGAAGACGGGCCGGCCGTCCGAGCCAAGCCCAAGCGGCTCCTCGATCATGTCGCCGGAGACCGTGCCCTTGAGCGCATAGGCGACGACCAGCGGCGGCGAGGCGAGGTAGTTGGCCCGGACGTCCGGCGAGACCCGGCCCTCGAAATTGCGGTTGCCCGAGAGGACCGAGGCCGCGACCAGATCGTGCTTGGCGATCGCCGCCGAGATCGGCTCGGGCAGGGGCCCCGAATTGCCGATGCAGGTCGTGCAGCCATAGCCGACCAGTGAGAATCCGATCGCGTTCAGATCCTCCGAGAGGCCGGCGCGGTCGAGATAGTCGGTGACGACCTGCGAGCCCGGCGCAAGCGACGTCTTCACCCAGGGCTTGGAATCGAGCCCCTTCTCCCGGGCCTTGCGGGCGACCAGCCCGGCGGCGATCAGCACCGCCGGGTTGGAGGTGTTGGTGCAGGACGTGATCGCGGCGATGACGACGTCGCCATGGCCGAGATCGGGAACGGCCGGATCGCCGACCACCGGGTGGCGCTCGCACAGCTCGCCCAGCGGGTGGCCATATTCCTTGGTGAAATTGGCGACGAACTCCTCGTCGACCCGGCTGAGCGGCACCTTGTCCTGCGGGCGCTTGGGGCCGGCCAGCGAGGGCTCGACCCCGTCCATGTCGAGCTCGAGCGTGTCGGTGAACAGCGGCTCGTGATAGGCGCCCGGCTCGAGCCACAGGCCCTGGGCCCGGGCATAGGCCTCGGTCAGGGCGATCTGCTCCTCCGAGCGGCCGGTGAGGCGCATGTAATCGAGCGTCTTGCCGTCCACGGGGAAGAAGCCGCAGGTCGCTCCATATTCCGGCGCCATGTTGGCGATGGTCGCTCGATCGGCGACCGACAGGGCCGAGACCCCGGCGCCGTAGAATTCGACGAACCGGCCGACCACGCCTCGGGCTCGGAGCATCTGGGTGACGGTGAGGACGAGATCGGTGGCCGTGATCCCCTCCTGCAGGCTTCCGGTCAGGTGGAACCCGACCACCTCGGGGATCAGCATCGACACCGGCTGGCCGAGCATCGCCGCCTCCGCCTCGATCCCGCCGACGCCCCAGCCCAATACGCCCAGGCCGTTGACCATGGTGGTGTGGCTGTCGGTGCCGACCAGGGTATCGGGATAGGCGACGGTCTCGCCCGAAGGATCGGCCGAGGACCAGATTCCGCGGCTGATATATTCGAGATTGACCTGGTGGCAGATGCCCGTCCCCGGCGGCACCACCTCGAAATTGTTGAACGCCTTGGAGCCCCATTTCAGGAACTCGTAGCGCTCCATGTTGCGATGATATTCGAGCTCGACATTCTTCTCGAACGCCTGGGGCGTGCCGAACGCGTCAACCATCACGCTGTGATCGATGACGAGATGGACCGGAACCTGCGGATTGATCTGGGCTGCATTCCCGCCGAGCCTGGCCATCGCATCCCGCATCGCCGCGAGATCGACCACCGCCGGCACCCCGGTGAAATCCTGCATGAGCACGCGCGCCGGGCGGTACTGGATCTCCTTGGTGGAGGAGCGCTCCTTCTGCCAGTCGACCAGCGCCTGGATGTCGGCCCGGGTGACGGTCTTGCCGTCCTCGAAGCGGAGGAGGTTCTCGAGGAGGACCTTCATACTGAAGGGGAGGCGGGAGATGTCGCCGAGCTGGGCGGAGGCTTTCTCGAGGGAGTAATAGGCGTAGGTTTTGCCGGCCGCCTCGAGGGTGGTGCGGGTGCCTAGGGAGTTGTTGCCGACGGCGGTCATGGGGGGCCTCTCAGGGGGGGGCAAACTGCAAACTTTGGCGAGGCTCTAGCAACGAGGAGCCCTCTGGGAAAGGCTTTGGGTGCCGGTCGTTCATAGTTGGCGGCGTTCAGATTTCATTTGGTCCAAGGATGATAAGGGATGTAGTCCTCAGGCTGGGGACGACATGGCCACTGCAAACCAAATCCTATCGCTGCTCAGCAGCCATGTGCGCGGCGACGATGAGCAAATGTATGCGACCGCGCTTCAGGTTGCAGCTGAGGAGGCTCGTCGCGGGAGAGAGCAAGTTGCTCAACGGATACGTAAACTTATTGAGGAGGCTCGCGAGGGGAAGACCACCGCTAGAGTGGTATCCCTTGCTCAGCCTCGGGGCGACCTGCATGGGGTCCTAGAACAGACGACCCCGAAGCTGCGCCTGTCAGACGTGGTTCTCGCAGAGCCAACCCGGCTGAGGCTAGAAACCATCTTGCGCGAGCAGAAGAATAGAGAGCAGCTACGGCATCATGGCAGAAAGCCATCAGCGAAACTTCTCCTAGTAGGCCCTCCAGGCTCGGGCAAAACCATGACAGCTGGAGCGCTTGCTTTTGAACTTAAACTCCCGTTGCTGACAATCAGGCTAGAAAACCTCATAACCCGGTTTCTAGGGGAGACAGCTAGTAAGATGAGGCTAATATTTGATGAGATTGGCCGACGCCGTGCAGTCTATCTATTCGATGAGTTTGATGCTTTGGGTAGCAAGCGGTCGACTTCCAACGACGTGGGAGAAATGAGAAGGATACTCAATTCATTTCTGCAGTTTGTAGAGGAAGAAAATAGTACGGACAGCTTAGTGGTATCCACCACCAATAATCCCGGACTATTAGACACCGCGCTCCTACGTCGATTTGACGATGTAATACCGTACGATAGGCCGACCGACGCACAGATAAAGAAGGTGATTGTCGCTCACCTACCTCCAGCAAAACTTACAACGCCAAGCTGGAAGCGCATTTGCGAAGCAGCTCGAGGCCTTAGTCAAGCTGAGCTAGCTAGGGCTGTCGATGACGTGGTGAAAGGTGCTATTCTCACCGATAAACAGACAATCCCCGCGATTGATTTAATCATTGCTCTTGAACGCCGCCGTGTAATGGGCGAGACGATGGGTGCTTACTACGAATAGACGGGGGACATGTGGTGACTGAGAACCAGGGACCCCAAGGCGTCTCTTATGATTTGCCCCACCTAGACGTTAGCCCTTTTAAGGCACCCAGAGACTATCTGAGCACAGGCTCCGGCAATCAGGGTCTAGGTCCGCCGCGGCAGAGGGGACCTCATGCGACTCGCCTCATTGGCGAACTACAGGCCGTCCGTGATGCATTGGCTGATAGTCCATACGACCACTCAGACTCGTATGGCGGTCGGCGGGGTGCCGCGCTTGAGGTGGCGACGGCTCCTGGAGGCCGCCTGCCTGACCTGGAGAAGAAGACGCAAGACATCCGCGTGGGCGCGGTTAAAGCCTTGCCCGGCGGTGGTGAGCAGGCCTTGCTCGTAATGCCTGAGGAAGGGCTCATCTTCTTACAAGAGCGGGTTCAGACCTACCGGGACGAGGATACTGTAAACGGCAACCCGCGATACAAGGCGGAAATTGAGGCATTAGAACATTTTCGCCTCGGCCGGCTGGAGGCATTTTGGACTGATGAGCGTCAACCTCCAGAAGCGGGGGAGGAGATTTGGTGGGAATGCTGGTGCTGGCCTGATCGGGTTGATGCCCTCCTGCGATCATGCGAGCGAACTCATTCGCACGTGTCCCAGCAGAGGTTGTTCTTTCCCAATCTCACGGTTCTGATGGTTCGGGCAACGTCAGGCCAGATGGAACAGATTGTCGGTAGTTCCTTTGCGGTATCGGAACTGCGCCGAGCCTCCGACACCCCATATTTCTTTGTCAAAGACGCCACCGAAGCCAATCTGTGGGTGGAGGAACTGGCCACGCGCGTTCAGCCCCCCGGGCGTGAGGACGTTAGTGTCTGCCTTTTGGACACCGGCCTTAATCGGGCGCACCCGCTCCTCGAGGCAGCTACCGATGACGATGATTGCCACACTGTCGACCCCGCGTGGGGAGTAGCTGACCACGCAGGACACGGCACTGGGATGGCGGGCCTGACGCTGTATGGAAACCTAGCTCCTTTGCTCGCGTCAACGAGTCCATTAGCTGTGACGCATAGACTCGAGAGCGTCAAAATTTTGCCTCCGACGCCGTTCCCGCCCAATGAACCGAGTAACTATGCTTCTCTAACGC
>DASQZF010000197.1:0-17240 GCA_035638835.1 Allosphingosinicella sp. | reverse complement strand
CTTGGCGGATCTCCGCGATAACCACGACGACCGGCTCCAATTACCCCTCCACCATGCTCCGCATGGTCCCCCTCCCCATGGCTCCGCCATGGGGAGGATATCCTTCCTCCGACTGATCATCGCCGTCGACCCGCCCACCGGCGACGGCACCTGCGGAATAATCGCCTGCGCCAAAGCCGCGGACGGCTAGGCCCACCTCCTCGCCGACCACAGCGTCACCGAGCAAAGCCCCGACGGCTGGTCCCGGACCGTCGCGCAAGCCGCCGCGACATGGACCCGCTTCCACCCGACGTCCCGCTGCTGGTGGTGGCCGAATCCAACCAGGGCGGCCTCATGGTCCAGTCCGTCCTCAAGATCGCCGACCCCGATCTGCGAGTGAAGCTGGTGACGGCGACCCAGGGCAAATCCGACCGCGCCGCTCCGGTGGCGGTGCTGTTCGAAGCGGGCAGGGTGGCGATGCACGGCCGCTTCCCGGAGCTTGAGGCGCAATTGTGCGGGATGATCGCGGGGGGCGACTATGAAGGGCCGGGGGCGTCGCCGGACCGGGCGGACGCGATGGTGTTGGGCCTGACGGAGCTGATGCTCCAGAAGGAGCGGGCGGCTCCTCAGATCAGGAGACTCTAGGAGCCTCCCCGAGATCTCTCGTAGAATGCTGGCCGCCCATCCCCGCATGGAACCTCGCTTCCGCCCGAGCGAAAAAGGCCGAGGGCTTGGATTGCCGGGAGTCCGTTGCTATCTTCGAAGAGCGGACCGGGCCCCTCTGCCGAGAAAACCCTCGTGATGTCGGACCGCATCGGATGATCCGATGCTTAGCCCGGCGACCCGCCCCCTCAGCGAGGATCCTCCGATCGATCACCAGATCCTGAGAGGAACAGTCATGAAGAAGATTAACTTGTCCGCCGCCGCCGCCTTCGCGCTTGCCGGATGCGGCGCCGGCGGCGATCAGCCCTGGGCCAATGCAGCAGCGGCTATCGACGAAGGGGCGCTCGTGGAGGCCGTGAACCGGTCCGTCGACCGAGAGGCCATCGAAGGCGCCGCCCGCGGCGCCGTCGAGGGCGCGGTCCGGGAGGCGATCCCCGCCGAGATCCGGGCCGTCGGAGCGGTGGTCGACGAGAAGGCGCTGGCCAGCGGAGTCGACCGGGCCATCGACGGCAATGCGCTGGGCGCCGCGGTCGAAGGGGTCATCAAGGGCGGCGGGGAACCCGTGGAGAATTGAGGGGAGCAGGCCCGGCACGCGCGCCTCGCGGCGAGGTTAGCGCAAAAGGTGATCGATGCAAAATCCCCTGATCATTGGCCTCGACCTGGCGATCGTCGCCTGTGCGGCCGCGTCCGGCCTATTCTGGTACCTGGCCTCGCGCCGCCTGGTTCGAAGGATCAGCCGGAGCGAGGCCCTCGATTCCCTGGACCTGAACCGGATCATCGTGGCCTTCAACCGGGCCCAGATCCTCAACCGCCGCGCAGCGCTCGCGACGTCGGCGACGGGCATGCTGGCCGCGGTGCGGCTCTGCCTCGATCTGGCCGCGTGAGGGGCACACTCCCAGGCGCCTCGAAACTCTGACCCTTCGGTTTTTAAAATCGGCCGGGCGCCGGCCGAATTCGATCCGGGACGGAACCGTTGCCTCCATTATGGCCGCAGTCCGCGTTGACCCCTTGTCGGGGGCGGACCTAGCGTAAGCGATCCAGGACATACTCAATGACCTGACAGCGAAAGGACCATCGCATGATCGATTCCGTAGCGAAGCGCGCGCGGCTTTTGGCGGCGGGTGCCCTGGGCGCTTTGTTGTTCACAGCCGGGCCAATGGCGGCCCAGCCCAGCCGCGCCCCCTTGCACGAATATCGTTATTACAGTGATTCGAGCCTTAGCGAAGAGGTCGGTTGGGAACTGGAAAGCTGCACCTTCGCGGGAGTCGAGCCGGGCCAGGTCGATGGCACTCGGACGCCTTATGTGCAGTCGTCCATCTACGGTTATTGTCGGGACGGCGAGGTTTATTCGAGCACCTAGTGCAACTTGCTCCATTATGATGACGCTTCTTGTTGACCCCCTGTCGGGGGCGGGCTTGGCGCGGCGGAGAGAGAGCGCCGTCTCGGACGGATGCCGGATCAAGTCCGGTATGACGGGGAGGACGGGCCGGCCGCGCCTGGCCAGAGCCGGCCGTCATGCACCGTCCCGCAATGATAGCAGCGGCTCCGCTTCCCATCAACATTGCGCCATTCGTGGTCGTCGCCGGCGGCTTTGCAGTCGTCCCCCGGCTTCCGGTCGGCCCAGCCACGGTCGATCAGCCACCAGGGAAGTTGGCGACGAATCCAGGTTCGTCGCCGGTAGGGGGCGCGAGGAGAAGAGGGAGGCCTCGCTCGACATGGGTCACCTTTGTTCGATAACGGTAATGCCTTCCCTGGCCCACTCCTTGTCGACGTCGACGCCCTGTTCGACCCATTGCCGACGAGTCCAGCACCGGATGCGCTCGACGAGGCTGCCCGTATCCGCCGCGACTCGAAGGCAATATCTGGCGTCGGGACCGGCCGTCGGAGCGCCCGTCATCTCATTCCGTCCGGAGGGCTGGGCGAGGCCCGGCGAAGCGGCGACGATCAGGCTGAAGGTCACGGCCAATTCTCGAGTGGCATCGTCCATCTCCTCGATGAGGCGAGCCAGTCTACTTTTCTGACGGCAGCACCGCAATCCGAAGCACGTCCCGCCGAAGCGCCGCTATGCTCGCCTCGCCGAAGGCCAGCTCGGACACGTGGTGCCGGACGATGAGAGCGAGCTTCCCCGCCACGGAACCGAGATCGGGCGCCGGCGCGCGCAGCAGCCGGGCGAGGGCGGTGCTGTGCCGGCCGAGGGCGCGGCCGTAGAGATCGTCGTCATGGGTATGGGCCAGCGCTTCCAGCTCCGCTCCGCCTGGGCGAATAGGCCAAGGGGCCTTTCGCCACTTTTCGTCATTGCGAGCGCAGCGAAGCAATCCAGCGGCCCCGTCGGTAGAGATTCCACACTGGATTGCCGCGTCGCTACGCTCCTCGCAATGACGAGCAAGGGGCAGGGCGCAGGCACCAGCTAGCAGCGCGCGGCGCGACAGCTTATGCTGGGGCAAGGTGGATGCCGGATCGAGTTTGGCATAACGAAGTCGGGCGCAGACGCTTTGCGCTTCTGCGCCTGCGCGTGAACCGAAAATCTCTGCGCTGGAAACGTGCGGGCGTCGAAAGCCGTGCCTCGAACCAGCCGTCAGTCGTAGCGCCCGAAGCTGGCGCAGCTGGCCGGGTCCAAATGGAGCGAAACTCCGCGGCGGAAGGCGCGGATCTCATCGCCGACCTTGCACCGGAGCTGGTTCACTGGAACGCTCATTTCGGCCGTCCTCCCGTCGACGGTCCTGGCGACGATCCGAACGCTTGGCGCGTAGGGGAGGGCGTGCGGCTGGCCGCCGATGAACGTTACCGTCGCGCGCAGCTCCTTCTTGGGCTGCTTCGGAAGGCACGCGAGGGCCGCCAAGGCCAGGCAGAAGAGCACACCGCCGGCGATCAAGGCCCACCAAGTGATCTTGACCCATCCCATCCGACAGGTCCTATTGATCGAGGAAGGAGCGCATTTTCCGCGACCGCGACGGATGCTTCAGCTTCCTCAACGCCTTCGCCTCGATCTGTCGGATCCGCTCCCTCGTCACCGAGAACTGCTGCCCAACCTCCTCGAGCGTATGATCCGTATTCATCCCGATCCCGAACCGCATCCGCAACACCCGCTCCTCGCGAGGCGTCAGCGACGCAAGCACCCGCGTCACCGTCTCCTTCAGATTCGCCTGGATCGCCGCGTCCACCGGGATCACCGCGTTCTTGTCCTCGATGAAGTCGCCGAGGTGGCTGTCCTCCTCGTCGCCGATGGGGGTCTCGAGGCTGATCGGCTCCTTGGCGATCTTCATCACCTTTCGGACCTTCTCGAGCGGCATGGACAGGCGCTCGGCAAGCTCCTCAGGGGTCGGCTCCCGGCCGATCTCGTGGAGGATTTGCCTCGACGTCCGCACCAGCTTGTTGATCGTCTCGATCATGTGGACCGGGATCCGGATGGTCCGGGCCTGGTCGGCGATCGAGCGGGTGATCGCCTGGCGGATCCACCAGGTGGCGTAGGTCGAGAATTTGTAGCCGCGGCGATATTCGAACTTATCGACCGCCTTCATCAGGCCGATATTGCCTTCCTGGATGAGGTCGAGGAACTGAAGGCCGCGGTTCGTGTATTTCTTGGCGATCGAGATGACGAGCCGCAGATTGGCTTCGACCATCTCCTTCTTGGCGATGCGGGCCTCGCGCTCGCCCTTCTGGACCTGGTTCACGATCCGGCGGAACTCGGCGAGGCTCATACCCGTGGAGGCGGCGATCTCGGCGATCTCGGTCCGGATCCGCTCGATCGCGGGGCTTTCCGTCTGGCAGAAGGCGGTCCATTTCTTGTCGAGGCCGCACACCCGCTCGGCCCAGCCCTCGTCGAGCTCGTGGCCCATATAGCTTTCGAGGAAGGCCTTGCGCGGCACCTTGTGGCGCTCGGCGAGGCGAAGCATCTGGCCGGCCAGAGCGGTGAGGCGGCGGTTGTAGCTGTAGAGCTGGTCGACGAGATATTCGATCTTGGCGCCGTGGAACTGGACGCTCTCGACCTCGGCGGTGAGCTGCTCGGAGAGGGCCTGGTACTTCTTCTCCTCGGACTTGGAGAATTCCTGACCGGCGCTCATCGAGTCCATCCGGGCGTGCTGGACCTTGGAGAATTTCTTGTAGAGATCGGTGATCTTGGCGAAGCGCTCCAGCGCCTGCGGCTTCAGCGTCTCCTCCATCTGGGCGAGTGAGAGGGTGTTGTCCTCGTCCTCCTCCTCGAACTGGGGGCGGGCCCTGCGCTCGACCAGGCTGTCCTCGTCCTCCTCCTCGTCGGCGGGGGCGGAGACGACCTCCTCCTCCTCCTTGAAGGAGGGGCCGGCGGTCTTTTCGCTGATCTCGTCCTCGCCGCCTTCCTCGGCGCTCGCCACCTGCTCGGGGGTCGGGCCCTTGGAGAGCATGGCGTCGAGGTCGAGTATCTCGCGAAGCTGCATCTCGCCCGCGTTGAGGGCGTTCGACCAGTGGATGATGGCGTTGAAGGTGATCGGACTTTCGCAAAGGCCCCAGATCATCGTGTCGCGGCCGGCCTCGATCCGCTTGGCGATCGCGATCTCGCCCTCGCGGGAGAGGAGCTCCACGGCGCCCATCTCGCGAAGATACATCCGGACGGGATCGTCGGTGCGGTCGACCGTCTCCTTCTTCTTCTCGATGATGAAGCGCTCGCCGTCGGAGCCATCGTCCTCGCTCGCGCCGGAATCGACCTCGGGCTCGTCCGCTTTCTCCTCGTCGTCGTCGGATTCCTCCGCTTCGACGACATTTATTCCAAGCTCGTTCAAGGACGACATGATGTCCTCGATCTGCTCGGAGGACATCTGGTCCTGCGGAAGGGCCTCGTTGAGCTCGTCATAGGTGACGTAGCCGCGCTTCTTGGCGCGGGCGACGAGCTTCTTGATCGACGCTTCGTTGAGGTCGATCAGCGGAGCGTCGCCGTTTTCCTGCTTGTCTTCGCCGTCACCGCCGTTGGTCGTCTTCGCCATCTAAAAACCTTATAAGTTCAACCGCCCGCATTGCCTTCGATCAGCGCCGCGAGCTGCCTTTCCGCCTCGTCCCTGGCCGCCCTCAACCTCTGCTGCTCCTGGAAGGCGGCTTCGTCGCCTTCCTCCTTGAGCCGGGCGGTCGCCGCGTCGAGCGCTGCATAAAGTCCCGGCTGGGCCGCCAATGTGTCGATGACCAGAACGAGGTCGCGAGAAGCACGTTCCGGGTCGGCATCACGGCGGTTGAAGGAGAAGGCCAGTCCGCGTTCCAGGCGCAACCTCTCCGCAAGAGGGGCGACGCCAGCCTCGGCCAATATGGTATGAACCTGCTCTTGATCAAGCTCGCCGTGCGCCATGGCCCCTTCGAGCAGCGCGTCGCGGAGCCGGGCGGCCGTCTTGTCGGGGATCGGAAGGGCCGCGATCGACTCCGCATGGGCGGCGACCAGCTCAGGGAAACGGAGCAGCCCGTGGAGGACCGAGCGGGCCGTCTCAGGGCTCATCCCGGCGCTTGCCAGGGCCTTGGCCTGGTCCGAAACGGGACGCTGGGGGGCGAACTTCCCTCCGCCGCGAAAGCCCCCGGTGCCAGGGCCCCTCGGCTTCCAGGGCGGCCGGGGCGGCGGAGCGGTCAGGGCGTTGAAGCGGCCGAGCAGCTCGGAGCGATATTGTTCGCGCACATGCGGGTCCTGGATCGCCGTGACATGATCGCTGAGGCGCTGCCTGAGGCCGGCCCGCTGCTCGGGCGTGGTGAGAGGCTCCGCATCGCGCTCATGGTTCCAGAGCCGGTCGACGAGCGATTCCGGGGTCGCCAGCAGGGCCTCCATGCCCTGGCGTCCCTGCGCACGGATGAGGTCGTCCGGGTCCTGGCCGGCGGGAAGGGTCGCGAAGCTCAGCGACCGGCCCGGCCCGACATGGGGCAGGGCCCGCAGAAGCGCCCGGACCGCCGCCTTCTGCCCGGCCGAATCCCCGTCGAAGCAGAAGATCGGAGTCGGGGACAGCCTCCAGAGCAGGCCGAGCTGGCCTTCGGTGACGGCCGTGCCCAGGGGAGCGACCGCCTCGCCGAGGCCGGCCTGGTCGAGGGCGATGACGTCCATCTGGCCCTCGACGACGACGATCCGTTTGGCCTCCCGGCTGGCCGCCGCGGCCTTGTCGATGTTGAACAGGGTCCGGCCCTTGTCGAACAAGGGCGTGTCGGGAGAGTTGAGATATTTGGGCTCCCCGGCGCCCAGAATCCGCGCGCTGAAGGCGATGACCCGCCCGCGCCGGTCCCGGATGGGGAACATCAGCCGTCCGCGGAAACGGTCATAAGGCTCGCGCTCGCCCTCGGGAACGATGAGCAGCCCGGACTCGACCAGCTTCTCGTTGCCGAAGTCCTTAAGAGCGACTCGAAGCTTGCCCCGCGAGTCAGGCGCATAGCCGAAGCCGAAGCGCCGCCGCGTGGCCTCGGAGATTCCCCGTTTCTCGAGATAGGCCCGGGCGTCCGCCCCCTCCAGCCCGCCCAGCTGGCCCTCGAACCAGTGCTGGGCGGCTTCCATGACGTCGTAAAGTCCGGTCGCCCGTTCCGCTTTCTCCTGGGAGCGCGGGTCGGCCGCCGGCACCTCCATCCCGGCGGCTTCGGCAAGCTCCTTGACCGCGTCCATGAAGGGAAGGCCGCGCGCATCGGTCAGCCAGCGTATCGCGTCGCCGTGAACGCCGCAGCCGAAGCAATGGTAGAAGCTCTTCTCGTCGTTGACGTAAAAGCTTGGAGTCTTCTCCTTGTGGAAGGGGCAGGGGGCCTTCCACTCCCGCCCCGCCTTCTGAAGCTTCACCGTCCGACCGATGACAGTCGAGAGCGACGTGCGCGCTCTGAGCTCGTCCAGGAACTGGGGGCTGAGGGACATGCCCCGGCCTAAGCCGAAAGTCGGGCCTTTACGAGGCCGCTCGCCTTCGACATGTCCATGGCGCCGGCATGCTTTTCCTTCAGCGCCGCCATCACCTTGCCCATGTCCTTGACCGAGCTTGCACCCGTTCCAGCGACGATGGCGTCGATCGCGGCCTTCGCCTCCTCCTCGCTCATCTGGCGCGGGAGGAAGCCCTCGATGACCTCGATCTCGGCGGTCTCCGCGTCTGCAAGCTCCTGGCGGCCGCCCTGCTCGTAGAGGGCGACCGATTCGCGGCGCTGCTTGACCATCTTCTGGAGGACTTCCGTCACAGTAACGTCGTCGTCCGCGGGCACGGCGGCGCCTCGAAGCTCGATGTCGCGGTTCTTCAGCGCGGATTGAACGAGTCGCAGGGTGGCGGTCCGGGCCTTGTCGCCGCTCTTCATGGCGGTGACCAAAGCGGCCTTGATGTCGTCGCGAATCATGAGGTTTCGGTCCAGGCGTTGGAAAGGCGAAGACGATAGCCGCCGCCGCCGACTTTTAACAGATTGACGCTGCCCCTCGCCGCCTCTAGCCGTCGGGCCTTAGCGACATCGCCGTTTCCTCGAGGAGTGCCCGCCCCCATGGCCGACGCCAAGCCGACGCCCGCGCCTGAAGGAGCGACGGGCGTATTGGTCCTGGCCGACGGAAGCTTCGTCTGGGGCCGAGGCTTCGGCGCCGAAGGCTCGGCGGCCGGCGAGGTCTGCTTCAACACCGCGATGACCGGCTATCAGGAGGTGATGACCGATCCCTCCTACGCCTCGCAGATCGTCACCTTCACCTTCCCGCACATCGGAAACGTCGGAGCGAATTACGAGGACGTCGAGGCCGACAATCCCTGGGCGCTCGGCTGCGTCGTCCGCCAGGACGTGACCGAATCGGGCAATTTCCGCGCCGTCCAGACCTTCGACGCGTGGATGACGGCCAACGGCCGGATCGGCCTTTCCGGGGTCGACACCAGGGCTCTGACCCGCAAGATCCGGGAGAAGGGGGCTCCGAACGGGGTGATCGCCCATTCCGCCGACGGGAAGTTCGACCTCGACGCGTTGCTGGCCCAGGCGCGGGCCTGGCCCGGCCTCGAAGGGATGGACCTCGCCAGGGAGGTGAGCTGCAAGCAGATGTTCCGCTGGTCGGGCGGAGGCTGGAAGCTTGGCGGGGGCTATTCGGAAGGCGATGGGGACGAGGCCCGCCCCCATGTCGTCGCGATCGACTACGGCTCCAAGCGCAACATCTTCCGCAACCTCGCCGACGCCGGCGCCCGAGTCACCGTCCTCCCCGCCACCGCCACCTTGGAGGAGGTGATGGCCCACCAGCCCGACGGCCTCTTCCTCTCCAACGGCCCCGGCGACCCGGCCGCGACCGGCGAATATGCGGTGCCGGTGATCCGGCAGCTTCTGGAGACGGGCAAGCCGCTTTTCGGAATCTGCCTCGGCCACCAGCTCCTGGGGCTCGCGGTGGGCGCGAAGACCGTGAAGATGCACCAGGGCCACCGAGGCGCCAACCATCCGGTCAAGCGCCTCGAGGACGGCCGTGTAGAGATAACCAGCATGAACCACGGCTTCGCGGTTGAGGCGGAGAGCCTGCCGGAAAATGCTCGGGCGACCCACATCTCGCTGTTCGACGGAAGCCTAGCGGGGCTGGAGTTGACTGACCGGCCGGCGTTCAGCGTTCAATATCACCCCGAGGCGAGCCCGGGGCCGCAGGACAGCGTGTATCTGTTCGAGAAGTTCGTGGGGCAACTCGGCGGTTCGAGTGGCGAATAATCCTGAAATGGCCTTCCTAGGGACAGCCCGACGCCTGGGCGAGGTTCAGGCAGACGGCCTCGTCCTGACGCGCGAGCACGAAATCACCCATTTCTTCCTCGCTTGCGACGACGAGGTGGCGCTTCGAAAGGCGCTTTGGGAGCAAGGATTCCAGGTCAGCGAGCGGCAAGGAACGCCTGGGCTCGAAGCGAGGCGCAAGGAATTGCTCTCTGTCGGCAACCTGAAGGAGGTCGTTGGAAAACTTTGCCGGACGGCCGACAAATATGCCGCTCAATATGACGGATGGAACGTGACCGCACGTCTCAACCGGTCGGGCGACGATCATTGATTCCGCGCTGCGCGGACAAATCCGGCCTTACCCCCTCTCCCCGTCGGGGAGAGGGTTGGGGTGAGGGGGCTCGGCGCATCCAGCACGCCATTCGAATTTCGAACAATTCTCAAGCAAGAGTCAACTGAAACCAATGCCCCGCCGAACCGACATCTCCTCCATCCTCATCATCGGCGCAGGCCCGATCGTCATCGGCCAGGCGGCGGAGTTCGATTATTCGGGGACCCAGGCGGCCAAGACGCTGAAGGCCGAAGGCTATCGGATCGTCCTCATGAATTCGAACCCGGCGACGATCATGACCGATCCCGAGCTCGCCGACGCGACGTACATCGAGCCGATCACTCCTGCGGTGGTCGCCAAGATCATCGAGCTCGAAAAGCCTGATGCTTTGCTGCCGACAATGGGCGGGCAGACCGCGCTCAACACCGCGCTGGCGCTGTGGAAGGACGGGACGCTCGAGAAATACGGGGTCCGCATGATCGGCGCCGACGCCGAGGCGATCGAGAAGGCGGAGGACCGGCTCAAGTTCCGCGACGCCATGTCGAAGATCGGCCTCGAAAGCCCGCGTTCCGCCATCGCGCACAGCCTCGAGGACGCGATTCGGGCGCTCGACACGACGGGGCTGCCGGCGATCATCCGGCCGAGCTTCACGCTCGGCGGCACCGGGGGCGGGATCGCCTATAATCGAGAGGAATTCGTCGAGATCGTCACCGGAGGGCTCGACGCTTCGCCGACCACCGAGGTGCTGATCGAGGAATCGGTGCTGGGGTGGAAGGAATATGAGATGGAGGTGGTCCGCGACCGCGCGGACAACGCCATCATCGTCTGCTCCATCGAGAATGTGGACCCGATGGGGATCCATACCGGGGATTCGATCACGGTCGCTCCGGCGCTGACCCTGACCGACAAGGAATATCAGATCATGCGCAATGCAAGTATTGCTTGCCTGCGCGAAATCGGTGTCGAAACAGGGGGTTCGAACGTACAGTTCGCAGTGAATCCCGAGAATGGCCGGCTCGTCGTCATCGAGATGAACCCGCGCGTGTCGCGCTCCTCGGCGCTCGCTTCCAAGGCGACCGGCTTCCCGATCGCCAAGGTCGCGGCGAAGCTGGCGGTGGGCTACACCCTGGACGAGATCCAGAACGACATCACCGGAGTGACCCCGGCCAGCTTCGAGCCGACCATCGACTATGTCGTGACCAAGATACCGCGCTTCGCCTTCGAGAAGTTCAAGGGCTCGGACCCGCTGCTTTCGACGGCGATGAAATCGGTCGGCGAGGCGATGGCGATCGGACGTTCGTTCCACGAAAGCCTCCAGAAAGCCTTGAGAAGCCTGGAGATCGGCCTGATCGGCCTCGACGGGGTGCGCGAGCTCTACGGAGCGCCGAGGATCGAGATCGAAGCGGCCCTGGCCCGGCCGACGCCCGACCGCCTGCTCGTCGCCGCCCAGGCGCTTCGCGAAGGCTTCACCGTGGCCGAAATCCACGCCATCGCCAAATACGATCCGTGGTTCCTCGAGCGATTGAAGGAGATCGTCGACGAGGAGGAGTCGGTCTGCCGCGACGGGCTGCCCCGCGACGCGGCGGGAATGCGCCGCCTGAAGGCGATGGGCTTTTCCGACCGGCGGCTCGCCGAGCTCGCCCTCCGGGGCGCGGGAATCCGGGGCGGAGGCGTGAAGACCCGGGCCCGGAGCCATGGCCTCATCCATGACGTCACCAGGATGATGATCGGCGCAACCACCGAGGAAGAGGTGAGGGCGCTTCGCCACAAGCTCGGGGTCCGCCCCGTCTTCAAGCGCATCGACACCTGCGCCGCCGAGTTCGAGGCCAAGACGCCCTACATGTATTCGACCTACGAGGCGCCGAGCTTCGGCGACCCGGAGGATGAAAGCCAGCCCTCGGACCGGCGCAAGATCGTCATCCTGGGCGGCGGGCCGAACCGGATCGGGCAGGGGATCGAGTTCGATTATTGCTGCTGCCACGCCGCCTACGCGCTGGGCGACGTCGAGCAGGGCGGCGCCGGCTTCGAGACGATCATGATCAACTGCAACCCGGAGACCGTCTCGACCGATTACGACACGTCCGACCGCCTCTATTTCGAGCCGCTGACCGCCGAGGACGTACTCGAGATCCTCCATGTCGAGAAATCGCGGGGCGAGCTCGTCGGGGTCATCGTCCAGTTCGGCGGGCAGACGCCGCTCAAGCTCGCCGCGGCGCTCGAGAAAGAGGGGATCCCGATCCTCGGCACCTCGCCCGACGCGATCGACCTCGCCGAGGACCGGGAGCGTTTCGCCGCCTTGGTCGAGAAGCTCGGCCTCAGGCAGCCCGAAAACGGGATCGCCCGCTCCCGCGAGGAGGCGATCGCGGTCGCCGAGCGGATCGGCTATCCGGTCCTCACCCGGCCCTCCTACGTCCTGGGCGGACGGGCGATGGAGATCGTCGACGGGCCCGCCCAGCTCGAAGATTATATCGTCACCGCGGTCCAGGTGTCCGGGGACAGCCCCGTCCTCATCGACAAATATCTTCGAGACGCGATCGAGGTCGACGTCGACGCGATCTGCGACGGAAAGGACGTCGCCATCGCCGGGGTCATGCAGCATATCGAGGAAGCGGGGGTCCATTCGGGCGACAGCGCCTGCTCGCTTCCGCCCTACAGCCTCGATCCCGGGATCGTCGCCGAGATCGAGCGCCAGACCCGCTTGCTGGCGCTCGCGCTCGGGGTGCACGGGCTGATGAACGTGCAGTTCGCCGTGAAGGACGGCGCCGTCTACCTGATCGAGGTCAACCCGCGCGCCAGCCGGACCGTGCCCTTCGTCGCCAAGACGCTCGGGACTCCGATCGCCAAGATCGCCGCCCGGGTCATGGCCGGCGAGCCGCTGATGCGCTTCCTGCCGCTTCGGACCAAGGTCGACCATATCGCGGTGAAGGAGGCCGTCTTCCCCTTCGCGCGCTTCCCCGGGATCGATCCCGTCCTGTCACCGGAGATGAAGTCAACCGGCGAAGTGATGGGAATCGACGACGATTTCGCCAAAGCCTTCCTCAAGTCCCAGCTCGGCGCCGGGCTCGATCTCCCGCTTTCGGGAACCTTGTTCGTCTCGGTCAAGGACAGCGACAAGGGCGTGATCACGGCGCCTGTGAGGGCGCTGTGCGAGCTCGGCTTCAAGGTCATCGCGACGGCCGGCACCGCCTCGTGGCTCGCCGAGCAGGGCATCGAGGTCAGCCAAGTCAACAAGGTGGCGCAGGGCCGGCCCCATATCGTCGACCGCATCAAGGACGGCGACGTCCAGATCGTCTTCAACACGACCGAGGGCTGGCAGAGCCACAAGGACTCCGCCTCGATCCGGGGCTCGGCCCTGATGGCCAAGGTTCCCTACTTCACCACGGCCGCCTCCAGTGCGGCGGTGGTCCGGGCGATCGCGGCGCTCGGGGAGCACAGCCTTGAAGTGAAGTCCCTGCAGGACTATTATTCATCCTCCAAAGCGTGATCCTGAACAACCGAGCACGCAATCAGGGCCCTTTCGACCGGAAGGCGCCCGAAAGAGAGTTTTTGACGAAAGGTGAGTGGCGATGGCGACGGTCGACAAGATGCCGATGCTGGCCGAGGGCTACGAGAAGCTTCAGACCGAGGTGCGGTACCTGAAGACGGTTGAGCGCCCCTCGGTGATCGAGGCGATCGAGGTGGCGCGCGGCCATGGCGATCTGTCCGAGAATGCCGAATATCACGCCGCCAAGGAGCGCCAGGGGCAGGTCGAGGCTCAGATCGCCGACATCGACGACCGCCTGAGCCGCGCGATGGTGATCGATCCCAAGACCCTGTCGGGCGACAAGGTCGTGTTCGGAGCGACCGTCCACCTCCTCGACGAGGACGACAAGCCGGTAACCTACCAGATCGTCGGCCAGACCGAGGCCGATGCCCGGATCGGCCGGATCTCCTACAATTCGCCGCTCGGCCGCGCCCTGATCGGCCGGACCATCGGCGAGGAGGTCGAGGTCACCACCCCGTCCGGCGACCGTTATTATTCGATCGAGAAGGTCGAGTTCATCTGATTTATGCCCGCTCGGACCGTCATTGCGAGCGTAGCGAAGCAATCCAGAGCAGCTTCCGAGGCCGGCTGGATTGCTTCGCTACGCTCGCAATGACGGAGCGCGACTGATGCGCCTGCCCGACGACCTGCGCGCGGCGCCGGTCACCCTCGCCATCGCGGTCCTGACCGCCGCAGCCTGGCTGATCGCCTGGATCGCCGGCTGGCAGGAGCTCGCCGCGGTCGGCGGCGGGTTCATCCCGGCGCGGGTCGGCGGGCTGGCCGGCGACGATCTGCCGCTGCCCGTGCTCCTCACTCCGCTCACGGCCACCCTCGTCCATTCCGGCTTCGCCCATCTGTTCTTCAACCTGATCATCCTGCTCTTCTGCGGGCGTTCGATCGAGCGGGTGCTGGGCGGGCAGGGGATCGTCATCCTGTACCTGATCGGCGCCTATGCGGCGGCGGCGGCGCAATATGCGGTCGACGTGAGCGAGATGGCGCCGATGGTCGGGGCGAGCGGAGCCATCTCCGCGGTCCTGGGCGCTTTCGCGCTGCTCTTCGGGCGAAACAAGGTGAAGGTCGCCAATCCGGGCCTGGCTTCGCTGCTCCACGCGCTCTGGCTCGGTGCGGCCTGGGTGGGGATCCAGGCCCTCATCGGACTCACCTTCCAGACGAGCGGCCTCAGGATCGCGATCGCCGCCCATATCGGAGGATTCCTCGTCGGCCTGGTCCTCGCCAAGCCGCTGCTGCTGCTCAAGTGGCGGGGGGCCTAGGACAGCGGCTCCCGCGACCGTGCCCTGAGTTGGGGTCCCTCGACCGTTCGCCCTGAGCCTGTTGTCCCACCAACCGTTCGCCCTGAGCCTGTCGAAGGGCTCTTCTTCCTTCGGCGCGCGGTAAGGGAACGGCTTCGACAGGCTCAGCCCGAACGGGAAGGGAATGCGCCGGCTTAGCCGACGGCCCGTCTCGCGGGAGCAGGGCAGGAATATCCCCGGGCGAAGTGCGCCACCTCGCCCGCCGGCATTGGTCGGGCAATTCCGTAGCCCTGGGCCTGGTCGCAGCCCATCTCGCGAAGCAGCTCCAGGCAGATCTCGTCCTCCACCCCTTCGGCGACGACGGCGAGGCCGAGCTCGTGGGCCATTGCGACGGTCGAGCGGACGAGGATCCGGTCCCGCGAGCCGGCGGCCATCGCCGCGATGAAGCTCCGGTCGATCTTGAGCTCGGTCGCCGGCATCTTCTGGAGGTAGGAGAGCGACGACTGGCCGGTGCCGTAATCGTCGATCGAAACTCCGACTCCCAGCTTGCGCCATCCCTCCAGGGCGACGACCGCCCCCTCCGGATCGGCCATCGCGGCGGATTCGGTGACTTCGAGCGTGACCCGGTCGGGCGGGAAGCCGCTGGACTGAAGCAATTGCTCGAGCCGATGAAGGAAGAGCCGGTCCTGGAGCAGGGTCGCCGAGATGTTCACCGCCACGCCGAGCGGCTGGCCCGCGGCCCGCCAGGCGGCGGCGTCCGCAAGCGCCCGGGCCATGACGTGGAGGGTCAGATCGGCCGCCCGGCCATGCTGCTCGATCAGCGGAATGAAGCTGTCCGGCGCAAGCGTCCCGCGCTCCGGATGGTCCCAGCGGACCAGGGCCTCGACGGCGCCGATCCGGCCCGAACGAAGGTCGAGCTTGGGCTGGTAGGCATTCCACAGCTCGCCCCGGGCCAAAGCGGAGTCGAGCTCGGCGAGGAGGGACACCCGCCAGCTCGCTTGCTCGGAATCGCTGGCGGTGAACAATTGCCAGCGATTGCCCCGCTCCGCCGCATGGAGCGCCGCGAGCCCGGCATCGGCGCAAAGCTGCCGCGCCTGGGCGCCGTCGCCGCGCGCGGCTCCGAAATGGGTTCGGACCTCGACGTTTCGGCCGGCCGGGAAGGGCGCGCGCATCACCGCGTCGATCGACTCGAAGCGTTCGTCCAGAGCGGCTTCCTCCGGCTCGACCCAGGCCAGCCCGGCTTCGTCGATCCGATAGACCCGCTCCGCCGAGGCGGCGAAGGCGAGCCGCTCGGCGACCTTTCGGACGAGGGCGGCGGTGCCGTCCGGACCGAGCGCCGAGAGCAGGTCGGTGAGGCCGTCGATCCGGGCGACGGCGATGGTGGCGGGGCCCGTGCCCCGGCAGTCCCGCTCGAGCGCTGCGAGGTTTGGAAGTCCGGTCCTGGAATCGGCCAGGCTGGTCTCGCGCCTGCGCCAGGCGGCGCGCCCCGCGACTCCGGCTCCCGCCGCCGCCGCCAAAGCGAGCAGCGCCGGCGCCACGGCGACGTCCAAGCCGGCCCATTCGCCCGCCGACGGGAGCAGAAGGGTCGCGACCCCTGTCGCCGCGAGAGCCGGGGCCATGAAGCGGCCGCCGCTCAGCTTCAGGCAGGCGCCCGCCAGGGCCAAAGCGAGCGCCAGGGCCCAGCCGCCGCCGAGCGGCCTGGGCGGATTGCCCTCGAGCAGCGTCTCAGCGGCCAAGGCCTGTGCGACCACTCCAGGGATCAGCCCGTGGCGCGGCACCGCATAATCGTCGCCAAGCTCCATCGCGGTCGATCCGATCAGCACCCGCTTGCCGGCGAGCGCGCCGGCCGGGATCCGACCGGCGACCAGGTCCGTCATGCTGTGCCGGGGGATGGTGGCCGGATCGATCGACCGGTCGATCGCGAACATCTCGCCGGCGCCGCCGGGGCGCTCGGCGACCATGCTCGCCAGCGAGGGGCGGGGGGCGCCGGCGACCTGCACGGCATAGGGCATGAAGCGCAGCTCCCCGTGAGCCTCGGGAACGACGTTGGCGGCCGCGAGGAAGGAGGCGCTCGCGAGCTGGGGAAGCGGGACGGCGTCGGCGCCACTGTTCCGGCGGAAGGTCGGAAGGATGACGCTTCCGCCGGCGCGGCGCAGGGCGGCGGCAAGCGCTGAATCCTGGTCCGGCTCCGACGGGCTCGAAAAATCCACGTCGAAGGCGATCATCGCCGCCTTGCTCTCGCGAAGCCGGTCGACGGCCGCGGCGTGGATGCTCCGGGGCCAGGGCCACCGCTTGAATTCGGCGATGCTCCGCGCGTCGATCTCCACGATATGGACCCGGCCGCTCGCCGGGCGCTCGCTCCAGCCCGCGCGCTGGTTCTTCAGGGCCTGGTCGAGCCCGTCGCCGGCATCCGTCTGAAGGGTGGCGAGGCCCGCGAGGCCGCCCACGGCCAGCGCGAGCAGCCGCCAGCGCTGGAGCATCGGCTTGAAGACCGCCGCCCGCACGGCTCAGAATTTGCGCTGGACGCCGAGCCGCAGGCGGTGGCGGTCGGAGCTGAAATAGGGGATCGAGCTCGAGGTGCGGCTGTAGGTGTAGGTGAGGGAGGGGTGAAGCCCCAGGGCGACGGGCCGCCGGGTCGACAGCCAGCCGCTCGCATAGACCCGCCAGTCGGCCCTGGCCTCGGGGTCGAGCAGAAGGAAGGGCTCGTCGAACCGGGTCCGGCTGAGGCCGGCCGTGATCCCACCGGCGAAATCCTCGTCGAGAAAGGCGCTGAGCCCGGCATAGGCGCCGGCGTCGACGCTCGAAAACGAATCGTCGCCGAGCCACTCGCGGCGCCCATAGACCCCGCCCGAGAAGGACAGGCTCGGATCGAGGACGGTGTCGTAGG
>DASQZF010000196.1:0-6478 GCA_035638835.1 Allosphingosinicella sp. | reverse complement strand
CCATGTCGAGGGCCGGGTCGACCCGGTGGCGGACGCCGATACGGTCGAGACGGAGCTGATGCTCGCGGATCTCGAAAGCCTCGAGAAAAGGGTGCCGGCGTTTGCCAAGAAGGCCCAGCAGGGCGACAAGGAGGCCAAGGTGCAGGCTTCGGTGCTCGGCCAGGCGCTCGATCTGCTTCGCGACTCGAAGCCCGCCCGGCTCACCGTTCCGAAGGATGCCGAGGAGAAGGTCGCGCTCGAGCGGGCGCAATTGCTGACGGCCAAGCCTGTCCTCTACGTCTGCAACGTGGACGAGGGCGACGCGTCGGGCGGCAACGGGCACAGCGCCCGGGTCTCCGAGAAAGCGGCGGCGGAAGGCGCCGGGGCGGTCGTCATCTCGGCCGCGATCGAGGCGGAGATCGCGACGATGGACCCGGCCGACCGGCCCGAATTCCTCAGGGACCTCGGGCTGGAGGAGACCGGGCTCGCTCGGGTGATCCGCGCCGGCTACGACCTCCTCCACCTCATCACCTTCTTCACCGCCGGCCCCAAGGAATCCCGCGCCTGGACGGTCGAGAAAGGCTCCAAGGCGCCTCAGGCGGCCGGGGCGATCCACACCGATTTCGAGCGCGGCTTCATCCGCGCCGAGACCATCGCCTATGAGGATTTCGTCAAGTTCGGGGGCGAGGCCGGGGCCAAGGAAGCGGGCAGGATGCGCTCGGAAGGCAAGGAATATGTCGTCCAGGACGGCGACGTGATGCTGTTCCGATTCAACGTGTGAGGATGGAGCGGCGCCTGCTCCAGATCGCGGTGGCTTCGGGTTGCGCAGTGCCGTTCCTGGCGGGCGGCTCGGGAATGATCCAGGGCCCCGGATTCCTGAGCGGAGTGGCGGACCCGGTCCCGGCCGATCTCGACAGCCACTTCCGCTACCTCTCCGGCCTCCTCTTCGCGATCGGGCTGGCCTTCGCGAGCTGCATCCCCGGGATCGAGCGCAAGACGGCGCGCTTCCGGCTGCTCGCCTTGCTGGTGTTCGTCGGCGGGCTGGGCCGCCTTTTCGGGCTGGTTTCCTCCGGGATTCCGGGCCCCGGCCATGTGTTCGGCCTCGCGATGGAGCTGGGCACGGTGCCGCTCCTCGTCCTCTGGCAGGCGCGGGTGGCGGCTCAGGCCATGTCTTCGCGATAATAGATATCGCCCTGGAGCACCTCGCAGGCGAAGCGGCCTTCCGGGGCGGCGATCCGGTTGAGAAAGCTGTGGGCGTAGGGGAAGAAGTGGACGTGGAGGTTGAGCGGGTATTTCGATTCCCGCTCCCGGGGCACGACGAGGATCAGGCGCCGCCGGGCGATCCTGCGCAGGTCGGCGAGGGCGCCGTCCAGGTCGGGGAGGTGCTCGAGGACGTGCGTGCAGACGACGGTGTCGAAAGACTTGTCGGCGAAGGGCAGCCGACCCAGCCAGCCTTCGACGAAGCTGAGATTGGCCGGGCCTTCCAGGTCGGGCGGCGCCAGATCCGCTCCCACTACCGAGGCCCCGGGGTCGGCCTCGGCGATGAGGCGGGCGAGATGGCCTCGCCCGCAGCCGGCGTCGAGGACGGACTTGCCCTCCGTCTCCTCCAAGATGCGCTCGATGCAGGCGCGGTTGAGATCGCATTCGCCGTGGATCGGAGTGATCGCGGCGTAGAAACCCGCATATTCCTCCCGGCTCATCGTCCTCGCCCGCTCGCGGAAGGCGATGAAGCGGCGCGCGTCGCGGCCCCAGACCAGGTACATCACAGGAAGGAAGAGGCGCGAATCTCGAAGCGCCGGCGGAAGCAGGTCTTCGAGCACGAAGCGGACGGCGTTGACCGCCCATCGGCTGAGCTTGATCATCGCACCGTCATTGCGAGGAGCCCTTCGACGCCGCCTGCGGCGGCGCTCAGGATAAACTGCCGCTTCGCGGCAGCGACGAAGCAATCCAGAGGGCGGAGACGTCGGAAGCTGGATTGCTTCGTCGCTTCGCTCCTCGCAATGACGGCCGTCAGCCCAAGGCCTTCTTCAGGAGTTCGTTGACCACGCCCGGATTGGCCTTGCCCTGCATCGCCTTCATCACCTGGCCGACGAAGAAGCCGAACAATTTGTCCTTGCCGCCGCGATATTCGGCGACCTTGTCGGGGTTGGCGGCGAGGATGTCGGCGATGACGGCATCGATCGCGCCCGTGTCGCTGGTCTGCTTGAGGCCGCGCGCTTCGACGATGGCCCCCGGATCCTCGCCGGTTTCCAGCATGATCTCGAAGACCTGCTTGGCGAGCGTCCCGGAGAGCGTGCCGTCGGCGGTGAGGCGGAGGAGCTCGGCCGACTGGGCCGGAGTGACCGGGCTTTCCTCGATGCCCTTGCCGAGGCGGTTCAGAGCTCCGAACAGGTCGGAGGTGACCCAGTTGCCGGCGCGCTGGGCATGCTCGTCGCCGAGAGTCTCAAGCAGCGACTCGAACCAGCGCGCCGTCGTGACGTCGGCGGTGAGGACGCTCGCATTGTAGGGCGAGAGGCCGAGCGACTGCTCGTAGCGGCGGCGCTTGGAGTCGGGAAGCTCGGGGAGGCTGGCCCGGCAGTCCGCGAGGAAAGCGTCGGAAAGCTCGACCGGGAGGAGGTCGGGATCCGGGAAGTAGCGATAATCGTGCGCTTCCTCCTTGGAGCGCAGGCTCCGGGTCTCGGCCCTGTCGGGATCCCATAACCGGGTCTCCTGGACGATCGAGCCGCCGGCCTCGAGCAGGTCGACCTGGCGGTTGGCCTCATGCTCGATCGCGGCCATGATGAATCGGACCGAATTGACGTTCTTCGTCTCGGTCCGGGTGCCGAGCTCTCCGCCCGGCCGGCGAACGCTGACATTGACGTCGGCGCGCATCGAACCCTGTTCCATATTGCCGTCGCAACTTCCGACGTAGCGGAGGATCGCTCTGAGCTTACGAATGTAAGCCCCTGCTTCCTCGGGACTTCTCATGTCGGGCTTGGAGACGATCTCCATCAGGGCCACGCCGGACCTGTTCAGGTCGACATAAGAAAAGCTGGGATGCTGGTCATGCATCAGCTTGCCGGCGTCCTGCTCGAGATGGATGCGCTCCACCCCGATCCGCTTCACGGAGGATTCGTCCTTGTCGTCGAGCAGGACCTCGATCTCGCCCTCGCCGACGATGGGATGGTAGAGCTGGCTGATCTGATAGCCCTGCGGAAGGTCGGCGTAGAAATAATTCTTCCGGTCGAAGCGCGACCAGGGATTGATCCGAGCCTCCAGGGCCATCCCGGTGCGAACCGCCTGGCGGATGCATTCGGCGTTCGGGACCGGCAGCATCCCGGGCATGGCCGCGTCGACCAGGCTGACCTGGCTGTTGGGCTCGGCCCCGAACTCGGTCGAGGCGCCCGAGAAGAGCTTGGCGTTGGAGGTCACCTGGGCGTGGACCTCGAGGCCGATCACAACCTCCCAGTCGCCGGTGGCGCCGTGGATTCGATAATTGGTTTCGGTCATGGCGATACCTGAAGCGTGAAGGACACCGTTCGGGCTGAGCTTGTCGAAGCCCTTCCCTTACCTCCGTCCGGGCGAAAGAAGGAAAGCCCTTCGACAAGCTCAGGGCGAACGGTGTGGGGGGTCCCGCCAGTCGATGCGGTCACCACCAGGCCTCCGGCCTCGCCGTGAATCCGGCACGTTCCTCCAGGGCCAAAGCGGCATTCAGCACCCCCTGCTCGTCCAGAGCCCTTCCGACAAGCTGAAGACCGAGCGGAAGGCCCTCGCCGTTGAGGCCGGCCGGCACCGAGATTGCGGGCAGGCCGGCGAGGCTGGCGGGAACCGCGAAGACGTCGTTCAGGTACATGGCGATCGGGTCCGCGCTCTTCTCGCCCAGCGCGAAGGCGGCCGATGGCGCGGTCGGGGTGAGGATCAGGTCGCACTCGCTCCATACCCGCTCGAAATCGCGGGCGATCAGCGCCCTCACCTTCTGGGCGCGGTTGAAATAGGCGTCGTAGAAGCCGGCCGAGAGGACGTAGGTGCCGATCATGATCCGGCGCTTCACCTCGGCGCCGAAGCCCTCGGCGCGGGTGGCCTCGTACATGTCGGTGAGGTTGCCGTGCTCGGGCGCGACCCGGCGGCCGTAGCGGACCCCGTCGTAGCGGGCGAGGTTGGACGAAGCCTCGGCGGGAGCGATGATGTAATAGGTCGGAAGCGCGTATTTCGTATGCGGAAGCGAGACCTCGACGATCTCGGCGCCGGCGTCGCGCATCAGAGCGATGCCTTTCTCCCAGACCCGGTCGATCTCTTCGGGGACTCCGTCGATCCGATATTCCTTCGGGATCCCGATCCGCTTGCCGCGGACGTCGCTGCTCAGCGCCGCTTCCCAGTTCGGGACAGGCAGGTCGAGCGAGGTCGAATCCTTCGGGTCGAAGCCGGCCATGGCCTCGAGCAGGATCGCGCAGTCGCGGACGTCGCGCGCCATCGGCCCGGCCTGGTCGAGGCTGGAAGCGAAGGCGACGATTCCCCAGCGCGAGCAGCGGCCGTAGGTCGGCTTGATCCCGGTGATCCCGACGAAGGCGGCGGGCTGGCGGATCGAGCCGCCGGTGTCGGTGCCGGTGACCCCCGGCGCGAGCCGGGCCGCCACCGCCGAGGCCGATCCGCCCGAGCTTCCGCCCGGCGTAAGCGCCGCATTGCCGCCGTCGCTCCTGCGCCATGGCGACAGGACCGGGCCCCAGGCGCTGGTCTCGTTGGAGGAGCCCATCGCGAACTCGTCCATGTTGAGCTTGCCCAGCATTCCCGCCCCCGCGGCGAAGAGCCTGGCGCTGACGGTGGATTCGTAGCGCGGCTCGAAGCCTTCGAGGATCCGGCTCCCGGCCGTGGTTGCGACGCCCTCCGTCGCGAACAGGTCCTTGATCCCGAGCGGAACTCCGGAGAGCGGCTTCAGTTCGCCGGAGGCGCGGGCGGAATCCGCGGCCTCGGCGGCGGCGAGGGCGTGTTCCGGGGTCTCGACGGTGAAGGCGTTCAGCCCCCTGCCCTTCTCGACGGCGGCGCTGAACGCGCCTGCGACCTCGCAAGCGGAGAAGGCGCCGTCGCGGACTCCGTCCCGGATGGCGGCGATTCCAAGGTCGGTGAGGCCGGTCATGGACGCTCCCAACCGTTCGGGCTGAGCTTGTCGAAGCCCTTCCCTTTTGCCGCGAAAGAGAAATGAAGGGCTTCGACAAGCTCAGCCCGAACGGTGGGGGGGCCGCAACCAGCCATCATTCGATCACCTTCGGAACCGCGAAGAAGCCGTGCTCGGCGGCCGGAGCGTTGGCCAGGACGTCGTCACGCTTGCCGCCGTCGGTGATCTCGTCGTCGCGGAGGCGAAGGTGGTTGGGGATGACGGCGGTCATCGGCTCGACGCCCTCGACGTCGACCTCCTGGAGCTGCTCGACCCAGCCGAGGATGTTGTTCAGCTCGGGCGCGAGCGCATCGACCTCGGCGTCGGTGACGGCGATTCGGGCGAGCTTCGCGATATGGCGGACGGTTGCGGCGTCGACGGACATGGCGGGGGCGCTAGCATCGACGCTGCGGTGCGGCAAGGCGGGCTATTCGAACACGCCGTCCACCGGCTGGCCACCGATGAAGAGCTGGCGGCGGGTGACCTCGCGGACCTCGACCTCGCCGCGTCGAAGCGCCTGGCGCTGCCGCTGCTGGGCGGCGGCGGCCTGCCGCCAGTCGGGAGATCCCGGCGGCATGAGGGACCGTTCGGCAGGCCGGATCCAGCGTCCGTTCTCCTGGCCGAGCACGGTCCGGCTGAATTCGCACGAACGGTACCGGGTCGGCCCCGGCGGCGGACAGCGGTCCATCACCGCCACCGCGACAGTCTGGCCCGGTTTCCAGAGAAGAAAGCATTCGCCTTCGCCCGTGCAGGCACCCGGGCGGCCCGGAAGGCCGAGCACGGCATCGCGCAAGTCCGCCGGGACCGGCGAGCCCGCAGGAAGGAGTCGCAATTCCTTGGGCGCCGAGCCGTATGTCTCGGTCTCGGTGCGGGCATACCACCGGTTCTTCGCGGCGAGGACGGCGACCGCGTTCTCGCGGATCTTCGGGTTCGAGTTTCGCACGAGGCGATTCAGAGCGCTTCGCCCGGAAGGACCGAAATCGAAGCGAAGCGCCGCCCAGTCGAACTTGTCGGCGGCGATCCGCCCCGATTGCAGGCGGGCGACTTGATCGCGGGTGGAGATCGATCCGAAGCTCACGATCGGCAAGGCCAGGAACAAAGCGACCAGGCAGATGCCGATGGCGATCCTGACGTTGAGGGTACGAAGCAGATCGGGCCAGCCTGCGCGCCCGCGGACCAGGGCGAACAGATAGGCGGCCGCGCCCGCGACGGTGATTACGATGAATACCGCCGCCCACAGGCGGTCGGGCGTGAAGCCGTGCTGGGCGATCCGCTTGCCGGTCGAGACCGCCGCGACGATCGCGAGCGGCAGGACGACGGCGGCAAGGGCAGCCGCGGCCCAGCGCACGAGGCGAGGACGCGCCTCGTCGT
>DASQZF010000195.1:0-36674 GCA_035638835.1 Allosphingosinicella sp. | reverse complement strand
CCCAGCGCGACCAGCACGAAGAAGGCGGGGCTACTGAAGACCTGCCTCATCTCGAATCGGGTCCGGGCGACCAGCTGCGCCCAGGCGGCGGAGCCGCCGCCGTCGGGGAGCGCCGCCGCCGGAGCGGGCGACGGAGCGGGAGCCGCCGCCGCGGCCGCGGCCGCTTCCTTCTTCCTGCCCTTCTTCGACAGGCCCCGATCGGCGAACCGGTAGCGGAGTATCGCGAAGGCCAGGAAGGCCGAGCCGATGCCGAGCCAGATCAGCCGGTTGAGGAGGATCGCCCCTTCGACCGGCGGGAGGCCGATATTGCGTTCGGCGGTGGTCCAGTATCTCACCGCGTTGCCGAAGGCGGCGCCTCCGAACGGCACGACCAGAGCCATCGTTTCCCGAAGCCCGGGCTGCGCCTGGCCGATCCCGGTCAGGACCAGCCAGGCCAGGAAGAAGACGACGACGGCGACGTAGGTCCACATCATCGATCGGGTCAGGGTGGCCGCGGTGAAGAAGATCGCCCCGGTGATCAGCAGGTTGGGCAACCCGAAGACCAGCAGCCCGTAGAGATAATAGGCCGGATCGTTGGGGCCGACCGTCTCGGCGTCGACCCAGGGCATGATCGAGCCCAGCCACAGGCCCAGCGGAACGAACAGATAGGCGAGCGCCGCCGCGACGATCGCTCCGGCGAATCGGCCGCCGAGATATTGAAGCCGGGTGATCGGAGTCGAACGGATGATCGGGCCGAAGCCGGTCTCGTCGTCGCGGACGACGATGTTGGCGACGAAGGCGGTCGTCACGAACATGAAGAACAGGCTGAACATCGTCTGCAGCTGGGTGAGCTGGACGGGGCTGTTGCGGTGGACGTTGCCCCGGGCGCCGCCGGAAACCGCCTCCGACGCCATCGCTCCGAAGCAAAGCAGGAAGAACATTATCGCCGCCACCCAGAAGACCGGGTTCTTCAGCTGGTAGCGAAGCTCGAAGCTCGCGATTCTGCGGAACATGGGTTCTCGTTCCTCAGGCGCGGCGGGATTGGGCGAGGGTCGTGAAATAGACGTCCTCGAGCCCGCCTTCGACCGATTCGAACCCGTCGCCCGGATCCGAATCCGAGAGGATGTGGATGACGGTCCGTCCGGCGAACAGGCGGGTGGAGATGAGCTCGTATTTCTCGCGACAGCTTTCGAGGTTCCCGCGCTCGATCACCTTCATCCAGATCCGGCCCTTGGTCGACCCGATGAGCTCGAGCGGAGCCCCTTCGAGCTGGATCCGCCCACCGGCCAGCACCGCCATAAGCGGGCAAAGGTCCGACACGTCCTCGACGATATGGGTGGAGAGGATCACCACCACGTTCTCGCCGATCTCGGCGAGCAGGTTGAGGAACCGGTTGCGCTCCTCCGGGTCGAGGCCGGCGGTCGGCTCGTCGACGATGATCAGCTCGGGATTGCCGATCAGCGCCTGGGCGATCCCGAAGCGCTGTCGCATTCCGCCCGAGAAGCCGGCCAGCGCCTTCTTCCGGACGCTCCACAGATTGACCTGGTGGAGGAGCGCCTCGACCGTCGCCTTGCGCTGCCCGGTCGAGGCGATGCCTTTGAGCACCGCCATATGGTCGAGCATGTCGTAGGCGGAGACCCGGGGATAGACCCCGAAATCCTGGGGCAGGTAGCCGAGCGTTCGCCTCAGCTTCTCCGGGTCGGCGACGACGTCGATGTCGCCGAAGCGGATGCTTCCCTCGGTCGGGGTCTGAAGGGTCGCGACGGTGCGCATCAGGGTCGACTTGCCGGCGCCGTTGGGGCCGAGCAGGCCGTACATCCCGCGCGGGATCGACAGGGTGACATGGTCGAGAGCGCGAGTGCCGTTCGGATAGACGTGGCTGACGTCGGCGAGTTCAAGCATTTGAAGGCGTTCCCCAACCCTGATGTTCGCCGCGGGTCTGGCAGAGTGTTTTAGGGGTGTAAAGCACTGCGACTTACCCGCGCTTGCGAATCCTGAGCGAGAGGTTCAGGGGCCAAGGTCATGAAAAAGCTCGCGCTGCTCGTCTCCGCCCTTCTCCTTTCATCTCCGGCCTCCGCCGCCGCTCCGAGGGAGATCGCCGACTCGGTCAGCCAGGAGCGGCTTCGGGCCATCGTCGAGAAGCTGGTCGGCTTCGGCACCCGCCACACGCTCTCCTCGCAGACCGATCCGAAGCGGGGAATTGGCGCGTCGCTCAGGTGGACCGAGGAGGAGTTCCGTCGCTACTCGCGCGCCTGTCGGGGCTGCCTGACCGTCGCGACTCCGTCCGATGTGGTGACCGGCCGCCGGGTGCCGGCGCCGACCAGGGTCACCAACGTCCTCGCCATCCAGCGCGGAACCGTCGATCCGAACCGGGTGGTGATAATCTCGGGCCATATCGACAGCCGGGTCACCGACGTGATGGACTTCACCAAGGATTCGCCGGGCGCCAACGACGACGGCTCCGGGACGGCCGCCGTCATCGAGGCGGCGCGGGTGCTTTCGAAGCACAGATTCCCCTACACGATCGTCTATGCGGTGCTTTCCGGGGAGGAGCAGGGGCTGCTCGGCGGCAAGATCCTTGCCGATTACGCCAGGGCGCAGGGATGGGAGGTGCTGGCCAACCTGAACAACGACATCATCGGCAACAGCTGCGGCTCCGACCGGGTCTGCGACTCGGCCAATGTCCGGGTCTTCTCGGAAGGACCGCGCTGGCAGGGCCGGGAGGACCTCGCCTCGCGCCAGCGCAGCCTGGGCGGAGAGAATGACAGCCCGTCGCGCAACCTGTCGCGCTGGCTCGACGGTCTCGCCGGGGATCTGAGCCTCGGCCTCGACGTCCGCCAGATCTGGCGCAACGACCGCTTCGGACGCGGCGGCGACCATACCGAGCTCCTGAACGCCGGCTATCCGGCGGTGCGGCTGACGGTCGCGGTCGAGAATTACCACCACCAGCATCAGGACCTCAGGATCGAGAACGGGGTCGAATATGGCGACACCGTCGACAAGATGGACCTCCGCTATCTGCGGAAGGTCGTTCAGCTGAACGTCGCGGCGCTGGCGGCGCTGGCCAGCGCTCCGCCGCCGCCGGCCCCGGCCGCGGAGGGTGCGGTTTCGACCGATACGACCTTGACCTGGCCCGGGGTCAAGGGCGCGGAGGCCTATGTGGTGCGCTGGCGCTCGACCGACGCCGCCGATTGGGAGCATTCGGTGAGGCATGGCTCGATCCTCTGCGGGTCGCCGGACACCCCTGCCACGCCCTGCCGGGTGACCCTCCCCCGAATCCGGGTCGACGACTGGGTCTTCGGAGTATCGTCCGTCTCGAAGGACGGCTTCGAGAGCCCGGTCGCCTCGGCGGTGCCGGGCGGCGCGTTCCGGCCCTATGCGCCTCCGCCGCCGGCTCAGTAATGACGGGTCCCGATGCCTAAGAAACCCATTCGCGCCGGCCTTCCTTCCCGCCGGCAGATCCTCGACTTCATCGCCTCGAGCGACGCCCCGGCGGGCAAGCGGGAGATCGCCCGCGCCTTCGGCCTTTCGGGCCAGGACAAGATCGCGCTCAAGGCGCTTCTCCACGACATGGCCGACGAGGGGCTGGTCGACGCCTCGCCCGGCCGCGCCTTCCACCAGGCGGGCGGGGTGCCCAAGGTGACGGTCCTGAGGATCGTCGACGTCGACGAGAGCGGACAGGCCTGGGCGGTGCCCGAGCGGTGGGAAGCGGACCTGCCCGAGCCTCGGCTCCGGGTGCTCGAGCGCCGGGGCAGGGGCTCCGCCCTCGGGGTCGGCGACCGGCTTCTCGCCCGGACCGAGCAGCGCGGCGACGGCTATGCCGCCCACCCGATGAAGAAGCTTGCGAAGGGCAGCGAGCTCGTCCTCGGGGTCGTCCACCAGGAGGCGCACGGCTTCTGGCTGAAGCCCGTGGAGAAGAAAGAGCGGCGCGAGCTCGCCATTTCCGACATCGGCAAGGCCCGGCCCGGCGACCTCGTCCTCGCCGAGAAGGTGGGACGGCCGCCCAGGCTCACCGCCCGAGTGTCCGAGATCCTCGGCGATCCCTTCGCCCCTCGAAGCTTCAGCCTGATCGCCATCCACAAGCTCGGAATCCCGCACGAATTTCCGGACTCGGTGATCGAGGAGTCGGTGAGGATGGCGGAGCAGCCGCTCGGTCCAAGCCCCACCGTTCGCCCTGAGCCTGTCGAAGGGTCTTCTTCCCCTTCTACCGAAACCGGAAACAGGAAGGGGAAGGCTTCGACAAGCTCAGCCCGAACGGAACCTCACCTTAGGGAGGACCTGACCCACATCCCCATCGTCGCCATCGATCCCGCCGACGCGCGCGACCATGACGACGCGGTCTGGGCCGCGCCCGACGACGACCCCGGCAATGAAGGCGGCTGGCGGGCGATCGTCGCCATCGCCGACGTCAGCTTCTACGTCCGCTCCGGCTCCGCGCTCGACAGGGAGGCGAGGAAGCGGGGCAACAGCGTCTATTTCCCCGACCGGGTCGTGCCCATGCTCCCCGAGACCCTGAGCGCCGACATCTGCTCGCTGAAGGAAGGCGAGGACCGCGCCGCTTTGGTCTGCCACCTCCAGGTGTCGAAGGAAGGCCAGCTCAAGTCCTGGCGCTTCACCCGGGCCCGGGTCCGGATCGCCGCCAACATCGCCTATGAGGACGCCCAGGCGGCGATCGACGCGGTCGGGAAGCAAGGCGCCGCAACCACCGTTCGGCCTGAGCCTGTCGAAGGCCCTTCCTCTTCTTCTTCCGGGCAAAGTGAAGGAAAAGGCTTCGACAAGCTCGGCCCGAACGGGTCGAAAGGCGATGAGCCGATCGAAGTTGCTTCCTCCCCCTGCTCGATGCCCGAAATCGAGCCGGAAGCCCCCCCAGTCCACCCAGCCCTCGTCGAATCCACCCTGAAGCCGCTCTGGGCCTGCTGGCGGGCGCTCTACGCCGCGCGCGAGAAGCGTGCGCCGCTCGACCTCGACCTTCCCGAGCGTCGGGTGGTGCTCGACGAGAAGGGCCGGATCCTCTCCGTGGCGCCGCGCGAGCGGCTCGACGCCCACAAGCTGATCGAGGACTACATGATCGCCGCCAACGTCGCGGCGGCCAAGGCGCTGGAATCGAAAAAGGCCCCGGTCATGTACCGCGACCATGAGCCGCCGGGCCGCGAGAAGCTGGTCGCGCTCAAGGATTATCTCAAGACCTTCGAGGTCGAGTTCGCGCTCGGCCAGGTGATCCGCCCCGCCACCTTCAACCACGTCATCGAGAGGATCGGCGAGGCCGACTTCCGCCCGCAGGTCATGGAGCAGATCCTCCGCACCCAGACCCAGGCTTATTACTCCCCCGACAACAGGGGCCATTTCGGACTCGCGCTCGGCTCCTACGCCCATTTCACGAGCCCCATCCGCCGCTATGCCGACCTCGTCGTCCACCGCGCACTCGTCCGGGCTTACGGCCTCGGCGACGGCGGCCTGACAGACCAGGAGGCCGAAGCGATGGAGGTGACGGGCGAGCTCATCTCCCAGCTCGAGCGGCGGGCGATGGAGGCGGAGCGGGAGACCCTCGACCGCTACGTCGCCGCCTATCTGTCGGAGCGGGTCGGCGATCTCGTCGACTGCAGGATCACCGGGGTCCAGCCCTTCGGCTTCTTCGCGACGGTCGAGGGCCTGGGCGGCGACGGGCTCGTCCCGGTCTCGACCCTCGGTTCGGACTATTATCGCTACGAGGAATCGAGCCAGAGCCTGGTCGGCGACGACAGCGGCGAGCGCTTCAGCCCCGGCCAGCGCCTGAAGCTCCGGCTGGTCGAGGCCAATCCGGTCTCCGGAGGGCTGAGGTTCGAGCTCGCCGAGGGCGCCCATTCCGCCCCCAGGACCCGAGGCGGCCCACGCCGCGACGGAAAGCGCGGCGAGGAAAAGCGCACCCAGGGCCGCCGAGGCCGCCCCTCGAACATCCGCCACCGCGGGCGGTAGGCTTCGGCGCCCCGTCATTGCGAGGAGCGAAGCGACGAAGCAATCCAGCGGGACTCGGAGGTCGCACCGGATTGCTTCGCTGCCGCGCAGCGGCAGTTTATCCTGAGCGCCGCCGCAGGCGGCGTCGAAGGGCTCGCAATGACGGTCCGAAGCGACGGACATCACCTTCCCCGACGCCGCTTTTCGACAAACCGTCCGCAGCCTTCTGCCGACGACCCGCCGGCCTATAGGGTCCTGAAGCGGCACCGCTTATTCTCCTGGAAGAAATCGAGCCCAAGGAGAAAACAGATGAGCTTCAAGACGATTTTCGCATCGGCCGCCGCTCTGGCGATGGTCGCCGGCACTCCCGCCCTCGCGGCCAAGAGCCCGAACCAGCAGCTTGGCGCGTCGGAAGCCGGCGGCGGCGGCGAGGCGAAGGCGAAGAAGACCTGCCGCACCTTCCGGAACACCGTTTCGCGGTTGAAGTCCGAAAAGCTCTGCCTGACCCGCGCCGACTGGAAGAAGTTCGAGGCCACCCAAAACGAGCTGTAACGGGGTCCGCCCACTGGGTCCGTCATTGCGAGGAGCGAAGCGACGCGGCAATCCAGCGAAGCCTTCGAGGCCGCTCTGGATTGCTTCGCTGCCGCGCAGCGGCAGTTTATCCTGAGCGCCGCCGCAGGCGGCGTCGAAGGGCTCGCAATGACGAAATGCACCCGGCGTCGACGACCGCCCCTACAGTTTCGGCAACGTCACCCCGCGCTGGCCCATATATTTGCCCGCCCGGTCGGCATAGCTGACCTCGCAGGGCTCGTTGCCCTGGAGGAACAGGAACTGGCAGGCGCCTTCGTTGGCGTAGACCTTGGCGGGCAGGGGCGTCGTGTTCGAGAATTCGAGAGTGACATGGCCCTCCCAGCCGGGCTCCAGCGGGGTCACGTTGACGATGATCCCGCAGCGCGCATAGGTCGATTTGCCGAGGCAGATGACGAGCACGTCGCGCGGCACCCGGAAATATTCGACCGTCCTCGCCAGAGCGAAGCTGTTGGGCGGGATGATGCAGACGTCGGTCTTGCGGTCGACGAAGCTGTTGGCCTTGAAATCCTTGGGGTCGACGATCGCATTGTCGACGTTGGTGAACAATTTGAACTCGTCCGAGACCCGGGCGTCGTAGCCGTAGCTCGACAGGCCGTAGCTGATCGTCCCCTCGCGCTTCTGGCCGTCGACGAACGGCTCGATCATCCTGTGCTCGAGCGCCTGGGCTCGGATCCAGCGGTCGGACATGATGCTCATCGCGTGCGATACCCCCGCCCGTTGCCCATGAAGCGCGACACCCCCACCCGTTCGGCCTGAGCCTGTCGAAGGCCCTTCTTGCCTGATTGCCTAATCGGAAAGAGAGGGCTTCGACAAGCTCAGCCCGAACGGCTCTCCACCCTATTTGATATGAAGCACGCAGATCAGAGTGAACAGCCGCCGCGCCGTATCGAAATCCATCTCGATCCTGCCCGCCAGGCACTCGCGGAGAAGCTCGGCGGCCTCGTTGTGGAGCCCCCGCCGGGCCATGTCGATCGTCTCCAGCCCCTTGGGCGATTCGGAGCGGACGGTTTTGAAATAGCTCTCGCAGATCGCGAAATAGTCCCGCACCGGCCGCTTGAAGCGGGCCAGGCCCAGTCGGATCGACTCCAGGAACTCGCCCGCTTCGTTGCTGAGGTCGATGCCGAGGCTGTTGTCCTCGATCCGAAGCAGGATCCGGAACGGCCCCTCATGTCCCGCCGGCCGGAAGCTGTTCGATTCGAGCAGGTCGAAGATCGCGACCTTGCGCTCCCGCTCGATATCCTCGCTCCGCCGGATGATCGTATGCTCGTCCAGCTCGATGTCGATGATCCGCGGGTCGGCCATGGGGGGCGTGTAGCGGGGGTGGAGCGTCCTGTCATCGTGGCCCTGAGGCGAAGCCCCTTCCTTCCCTCCCTGCAAGGGAGGGGCCGGGGGTGGGTCCGCCGAAGGCGGTCGAAACTGCGAATCAGAGAATAGTCTCGCTTCGCTCGCCTACCCACCCCCAGCCCCTCCCTTCCAGGGAGGGGAGCTCGAGGCCGCCTTATCCACAGCTGTTCCACAGACTTGCTGGCTTGAGACCTCGGCCGGAAAGGAGGAGAAGGCCCAATGGCCGAAAACATCCTCAGACTGCCGGGCGCTCCGGAGCCCGAATCGTCCGCTCTGCCCCAGAATGTGGAGGCGGAGGCGGCGCTTCTGGGCGCTCTGATGATCGACAACCGGCTTGCCGAGGACATCCAGCTCAAGCTCCGGCCGGACCATTTCCACGAGCCGCTCCACGCCCGGATCTACGAGCAGATCCTGAAGCTCGTCGATCGCAACATGATCGCCTCGCCCGTCACCCTGAGGCCGCTGTTCGAGGCGGACGAGGAGATGAAGGAGCTCGGCGGCCCCTCCTATCTCGCCCAATTGACTGGAAGCGGGGCGGCGATCATCGGAGCGCGCGACTTCGCCGAGCAGATCTACGAGCTCGCGCTTCTTCGAGCGCTGATCGGGGTCGGCCGCGAGATGGTCGAGAATGCGCTCGACACGAGCGAGGACGTCGATCCCAAGGGCCAGATCGAGGCCGCCGAGGCCGCTTTGTACCGGGTGGCCGAGGAAGGCGGAGGCGAGGGCGGGGTCAAGAGCTTCGCCGAGGCGACCCGGATGGCCGTCCAGATGGCCGAAAAGGCGCTCAACACCGGCGGCGGCCTCTCGGGGATCACGACCGGGCTCGAGACGATCAACGCCAAGACCGGCGGGCTCCATCACAGCGATCTCGTCATCCTCGCCGGCCGCCCCGGCATGGGCAAGACCGCGCTCGCCACCAACATCGCCTTCAACGCCGCCCGCCGATTCATCCGCGACACGGTCGAGGACGGCCTCGCCCCGGACAAGTCGGCCGGCGCCGGAGTCGCCTTCTTCAGCCTCGAAATGTCGGCCGACCAGCTCGCCACGCGTATTCTGGCCGAGCAATCCGGGATCAGCTCCGAGAATCTGCGAATGGGCAAGATCGGCCAGCAGGATTTCCGAAACCTCGCCCGCGCCGCGGCGGATCTCGAGAACCTCCCGCTCTATATCGACGATACGCCCGGCCTCACCATCGCGGCGCTCCGGACCCGGGCCCGGCGGCTCAAGCGCCAGCGGGGGATCGGCCTCGTCGTGGTCGACTATCTCCAGCTCCTCCAGGGCACCGGCAAGGGCGGCCACGAGAACCGGGTGAACGAGATCTCCGAGATCAGCCGGGGGCTCAAGACGCTGGCCAAGGAGCTCAGCGTCCCGGTCATCGCACTCTCGCAGCTCAGCCGCGCCGTCGAGCAGCGCGAGGACAAGAGGCCGCAGCTCTCCGACCTTCGCGAATCCGGCTCGATCGAGCAGGATGCCGACATGGTCTGGTTCGTCTATCGCGAGGAATATTATCTCGCCAACAAGCAGCCCGCCGACGACCATAGCGATTTCGCCGCCTGGCAGGAGGAAATGAACCGCGCCTACGGCCTCGCCGAGCTGATCGTCGCCAAGCAGCGCCACGGCTCCACCGGCAAGGTGAAGATGCGGTTCGAGGCGAAGATCACGAAATTCTCCGACTATATCGACGAGGGCTATCTGCCCGAGGCAAGGGGGTAGGGGGCGTCCGGATCGCGCCCGTCATTGCGAGGAGCGAAGCGACGAAGCAATCCAGCCGGGCCTCCGAGGCCGCACTGGATTGCTTCGCTCCGCTCGCAATGACGGGACCGGCACCCACGGAAGCAAGTGGGCACGCTGCCCTTCCCCCGCTCGGGCGTCACCCTGAACTTGTTTCAGGGTCCAGGGAGGAGCAGCGCCGAGTCTGGCCGGTCCCGCGGACGCGGGAGCGACGCCACCCTGGATGCTGAAACAAGTTCAGCATGACGGCTCGTCTCGGCGGGCGCGCGGCGGATCGAGCAAGATGGGGCGCTTGTTCAGTTATCCTCCTACGACTAGGCCTGTCCGGGACCCAGCGCTCGGAGACTCGAATGACCTTGTTTTTCAAAGCAATTACGGCGGCGCTTCTGATGACGACTATTCCGGTGGCGGCTTCGGCCCAGGGCTCGGGCGATCCCCATCAGTGGCTCGAGGACGTGCGCGGCGAAAAGGCATTGGGCTGGGCGAAAGCGGAGAGCGAGAAGACCCTGAAGGGCTTCCAGTCGGACCGGCGCTACCAGACCATGTACGACCGGGCGCTCGAGATCCTTCAGGCGAAGGACCGGATCCCGGGCGTCCAGATGCGGCCCGACGGTCTCTACAATTTCTGGCAGGACCAGACCAACGTCCGCGGCCTGCTCAGGCGCACGACCCTCGCCAGCTACCGAAGCGCCAATCCGGTATGGGAGCCGGTGCTCGATGTCGACGCTCTGGCCAAAGCGGACGGCAAGTCCTGGGTCTACAAGGGCATGCAGTGCCTTCCGCCGGCGATGACTCGCTGCCTCGTCAATCTCTCGGAGGGCGGCGGCGATTCGAACGTCGTCCGCGAGTTCGACGCCGCCACGCGCCGCTTCGTCGACGGCGGCTTCTCGCTACCCGACGGCAAGCAGGACGCCGATTGGGAAGATGCCGATACGATCATCGTCGCCCGCGACTGGGGACCGGGAACGATGACCGAATCCGGCTATGCCTTCGTCGCCAAGCGCTTGTCCCGAGGCCAGGGCCTCGACAAGGCCGTCGAAATCTATCGCGGCGAACCGAACGACGTTAGTGCCGGGGCGTTCGTGCTTCGCGACAGCGCCGCCCGGTCGCACGGGCTGATCGGCTATCGTAGCATCGGCGCCCGGGCGACGCGCTTCACCTTGCTTCGGCCGAACGGGAACGTCCCGCTCAACCTCCCCGAGCGGGCGAACATCTCCGGGATCGTCGACGGCCGGCTCCTGGTTCAGCTGAGCGAGCCCTGGCAGGCGCCGGGGGGTGCTCGATTCGCGACCGATTCGCTGATCTCCTACGATCTCGAGCAGTGGAAGCGCGATCCGCTCGCCGCCCGGCCCGACCTGGTCTTCGCGCCCGGCGCCCGGCAGACCCTGAGCGGAGTCGCGACGACGGAAGGGCGGCTTCTGATCAACGTGCTCGACAATGTCCGGGGCCGCGCCTTCGTCTACAATCATTCCGGCGGCAAATGGAGCTCCGACGAGATCAAGCTGCCCGGCAATTCGACGGTCGGGATCGCGGCCGCTTCGGACAATTCGGACCAGGCGATGTTCACGGTCACCGACTATCTGACTCCGAGCACCTTGTGGTTCTACGACGCCGCCGACGGGAAGCTGGAGACCGTCAAGAAGACTCCGGCCAGGTTCGACGCCTCGGGCCATGTCGTCGAGCAGCTCGAGGCGACGTCGCGCGACGGGACGAAGATCCCCTATTTCCTGGTCCGGCCCAAGACCATGAAGCCGGACGGATCGACGCCCACGCTTCTCAACGCCTATGGCGGGTTCCAGGTCTCCCAGCTCCCCGGCTATTCGGGGACGATGGGGCGCCTGTGGCTCGAGGCCGGCAACGCCTATGTCGTCGCGAACCTGCGCGGCGGGGGCGAGTTCGGTCCGAAATGGCACCAGGACGCCCAGGGCGCCAACAAGCAGCGCACCTGGGACGATTATATCGCGGTGGCCGAGGATCTCATCCGCCGCAAGGTGACCTCGCCGCGCCGGCTGGGCGTGATCGGCGGGAGCCAGGGCGGCCTGCTCGTCGGGACCGCGATCACCCAGCGGCCGGAGCTGTTCAACGCGGCGATCGTCCAGGTGCCGCTGTTCGACATGCTGCGCTACCATCTGATCGGCGCCGGCGCCTCGTGGAAAAGCGAATATGGCGATCCGGACAAGCCCGAGCAGAGAGCCTGGCTCGAAGCCTATTCGCCCTATCAGAAGCTGGCCAAAGGCGTGAAATATCCGGCGCCCTTCATCCACAGCTCGACCGCCGACGACCGGGTCACCCCGGTCCACGGCCGCAAGGCCGCCGCGCGCCTCGCCGAGCTCGGCCAGCCTTATCATTATTACGAGAACATGGAGGGCGGCCACGCCGCCGCCGCCAACCTGCCGGAGACGGCGAGGCGCCTCGCGATGGAATATGTCTACGCTACGCAAAGGCTGGTGGACTAACCGTCATTGCGAGGAGCGTAGCGACGAAGCAATCCAGCGGGCCTCCGAAGCCGCACTGGATTGCTTCGCTTCGCTCGCAATGACGGGAGTCTCGCAATGACGGAGCGTCTTAAGTCCCCGCGAACGGGTCCTTCAGCCCGACCCCGATGCTCGCCCGCGCCGCCTCCGCCTCCGAGCTGGTCACCGGATAGGCGCAATAATCCGCCGCGTAGAAGGCGCTGGGCCGGTGGTTGCCGGAAAGCCCGAGCCCTCCGAACGGGGCATTGCTGGGCGCGCCGTTGGTCGGCTTGTTCCAGTTGATCACGCCCGCTCGGATATTGGCCCAGAATCGGTCGTAAAGCTCGGGGCTTCCGCCCACCAGGGAGGCGGCCAGCCCGTAGCGGGTGGCGTTGGCCTCGGCGAGGGCCGCGTCGAAATCGGGCACCCGGATGACCTGGAGCACCGGCCCGAACAGCTCGGCGTCGGGCCGCTCGGCGACGTCGGTGACGTCGATGATCGCCGGGGTCAGGAACGGCTTGTCGGCGACCGGCCGGTCGAGCCGCCTTATCGCCCGGCCGCCCTTGATCATCAGGTCGAGAAAGGCTTCCTGGAGCTGGTCGGCGGCCTGGTTGTCGATCACCGGCCCCATGAAAGGGGCGGGCGCGGCATGCGGATGGTCGACGATGATCCGGCCGGTGATCTTGGCGATCTCGGCGAGCAGCGGCTCGTGCTGTCCCTCCTGGACGATCAGCCGCCGGGCGCCCGTGCAGCGCTGGCCCGAGCTCATGAAGGCGGACTGGACCGCGATCACCGCCGCCGCCGGCACGTCCTTGGCGTCCCAGACGACGAGCGGGTTGTTGCCGCCCATCTCGAGCGCCAGGATCTTGTGCGGAGCGTCGGCGAACTGGCGGTGGAGCGCGAGGCCTGCCCGGGCCGAGCCGGTGAAGAGCAGTCCGTCGATCCCGGGGCTGGCCGCGAGCGCCTTGCCGACGTCGATCGCGCCCTGGACGCAGCGGACGACGTCCTCCGGCACCCCGGCCTCGTGGTACATCCGGACCAGCATCTCGCCGACCGCCGGGGTCTTCTCCGAAGGCTTGAACACCACCGCATTGCCGGCGAGCAGGGCCGGGACGATATGCCCGTTGGGAAGATGGGCCGGGAAATTGTACGGGCCGAGGACTGCGAGCACCCCGTGCGGCTTGTGGCGGACGGCGACCCGGGCGCCCAGCGCGCCTTCGAGCCGGCGCTGCGAGGTGCGCTCGGAATAGGCGCTGACCGAGATGTCGACCTTGTTGACCACCGCGTCGACCTCGGTCGCGGTCTCCCAGAGCGGCTTGCCGGTCTCGCGGGCGATGAGGTCGGCCAGCTTCTCCTTATGGCCCCGGACCACGTTGGCGAAGCGGCGCAGGGCCTCGATCCGGACCGCCAGCGGCTTCGCCGCCCAGCCCGCCCAGGCGGAGCGGGCGCGGGCGACCTCGGCCTCGACGTCGCCGACTTCGCCCGTCCACAGATGCGCCCCGGTGGCCGGTTCGATCGAACTGATGGTCGCCATGGCGGCTGACCCACCATTTTTGGCTGCGGCGGTCAAGCGCCGGGCCGCATCGCCTCGCCCATCCGCCGGATCGCGCCGATCTTGTCCTCGAAAAGCGACCAGTCGTCCGATTCGTCGATCCGGCTCCAGATCGCCTCGACCTCGTCGACATGCATCGAGCAGGGCGCCTCGTCCAACCAATATTCGTGGTCGAGGGCTCCCTCCGCCGGGTCGTAAAGTGCGATGGAGTTGCGAAAATCGGCGAAAGCGTCACTTTCGTACACATTGTCGGCCGGAGAGGGCGCGCGCCGCCGGCCGCCGCGCCAGTCGAAGAAGAAGCGGTCGATCGTCACCGTCTTGGCCGTCAGCGCCGTCTCGAGCGCCACGAGCAGCCTGGCGTCGCCCTCTCCGCCGGCAGGCCGGATCCCGAGCCGGCCGAACATCGCCTCGACCAGCCTCCTCTGGAACTCGGGCGGAAAGGCGTCGAGCGATGCGTTCAGATCGTCCACTTCGGCGATCGACTGGAGCGAGGCTGCGAGCTGGAGCACGTCCCAGTGGATCGCCTCCGGCTGGCGGCCGAACGAATAGAGGCCGGCATGGTCGAAATAGGCGGCCGTGAAATGGCCGTCCCAATAAGGCGTGAACCTCCACGGGCCATAGTCGAAGCTCTGGGCGGTGATCGCGATATTGTCGCTGTTGAGCACTCCGTGAACGAAGCCCGCCGCGATATAGGAGGCGGCGAGCCGGGCGGCCTCCCGGGCTACGTGGGCGAGGAGGCGGGCGGCGGGAGGCCCGTCATTGCGAGCGGAGCGAAGCAATCCAGCCTCGGGCGTCTTCGGTGCCTCGACGGCTTCGTTGCTGCCGCGAAGCGGCAGTTCATCCTGAGCGCCGCCGCAGGCGGCGTCGAAGGGCTCCTCGCAATGACGGAGCTCGGATCCCCCGTAATAATGGCGCAGGCAATAGTCCGTAAGCTTCGCCAAATTCTCCGCTTCCTGGAAATAGGCCAGCCGCTGGAAGGCGCCGATCCGGATGTGGCTGTGCTGGAGCCGGACCAGCACCGCGGAGCGGGTGGGCGAGGGCTCGTCGTTCCGCTCCAGAGCCTCGCCGGTCTCGATCAGCGAGAAGGTCTTGGATGTCTCGACCCCCAGCGCCTCGAGCATCTCGGTCGCAAGCACCTCGCGAACGCCGCCCTTGAGAGTAAGCCGTCCGTCGCCGAAGCGGCTGTAGGGGGTCTGGCCCGAACCTTTCGTTCCGAGGTCGAGCAGACGGCCTTGCGAATCGCGGAGCTGGGCGAAGAGGAAGCCGCGGCCGTCGCCAATGTCCGGATTGTATGACCGGAACTGGTGCCCATGGTAGCGAAGCGCCAGGGGCTGGGAGAGATTGTCGGCAAGCGGCTCGAACCGGGCGAAGTGCCGGATCCACTCGGAATCGGGGAGACCTGCAAGGCCGACATCGGGGGCCCAGCGGTCGTTGCGGAAGCGAAGGACGGTCCGGGGGAAATCGGCGGCTTCCACCGGATCGTAGAAGGCGTCGCCGAGCTCGAGGATGGCGGGATCGGCGCGATAGCTCGCGGCTTGCGGAAGTTGCGTCATCGGGGGATAGGAAAAGCGGGCAGACAGGGGAGGGGCATGGCGGATTGGTCCGATGGCTGGTGGACGTCGAGCGACGGGCTCCGGCTCCATTACCGCGACTATGCCGGAAGCGCGGACCGTCCGCCCATCCTGTGCATACCCGGACTGACCCGTAACGCGCGCGACTTCGAAGGGGTTGCCGACCGCCTCGAGGGCGAGTGGCGGCTGATCTGCGTGGAGCTGAGGGGCCGCGGGCAGAGCGATCACTCGAAGGACCCGATGACCTACGTCCCGCCGACCTACTGGCAGGACGTCGAGGCGCTGATCGCCGCCCTGGACCTCCGGCGCTTCGTCCTGTTCGGCACCTCGCTCGGCGGGCTCATCACGATGCTCCTGGCCCTGGCCGACAGGAGCAGAATCGCCGGCGCCCTGCTCAACGACATCGGGCCCAAGCTGGAGGAAGGCGGCCTCGAGCATATCCGCTCCTATGTCGGGCGCTCGCAAAGCTGGCCGACCTGGCTCCACGCCGCCCGCTTCCTGTGCGAGGCGCAGAGCGACCGCTATCCGGACTGGGACATCGGCCGCTGGCTCGTCTACGCCAAGAGGCTGTGCAAGCTGAGCCCGGGCGGCCGGATCGTCTTCGACTACGACATGCGCATCGCCGAGCCCTTCCGCCAGCCGGGCGGCGATTCGGGCTTCGACCTGTGGACGGCCTTCGCTGCGTTGAACGGAGTGCCGTCGCTGGTCGTCCACGGCGAGATTTCGGACCTTTTGAGCCGGACGACCGTGGAGCGGATGGTGGCGGAGAACCCGGACATGGAAGCGGTCACGGTGCCGCGGGCGGGACACGCACCGACCCTGGAGGAGCCGGAGGCCGTGGCCGGGATCGACCGGCTGCTGGCGCGGGTTTCCTAAGGTTGGCGCACCCCTGCCTCCCCATGCTGCGCATGGGGAGGCAAAGAGGATGTGTTGATTTCTTAGCAATTCTCCCCCATATGGCTCTCAGCGAAACGTCATTGCAGCGTGAACGCCCCCCAAGAAACCCCATGAAAGCGACGCTTTCATGGGGACCCCAAGGTGGCCGGCTCCGTTTCGTCAATAACCAAGTCTACCCTTTTCACGCGGGTTGGCAGAAACCCGCCGCGTTTCCGCGCGCCTTTCAGGCAGCGCGGGTGCGCCGCACGAATAGTGAGTTATGCATGTCTTTTGAAAATCTCGGGCTTTCGCAGCCCGTCCTCCAAGCGCTCGCTCTGAAGGAATATTCGACCTCGACCCCGATCCAGGAGCAGGCGATCCCGATCCTCCTGAAGGGCAAGGACCTGCTCGGAATCGCCCAGACCGGCACCGGCAAGACGGCGGCGTTCATGCTCCCGTCGATCGACCGGTTGATCTCCAGCGGCAAGCGGCCGCAGCGCGGCGCCTGCCGGATGCTGGTGCTCGCCCCGACCCGCGAGCTCGCCTCGCAGATCGCCGAGAGCGCCCGGGCCTATGGCCGCTTCAGCCATATCAGCGTCGCCACCGTCTTCGGAGGCACTTCGATCAACAAGAACCGGCAGGACCTGTCGCGCGGAGTCGACGTCCTCGTCGCCACTCCGGGCCGCCTTCTCGATCTCGTAGAGCAGCGCTGGCTCGACCTCAGGCAGGTCGAGATCCTCGTCCTCGACGAGGCCGACCAGATGCTCGACCTCGGCTTCATCCACGACCTGAAGAAGATCGTCCGCTTCCTGCCCGAGAAAAGGCAGAGCCTGTTCTTCTCGGCGACCATGCCCAAGGCGATCCGCGATCTCGCCGACAAGTTCCTGACCAGCCCCGAGCAGGTGGCGGTGACCCCCGTCTCCTCCACGGTCGAGCGCGTCGAGCAATATGTGACCTTCGTCAATCAGGCCGAGAAGCCGGCGCTTTTGACCATGATGCTGCGCGTCGGCTTCGGGGCGGCCTCGCCCGGCAAGAAGGGGGGCTCGATGGACCGCGTCCTGATCTTCAGCCGTACCAAGCACGGCGCCGACCGGATCGTGAAGCAGCTCGCCCAGACCGGGATCCCCGCCAACGCGATCCACGGCAACAAGAGCCAGCCGCAGCGCGAGCGGGCCCTGGCCGAGTTCAAGGACGGCAAGGTAAAGATCATGATCGCGACCGACATCGCCGCGCGCGGGATCGACGTCTCCGGCGTCAGCCACGTGATCAACTTCGACCTGCCCAACGTCTCGGAGCAATATGTCCATCGCATCGGCCGCACCGCGCGCGCCGGAGCGGCGGGAGTCGCGATCGCCTATTGCGCGGAGGACGAGCGTCCCTACCTCAAGGGCATCGAGCGGCTGACCAAGCAGGTTCTGACTCCCGTGCCGCTGCCCGAGGGCTTCAACGCCGAGGCGGCCCGGATCAAGACCGCCCGAGCCAATTCGCCGATCCAGATCGTCGAGCGTCCCGAGCGCGAGGAGCGGCACGGCCGCGGACGTCCGGCCAAGCGCTTCAGCGCCCGCCCGGCCCGCGCGCAGGGCGAAAACCGCAGCGGCGGACGCAGAAGGTCCGCTTCGCGCTGATCGTCATTGCGAGGAGCGAAGCGACGAAGCAATCCAGTCGGCCTCGGAGCTCGTACTGGATTGCTTCGCTTCGCTCGCAATGACGGCTTCTGGGCCAATTTTCGCTTTCGCGGGAATGACATAGGCGGGTAGGGCACGGCCCATGCCCTTCCTCCTCCCGCTCCTCTTCGCCGCCCAGGCGACTCCCGACATCGTCGTCACCGGCCGCGGCCTCGCCCCCGCCGCCGGCGAGGAGGTGTTCGACACGATCGTCGTCGACCGCGACCGGCTGACCGGCTCCGCCTCGGGCCGGCTCGAGGAGGTGCTTCGCGACGTGCCCGGCTTCCAGCTCTTCCGACGTTCCGATTCCCGCTCGGCCAACCCAACCAGCCAGGGGGCGACCCTTCGGGCGCTCGGAGGCAATGCGTCGAGCCGGGTGCTTCTCGTCCTGGACGGGGTTCCGCAGACCGATCCGTTCGGCGGCTGGGTGAGCTGGCCGGCCTACCATCCCGAGCGGCTCGGCGAGGCCCGGGTGACCCGGGGCGGAGGGAGCGGAGTCCAGGGGCCGGGGGCGCTCGCCGGGACGATCGAGCTTTCCAGCGCCACTCCGGCGCAGCTCCGCGGACCGCGCGGGCGCCTCGCTTATGGAAGCCGCGACGGCCTTGATGCCTTTGCCGGGCTCGGCCTGCCGCTCGGCGGCGGCTTCGTCGCGGTCTCGGGGGCCTGGCAGCGCGGCGACGGGTTCATTCCGATCGTCCCGGAGCAGCGAGGCGCCGCCGACCGACCCTCTCCCTACGAGCAGATGAGCCTCGCGGTGCGCGGCGTGGCGCCCCTTCGCGGAGGCGCCGAGCTTCAGGCGAGCGGGCTCGTCTTTTCCGACACCCGGGAGAGGGGGACGGCCTTTTCCGTAATCCGCACGCGCGGGGCCGACGCGTCGATCCGCCTGGTCGGGCGGCGCTGGAGCGCGCTGGGCTACGTCCAGACGAGGGATTTCTACAACAGCTTCGCCAGCGTCCCTCAGGGACGGGCGACGGCGAGCCGAACTTCGGAGCAGTTCAGCGTCCCGGCGACCGGCCTTGGCGCCCGGGTCGAGGCGAGGCCGAAGATCGGTTCGCGGGTCGAGCTGAGGCTCGGGGGCGACTGGCGCCTCACCGAGGGCGAGACCCGCGAGCTGTACGCCTTCGCCGCCGGGGCGGGCACTCGCGGGCGGGTGGCGGGCGGCCGAAGCGGCACTCTGGGCGGCTTTGCCGAGGGTGCCTGGACTTCGGACTCGGTGACTGTGACCCTGGGCGGCCGGATCGACCGTTGGAGCATCTCCAACGGACGGCTGAACGAGCGGGTGCTGGCCACGGGCGCGGTCCTGACCGACGCCGCCTTTCGCAACCGTTCGGGCCGGGAGCCGACCGGGCGGGCCGGAATCGCCTGGCGCGCGGTGGACGAAGTCACGCTGCGCGGCGCCGCTTATCTCGGCTGGCGGCTTCCGACCTTGAACGAGCTCTACAGGCCCTTCCGGGTCGGCACGGATGCCACCGCCGCCAATGCCGAGCTCGAGCCCGAGCGGCTGCAGGGCGCCGAGGCCGGAGTCGACTTGCGCCCGACGCCTCGGGTCCGAATCGGCTTCACCGCCTTCACCAACCGGCTCGAAGGCGCCATCGCCAACGTCACCCTGGGACGCGGTCCGGGGACCTTTCCCGGGGTCGGCTTCGTCGCAGCCGGCGGCGATTATCGCCGGCGTGGCAATCTCGACTCCATCGAGGCGCGGGGAATCGAGCTCGAAGGGCACTTGGCGCTGGGCGCCTGGAGCCTCTCGGGCGGCTGGTCCTGGGTCGACGCCGAGGTCGAGGCGAGCGGCCCGGCGCTTGCGCTGGACGGCCTCCGGCCGGCGCAGACGCCCCGGCACGGCCTGTCCTCCACCTTCGCCTGGAATAAACGCGGAGCGGCGGCTTCGCTCACCGCGCGCTATAGCGGGTCCCAATATGAGGACGACCTCAACCGGCAGCTGCTGCCCGGCGCCTTCACCCTGGACGCGGTGGGGCGGATACCGATCGGCCGCGGGCTCGCGATCGAGGCCCGGGCGGAGAATGTCGCCAACGCCCGCATCCTCGCCGGGATCAGCGGCGAGGGAATCGAGGAGCGTGCGAGCCCGCGCACCTTCTGGATCGGACTTCGCTTCGGCGGCTTGCGGTAGCGGGCTTGCCGGTATAGGTTGCGTGTTGAAACCTAAAAAGGGAGATCGGACATGATCGTTTATGGAGCCTCGCTGTCGCCCTTCGTCCGCAAGGTCCTGGCCTATGGCGCGGAGAAGGGCCTGGAGTTGGACCACAAGCCGATCGGCCTCGGCTCCGACGATCCGGATTTTCTCGCCGCAAGCCCGTTCCGTAAGATCCCGGCCTTCAGCGACGGCGACTTCGGGATCTCCGATTCGTCTGCCATCATCCATTATCTGGAAGCGAAATATCCGGAGCCGGCCCTGATCCCCGCCGAGCCGGAGGCCCGGGCCCGGACGATCTGGTTCGACGAGTTCGCCGACACCATCCTCTGCGCCTGCGGAGCCAAGATGTTCTTCAACCGGATCGTCGCTCCCCGCTTCCTCGGCCGCGAAGGCGATCTCGAAGCGGCCGACAAGGCGGAAAGAGAGGAGCTTCCCCCAATCCTCGAATATCTCGAGCGGACCCTTCCGGAGAACGGCTTCCTGGTCGGGGAGGGGATCACCCTCGCCGACATCGCGGTCGCGACGGCCTTCGCCAACTTCCGGCATCTGGGAATGACGATCGACGCCGGCTGCTACCCGAAGGTCGCGGCCTTCGCCGAACGGATGCTGGCCCGGCCCAGCTTCTCGGGCTGGGTGGAGCGCGAAACGGCGTTCCTGGAGAGGACGGCGGCTTGAAGCGCGTTCTGTCATGCTGAACGTGTTTCAGTCTCCGGCGACTGGACCCATGGAGCGACGCTGAACCCGAACGGCGCCCGCCAATTGGACGGGCAGGAGGCAATGAGGATGGCGGAACATCTCGCGACGGTGGAATGGCGCTCGGGCGGCGGTTTTCGCGAGGGGCGCTACAGCCGGGCCCATAGCTGGAGCTTCGATGGCGGCGCCGTCGTCCCGGCCTCCGCTTCGCCGCACGTGGTTGGCCCGCCGTTGTCCGATCCGGCCGGAGTCGATCCGGAAGAGGCGCTAGTGGCCTCGGTCTCGTCCTGCCACATGCTCTGGTTCCTCCATCTGGCCCGCGATTCCGGGCTCGACGTCGCGGCCTATCGCGACGAGGCGCGGGGGACGATGGGCAAGGACGAAAGGGGCCGGATGGCGATGACCCGGATCGTGCTCCGGCCTGAGATCGAATTTGCCGGGGAAGCCCCCGACCCGGGCCTATTGCAGCGCCTCCATCACGAGGCCCACATACGCTGCTTCATCGCCAATTCGCTCCGCACCGAGATCGTCGTGGAGTGACGCGGGCCGCGGCTGGCCGGGCGGCCGCTCCCGCCACCGCCGGCTTGCCTTGCGCCCGCATTGCATTAGTCGAGTGAAGCCTCCCTTACGAAAGCCTTGCGATGCGTTTCCTTGCCGCCCTCCTGATCTTCGCAACGCTATTCGATCCGGCCGCGGCCCAGCCGCCGGCCGGTGTGCCTGTCCGGACCCTGGAAGCGATTCGGCGCGATTGCCCGCTCGATCATCAGGCCCTGGCGGCTGGCCTCGTGGGCAAGTCGCCGCAGGAGGCTCGGCGGCTGGCTTATGCCGGCATCGATCGCTTCCTGCGCAGCCGGAACGCTTCCATCCTCGCGGCGCCGGGATCGGCGCTGGTGGCGATAGAGGCGCGGCAGGCGGCGCTTCTGAGGAGCCTCGGCGAGCTCGATGCCGGGTTGTGCGCGAGGGTGGGGGACCGCGGCCTGTTCAGCAGCGAGGCCCTGGCGGGGCCCGTGCCCACCGGGCTCGACGAATATGGCGAAGCCCTGGTCCAGGCGGCGAAAGCGGGCGCCGGCGCCGGCCCGGCCGCTGTGCTGATGAACAAGGAGGATTTCGACGCCTGGCTCGCGGCGGTCGGGAAGATCGAGCCCGGAGTGCCGGTCTGGGCGATGCTCCAGGATCGCGCGCTTCGGGCGCGCTCGACCCCCGACCAGCTCTGCCGCGGAGCCGCCGCCATGCACGAGGCCGTCGCCGCGCTCCCTTCGGACCGGCGTGAGCGAGTCGCCCGGACCCTGCTTCGTTCGGTGCTTGCGGCCCCCTGAAGGAACAGCTCCGCACCGGTCATATGCCGAGGGCGTAGTCGCCTCATCGTCATGCTGAACTTGTTTCAGCATCCAGTCCGGAGACCGCGAGGCGGTGGAGGCCTGGACTCTGAAACGAGTTCAGGGTGACGGGAAAGACTGCTGAAGCGTTTCCGCCTTATCCCACTAACTACCGTCATCCCGGCGAAAGACGGGACCTCGGGACGAGAAGTCTCGGCGGGCCTCCCGAGGTCCCGGCTTTCGCCGGGATGACGGTCAGCGCGCCAAGGTCCCGGCTTTCGCCGGGATGTTGATATTCTCGCAGGCGCGAGGCCCCAAAACGAAATGGAGGCCGGCATCGCTGCCGGCCTCCACTGTCCCTGGTTCCGTCGATCCTGCCCGAAGGCGAGACCGCCTTTCCCAGGGAGGTTCCGGCCGAGGCCTTGCGGCCCCGGTCGGTCCCTCAGGTTCCTTGCGCCAGATCATCGCTGATGAGGCTCCGGTTCCTGCGGGTTCCGCGCCCTGCCTTGCGGCCGGCTTCGGTTCCCTGGCGGGTTCCCTCATTCTCGGCCTTGCGGCTTCGAATTCCAGGTTCCCTGTCGGACGCCGATGAAGCAAGCTTCTTCGTGTCCTTTCGCGGTTCCTTCCGCCCGGGGGCTTCAGGTTCCGCCGGACCCTGGAAGGAAAGTGGGTTCGGCTTTGGCTTGCGCCGCCGCCTCGCGCTTCTTCCTTCCGGTTGCCCGGACCTCGCTTCCTTCGGCTTCAGGTTCTTTCGAACTTCCGCCATTCTCCGCTTGGCCGTGCCTGGGAGCGCCTGTCCGTTTCCGGATGGCCTCTCCTTGCCACAAGAAGGACATTGCACCCGTTTTCCGAGTCGCGGCAAACGCTGAATCGGGGTGGGAGCCTGTGGATAACGGGGATATCGGGGATAAACCTGGATTAATCTCGATGACGGGTTTGCTTGCCACTTACGCCGCCTCCCGTCATTGACGCCCCCATGCGCCGCAAAGCCCGAACCGCCTCCAAGCCCGAGAATCGCCCGCGCTTCTGGGGACGCCACGCGGTTGCCGCGGCGCTCGCCAATCCGGAGCGCGAGGTGGTCCGGATCTGGGCGACGCGCGAGGCGGCGGCGGAGGTCGAGCTTCCGAAGAACGTCCCCTTCACATTTGCGGACGTCGCGGATCTCGGGCGCCTCGTTCCCAAGGACGCCCCTCACCAGGGCCTTGTCGCCGAGGTCGAGCGGCTGGACGATCTGCTGCTGGCGGACGTGATCCAGGACGCCCACGAACGCCGGCCACTGCTGGTTCTCGACCAGGTGACCGATCCTCACAATGTCGGAGCGATCCTCCGCTCGGCGGCGGCGTTCGACGCTCTCGCTCTGGTCACCCAGGACCGGCACGCTCCGCCCGAATCGGGGGCCCTGGCCAAGTCGGCGAGCGGCGCGCTGGAAACGGTGCCCTGGGTGCGGGTGGTCAACCTCTCCCGGGCGCTCGACGAGATGGCGGAGGCCGGCTTCTGGCGGATCGGCCTCACCGGCGAGGCGGACATGACCCTGGCCGAGGCGGTGGGGCCGGCTCGGGTGGCGCTGGTGCTGGGCGCGGAAGGGGAGGGGATGCGGCAGAACACGGAGGCGCATTGCGACGCTCTCGCCCGGCTTCCGATCAGCGGCCGGATGGAGAGCCTCAACGTTTCCAACGCGGCCGCGGTCGCGCTATATGCGGTGGCGACACACGGGGAATAATCTTGCCGGGGGGTAATTTCATGTCGTTCACTCGCTTCGCATTCGTGGCGGCCGCCGCGCTCACGCTTTCGTCCTGCATCCTGAGCCCGGGCAGGTTCGTCTCCACGCTCCACATCGCCAAGGACCGGAGCTTCATCTTCACCTATGTCGGGGAGGTCATCCTCCTCGATCCGGCGGCGGCGATGCAGCAGGGGATGCAGGACGGCCTCGCCGGCGCCTCGCCCCCGGGCGAAGGCGGGATGGTCGAGGAGGGCGACATGCTCGGCAATTCGGTCGACGACGGCCCGTCCATGCCCGTCCCGGTGCCGTCGGCGCCCGCGAAGCCCGCGCCCGAGACCGCCCAGCACATCGCCGAGGCCAGGGCGCTCGCCGAATCGCTCTCGAAGGAGGTCGGCTACCGATCGGTCGAATATCTCGGCAACAACAAGTTCCGGGTCGACTATTCGATGACCGGAAAGCTCGACCGGACCTTCGTCTATCCGATCAACACGGACGCCAAGGCGCTCATTCCCTGGCTGGTCGTCGAGGTCCGCAAGGACCGCACGGCCCGGCTCCAGGCGATCGCCTTCGGGGAGCAGGACATGGGGATGGGCAGCGCCGCCAAGCCGGACTCGCAGCCCAAGGAGCGCAGCGGCACCTTCACCCTCACCACCGACGCCGAGCTGGTCATGCAGAACAACGAGGAGGGCATGGCGCCCGGACCCGGCAAGAAGGTGGTGTGGCGGGTCACTCCGACCAGCAAATCGGTGCCAACGGCGGTGGTGCGGTTCGCGATGTGACCTTGCCTCCCCATCGAAGATGGGGAGGGGGACCACCGAAGGTGGTGGAGGGGTAGAAGGCGCAGGCCTTTGCCGTCGCGCGCCGGAAATGCTGCTTCCTAGCCCGGTCACCCCTCCACCATGCTTCGCATGGTCCCCCTCCCCACCGCTTCGCGGCTGGGAGGCAAAGGGATCAGTAAGGATCCTCGGGCGCGATCTGCACCCTCAGCCCGTCATATTCCGGACCGAACTTGATCTGGCAGGAGAGTCGGCTGCTCTCGACCCGGTGATCGGTGGTGTCGAGCAGGTCGTCCTCGTCCACGCCGAGCGGCGGCAAGGCGGGCAGCCATTCCGGATCGACATGGACGTGACAGGTGGCGCAGCTGCAGCAGCCGCCGCACAGGGCCAGCAATTCGTCGAAGCCGGCGTCGCGGATATTCTCCATGACGCTCCAGCCATCCTTGCCCTCGATGGTCTTTTCCGCTCCCTCGCGGTCGATGATGGTCAGCTTCGCCATGGGCGGGGGATATGCTAGGCGGCGGCGTCGAAGACAAGGGAGCAATTGTGGGGATCGCGGCCGAAGACTTGCGGAAATCGCTGGACGCGCTCGCTGCGCTCGAGCCCAGGATCGCCGCCGCATTGGCCGCGGCCGGCTATCCCGAGCCTCGGATCAGCGATCCCGGCTACCAGACGCTGCTGCGCGCCATCGTCGGCCAGCAGGTGTCCGTCGCGTCGGCGGCGTCGATGTGGGCGAAGCTCACCGCGCTCGTCGGAGATCCGCCGGCGCCCGAAGCCCTTCTGGCCCAGTCGGACGAGGCTTTGCGCTCGGCCGGACTGTCGCGGCAGAAGGCCTCCTACGCGCGCAGCCTGGCCGAGGAGGTGGTGTCGGGCCGTCTCGACTTCGCCCGCCTGCCCGCGGACGACGAGGAGGCGATCGCCGAGCTGGTCCGGGTGAAGGGGATCGGGCGGTGGACGGCGGAGGTCTATCTGCTCTTCGCCGAAGGGCGGGCGGACGTCTGGCCGGCGGGAGACCTCGCCGTCCAGATCGAGACCGGGCGGATCATGGGTCTCGATGCAAAACCCACCGAGAAGCAAGTGCGCGAGCTTGCCGAAACCTGGCGTCCCCATCGCGGCGCCTTCGCCATCTTCACCTGGCACCACAGGAAGAATTCGGCCGCTCCGGTGTAACCTCATTCCGGCGAAGGCCGGAATCCATGAACACGGACCTTCGAAACCTGATGCGGCCGTGTTCATGGAGCCCGGGTCAAGCCCGGGATGACGCCTTAGGCGACCTGTCGGGTCCGCCCCAGCCGGGCACATCTCGAACCGGATACGGAACATCCCTTCCATCGGCGCGTCTAGACTTGCGATCCGCGGGCCAGAACAGGGGCCGGGAGCTCAGTAGGAGTAAGGCTAGTGATCAATCTCATCATCGCTCTCGTCATCGGTGGAATCATCGGCTGGCTCGCCAGCATCGTCATGCGCACCAATGCCCAGCAGGGTCTGTTGCTCAACATCGTCGTCGGAATCATCGGGTCGCTGCTCGGCAGCTTCCTGCTCGGTCGCTTCTTCGGCGCCGAGGGCAACATGCTGAGCGGCAATGCGCTAGACGGCGGAACGCTTCTCGCCGCCTTCATCGGCGCCTTGATCCTTCTCGCCATCGTCAACCTCTTCCGCCGGGGCAGCGTCCGCTAAAGCGGGCCTGACGGCACGGAGAGGGGCCCGCGGGAGCGATCCCGCGGGCCTTTTCGTGTGTGGGCGCGTGGCTGGCAGGAAGGCGGTAAGAGACCCCGTTCGCCCTGAGCTTGTCGAAGGGCCTTCCTTCTCCAGCCTCGGGAAGGGGAGGGCTTCGACAGGCTCAGCCCGAACGGTGAGTAGGGATCTCAGCGAGTGAGGATCGCACTCTTCGCCTCAGAGCGGCTTCTCGTAGATCCGGTAGATCCGGTTGACGTCGCTCTCGATCGCCTGGGCGATCGAGATCATCGGGCCGTTATCCTCGAGGATCCAGCCCACCTCGGCCCGGCTGATCCCGTAATGGCCGGTTCCGGCCTGCCGGATCCGGTCGACCATCATGAAGGCGAGCTGGCTCGCGAGGCGGGTGGCGTGGAGGCGCTTCACCACGCCCATCAGGGGCACCCGCCCGCCCGCCGGCCGCATCCGCCGAAGCCGCCAGAGCAATTTCGCCCAGCCGAGCGGGAAGAGGCTTCCATCGAGGTCGCGGAGGAACTGGTTGATGTCGGGCAGCGCCATCATGAAGGCGACCGGCTCGCCGTCATATTCGGCGACGAGGATCATGTCCTCCAGGACGATCGGTTTCAGCTTCTTGCCGGCATAGGCGATCTCGGCCTCGGTCAAGGGGATGAACCCCCAATTGTCCGACCAGGCGTCGTTGAGGATCCCGAGCAGCAGTCGGGCTTCGGCTTCGAACTGCTTCTTGGAGGTGCGGCGGATCCGGATCCGCGGGTTCTTCTCGCCGGCCTGGACGATCCTCTCGACGATGGGCGGGAAAGGGGCGGAGACCTCCAGATCGTAGGTGAAGAGGTCCTTGGCCTTGACGTAGCCGGCGGCCTCGACCCAGGCCTCATATTCGGGCTTGTCGTGCCCCATCATCACCATCGGCGGGTGATCGTGACCCTTGATGAGAAGGCCGGGCTCGTCCCAGATGGAAAGGCTGAACGGTCCCATCGAGCGGGTCATGTCGCGGCCCCGGAGCCAGGCCTCCGCGCGGTGGATGAGCTCACGGGCGATTTCGGCGTCGGCGGCCTCGAACATCCCCCACTGGCCGATCCCCGGGCCCATATGCTGGAGCACCAGCTTGTCCACCTGCGCGGAGATCCGGCCGACCGGCTCTCCCTCGCGCTCGGCCAGGAAGAAGCGCGCCTCGGCATGTTCGAACCAGGGATTGGTGCGCGGGTCGATCAGTCCATGGACCTCGGTCTTGAGCGGCGGGACCCAGTTCGGGTCCGTGGAATTGAGGGTGTAGGCGACGTCGACGAAGGCCTTGCGGTCTGCGGCATCCTCGACGGAGCGGATCGTAACGGTCATCCGCCGAACCTAGCGAAGCGGACTCGCGGACGATAGTCCGGGCGCGGCGTGAAATTCCGTTCTCCGGCGACGGCGATTCCCCTGGGCGGAAAACTGCTCTAGCTACGCCCCATGCCCACGGTCCGCGCCTCATGAACCTGCGTCACATCGAAATTTTCCACGCCGTCTACGTCAACGGATCGGTCAGCGCCGCCGCGCGCGCCCTCAACGTGTCGCAGCCCTCGGTGTCCAAGATGCTCCGCCATGCCGAATCGCTGCTCGGCTTCCAGCTCTTCCAGCGGACCAGCGGCGGCCTCGTGCCGACGGAGGACGCCCATGTCCTCTTCACGGACGCCCGGGAGATCCAGGACCGGGTCCATGCGCTTCGCGAGGCGGGGCGGCATCTGAAGCGGGGCGAAGGGGGCATGCTCCGGATCTCGGCGCTGCCTTCGCTGGCGCTCCAGGCGATCCCGGTGGCGGTGTCGCGCTTCCGGCGAACCCACGAGAAGGTGAAGTTCGACCTTCAGACCGTCCATCACGACGATCTGCTTCGAAAGCTCTACGAGCGGGAGACGGACGTCGCGATCGCCTTCGAGGTCCCGCCCGCGGCGCCTATCGGCGACCGCTGGCTCGGCAAGGGCGAGCTCGTCGTCCTCTACCAGGAGCAGGACATGCCCGAGGCTCCGGCCCGGGTCGAGCTCGGGCAGCTTCGAGGCCGGCCCTTCATCAGCCTCGCCGCGAGCGGCCCGATCGGCCAGCTGTTCACGCACGAACTGCAGCGGCTCGACCTGGAGCTGGACGAGATCGTCTCGGCCCGAACCTTCTACATCGCTTCGGCGCTGGTCCGGCAGGGGGTCGGGATGACGGTGGTGGACAGCTTCACAGCTCAGGCGTCGATGGCTCCGGGGCTCTCCGTGCGGCCGCTCGAACCGGCGCTCACGTTCGACATCCACGCAATGTACCTGACCAACCGGCCGCCCAATGCGCTTGCAATGGACTTCCTCAAGACCCTGACCCGGGTGCTCGGGTCGGAGTAGGCTTTGATCCGTCATTGCGAGGAGCAAAGCGACGAAGCAATCCAGCGGGCGTCGAACGCAGCTCTGGATTGCTTCTTTACGCTCGCAATTACGAAGTGAGCAAACCTGAACCGATGACGCTTTAGACACGCCATAACGGGAGATTATGACGACCGGCCCACTCGCTATGCTGGCGCGCGGGCCTCGGGGCGATACGCTCGCTTCATGATCCCGGGGCCCTATCTCCTCTATCTCGGCCATTGCGCGGACGCGATGAGCATCAAGACCTCGCGCGGTCTCGCCGAGTTCCGCGGGGAGGATTGCGTCGGCGAGTTCCGCCACGACGACTGCCCGCTCACTCTCGGCCTTCCCCGCCTGACAATGGCCGGGGGCGTCGAGGCGGGCGCCCGAACCCTGGTGCTGGGGATCGCGGGCGCCGGCGGAAGGCTGGGCGCCGACCTGATCGAGGATGCGGCCATCGCCCTCGGGGCCGGGCTGAACGTCGCCGCCGGCCTCCACCAGCGGCTCGGCGACCAGCCGGCCCTGGCCGCGCTCGCCGCGGAGCGGGGGCTCAGGCTCTTCGACGTCCGCGAGCCGCCGGCGAACCTGGCGGTCGGCAACGGCTATCCCAGGGCGGGGCACCGCCTCCTCACGGTCGGCACCGATTGCTCGGTCGGCAAGATGTACGCCTCGCTGGCTCTCACCGCGGCGCTCCGCGAGCGCGGGCTCGCCGCCGATTTCCGGGCGACCGGCCAGACCGGAATCCTGATCGCGGGCGAAGGGGTTCCGGTCGATGCCGTAGTCGCCGACTTCATCTCCGGTGCGATCGAGCAGCTCGCCCCGGCCCGCCACGACCAGGGCTGGGACGTCATCGAGGGGCAGGGCTCGCTTTTCCATCCTTCCTTCGCCGGAGTGTCGATGGGCCTGCTGCACGGCGCCCAGCCCGAGGCGATCGTGCTCTGCCACCGGCCCGGCCGCGAGCATATGCGGGGAATTCCGGGACGGCCCTTGCCCGGCCTGGCCGAGTGCCTCACCCGCAACATCGAGGCCGCCCGGCTGACCAGCCCGGACGTTCGGGCCGTCGGCATCTGTCTCAACACGTCGGGACTGGAGACCGTCGAGGCGCGACGCCTTTGCGAACAGATCGAGGATCGCCTGGGTCTGCCCACGACCGATCCGATCGCCTTCGGTGTCGGCGCCGTCATCGAGGAACTCCTGTGCTTCGCATCCTTACAGCCCAGCACGATCGCTTCGAACTGAGCCGGCCGTTCCGGATCGCGCGCGGGGTCAAGACGGCCGCCGACGTGATCACAGTGACGGTGACGGAAGAGGGAGTCGCCGGCCGCGGCGAAGGCGTGCCCTATCCCCGCTACGGCGAGAGCGTCGAAACCTCGCTCGCGGCGATCGAGGAGGTCCGCGACTCGATCGAGGCCGGCGCCGGGCGGCAGGAGCTTCAATCCCTCCTCCCTCCCGGCGCAGCCCGCAACGCCGTCGATTGCGCGCTGTGGGACCTGGAGGCCCGGCGGGCGGGCGTCGAAGTCGCCGGACTCGCGGGCCTGCCCGCGCCCCGCCGACTGATCAGCGCCATCACCATCGGGATCGATACTCCGGACGCGATGGCCGAGGTAGCGGGGCGCCACTCGGATTCGCCGCTCCTCAAGGTCAAGGTCGACGCCGGCGATCCGGCCGCCCGGATCCGGGCGGTGCGCGCCGCCGCCCCGGGAGCCGCGCTCATCGTCGATCCCAATGAAAGCTGGGACCGGAGGCTTTTGGAGGATATGCAATCCGTCCTCCTCGAAGCGGAGGTGGATCTGGTCGAGCAGCCCGTGGCGTCCGATTCGGATAACTGGCTGGCGGGCTTCGTCCCGTCGGTCCCGATCTGCGCCGACGAGGCGGTCCACGTCGCCGCCGATCTCGACCGGATCGCGCTCCGATACCAGGCGGTGAACGTCAAGCTGGACAAGACCGGGGGCCTGACCGCCGCTCTCGATCTGGCGCGCGCCGCCCGGGCGCGAGGCCTCGCCTTGATGACCGGTTGCATGATCAGCTCCTCGCTGTCGATCGCGCCGGCCCTGTACGTCGCCGGCCTGTCCGACTTCGTCGACCTCGACGGTCCGCTGTGGCTCCGGGAGGACAGGGCAGGGGGCGTCAGGGACCAGGGCGGCTTCCTAGTGCCGCCCGACGCCGGTTTCTGGGGGAGCAGGTGAGGGTTCCGAGGGTCCTGCTTCTGCTCGGCGTCGCACTGCCCCTCATGGGTGCGGCTCCGGAACGGGTGGACCTGCTGATCCGCGGCGGAACGATCTACACTGGCGATTCAGCGCCCTTCGTCGGCGACGTCGCCATATCCGGGGACCGGATCCGCGCCGTCGGACGGCGCCTCCCGCTCGCGGCGAAGCGGGTCATCGAGGCCAGGGGAATGATCGTCGCCCCCGGCTTCATCGATCCGCACGCCCATATGGGGGACGACCTCGCTTCCGCGGATCCGCGAACGCGCCTGATTCCGGCCTTCCTGATGCAGGGGGTTACCACGGCCTTCGTCGGCAATGACGGCGGCGGCGATCCCGACGTCGCCGCGCTGCTCGGCGGAGGCGCGGCCAGGCCGGTCGGAATCAACTACGCGACCTATGTCGGGTTCGGCGCCGTCCGCCGGCAGGTGATGGGCGCCGCGAACCGCGCTCCCAGCCCGGACGAGATGAAACGCATGCGCGGCCTGGTCGCGGGCGCCATGTGCCGGGGCGCGCTGGGCCTTTCCACGGGCCTCTTCTACGCGCCCCAGAGCTTCGCGAAGACCGCGGAGGTGATCGAGCTCGCCCGCGAGGCCGGCCGGCGCGGAGGCACCTACGACAGCCACCTGCGCGACGAATCCTCCTACACGATCGGGCTGGCCGCGGCGGTCGACGAGGCCCTGGCGATCGGCCGCGAGGCCGGGCTGCCGGTCCATATTTCCCACATCAAGGCGCTCGGGGTCGACGTTCACGGCCAGGCGCCGGCCATCATCGCCAAGGTGGAGTCCGCGCGCAGGCGGGGTCAGGCCGTCACCGCGGACCAATATCCCTGGTCGGCCTCGGGGACGAGCCTTGCGGCCTCACTCGTCCCGCTCTGGGCCCAGGACGGGGACCGGCCGAAGCTGCTCGAGCGACTGGACGATCCGCGCCTGCGCTCGGGAATGGCCGAGAATCTTCGCCGGCGCGGCGGGCCGGCGGCTCTGCTGATCACCGAAGGCGCCCTGAGCGGACGGACCCTCGCCGACATCGCGAAGAGCCGGGGCGAGGATCCGGTCGCCGCGGCGATCGCGGTGATCCGGGAGGGCGATCCGGCGGTCGCCTCGTTCAACCAGGTCGAGCCGGACATAAAGGCGTTCATGCGCCGGCCCTGGGTGATGACCGGCTCCGACGCTTCTGCCGGCCATCCGCGCACCTTCGGCAGCTTCGCTCGAAAATATGCGAAATATGTCGATTCGGAGCGAATCCTCAACTTGCGCCAATTCATCGAGCGGAGCTCGACCCTGGCCGCCGACACCTTCCGACTCGAGGGCCGGGGTCGGCTGAAGGCCGGCGCCTTCGCCGACGTCGTGGTCTTCGATCCCGGGCGCTACGCCGCCCGAGCCACCTACGCCCAGCCGAGGCTGACGGCAGCCGGGGTCGGCACCGTCCTGGTCAACGGCATCCTTGCGGTCGACCGGGGCGTTCTCACCGGCAGGGCCGCGGGCCGGGCGCTGCTGCACCGGCCCACACCCGGAACCTGCCCCTGATGCAAAGGCGAGCGGAGTAGAAAAAGTGGCGTACGACAGCGATTATGTCGCCCGGTATCGGCAGGACGGCTACGCCATCCTGCGCGGCATCTTCTCCTCCGAAGAGGTGCGTGCCATCGGCGCTGCGGCGGACCAGATCCACTCGGAAGCGCTCCGGCATGGCCGAAGCTTCCGCCACGGCAATCTCTTCTACAATGTCGGAGCCGGAGCCGGAGGCGAGCCCGAGGTGCGGATGGTTCAGTGGCCGTCCTACCACCAGCCGATCCTGAACGGAGTCCGCCTCGACCGGCGGATGGCGCAGCTTCTGGAGCCTTTGCTCGGGGCCGATCTGAAGCAGATCATCAACCAGATCCACTGGAAGGAGCCGGGCGGCCGGGCCGAGTTCGCCTGGCACCAGGATTCCCAGTTCCGGGAGCCGGCGCACGCCTATAGAAACCTCGGCGATTCCTACGTTCAGACGGGGCTGGCGATCGACCCCCAGACCCCCCAAGCGGGCTGCATGCGCTTCATCCCGGCGAGCCATGGGGACGGGGACCTGAAGCTGGACACTCCGAAGGACGTGTTGGGAGTCGCGATGGACGACGACGTCCTGCGTTCGGCGGGCCTCGATCCCGCGGACGCCGTCGAAGTCGTCCTCGAGCCCGGAGACATGGCGCTGTGGAGCCCGTTCACCGTGCACGGCTCCGGCGTCAACCGCTCCGACCACCGGCGGCGGCTCTACGTGAACGGCTATGTGCGGGCGCAGGATTGCGACCGCGGCGAATGGGCGTTCCGCAGCGGCGAGCCGGTTGGGTTCGGGCCCGAGCAGGCCCTCGTCCATTACGAGGCGCTTCGGGAGCGGGGCGAGGCGCATTACGTTTAGGGCCGGCCTCACGCCGTCATTGCGATCGAAGCGAAGCAATCCAGCGGCTCCAGCGCTGGTGACTGGATTGCTTCGTCGCTTCGCTCCTCGCAATGACGAATACACTCTAGTCTAGCGGTAGAAGCGGACCTTGCCGAGTTCGAGCCAGGCGCCCCCGCCGGGCTCGCCTTCCAGCCGGAAGAGGAGGGCGCGGAGGCGGGCGGGGTCCAGCCGGGCCTCGGCCAGCGGGCTGCGGAAGGCGCCGAACGGTATCCGGATCTCGCGCCGGGCCTCGCCCGCTTCGAACGAGGCCTTGAACCAGCTTCTCGGATGGATGGCGTAGCTGTTGAGCAGCAGGATGTAGTCGCCGGCCCCGCGGGCCTCGAAGGCGATTCCCGAAAATCCGCTCGCGTCGGCGAGCTGCACCGAGCCCCTGGTCAGCGGAAGATGCATTTCCGCGAAGGGCGTCGGCGCAGCGCCCATCCCCGCGGTCAGGAAGATCCGCCCGCCGGGCATCGGCGACAGGTCGAGATGGCTGTGGTCCATCCCGGGATCGGTGCCTTCGACCGGCAGACTGTCGAGGTCGGTCCGGCCGGCGGGGCCGGCGCCGCTGTGGATCGGGCCGGCCATGCGCTGGACCGGCAGAGGGGAGGGGAGGTCGTCGGCGAGGCGGCTCGCCAGGCGCTCCAGCGGCATTTCGCGCCCGGCGACGAAGACCCGGCGCACGTCGTGGAGATCGGCGATCCGCTCGTCCGGCCGCCCTCCGGTCAGGACGAGGTCGGCGCGCTGGCCGGGCGCGATCCGACCCTGGCCGCCGCCCTTGCGAAGGATGCCCGCGCTGACGGAGGTTGCGGCCGCGAGAGCCTCGGCCGGAGTCAGGCCGAGCTTCGCCAGCCAGCCGATCTCGCGAAGGGTGGCGGAGCCGTGATAGACTCCGCCGATCCCGGCGTCGGTTCCGACTCCGATCCGGATCCCGGCCGCCTTCAGCCGGCGGACATTCTCCCGCATGATCGTCCAGCGCGGAGATTGTGCCGGCGACCCGGCGCTTCGGGCTTCCTCGCGGGCCCGCTCCCGAGGCCGAAGCCTGCGCCACTCGGCGGGGAGGAACGGGCGGCCTTCCTGCGGCTCATAGACGACCAGCGTGGGCACGTAGGCCGTGCCCCTGGCCTTCATCAGAGCGATCAGGGCATCGTCGACCAGCGCGTCGCCGATTCCGTGCCCGAGCGCGTCCACCCCAGCCGCCGCGGCGATCTTGGCGCCCTCGAGGGTCACGGTATGGGTGATGACCGGGATCCCGGAGGCGTGGGCGTCCTCGACGATCGCGGCCAGGGTCGGCTCGTTCATGCTGTTGAGGCCCGGCGAGCGGCCGTAGCGCCAGCCGTCGGCGAACACCTTGATGACGTCGGGCCGGTAGGGAAGCGCCCGGGCCATGGCCTGGCGGGCGGCCCGGGGAGTTGCGGCCTCCAGGGTGAACGACCTCCCCCAGCCATATTCGGTGCCGTGGCCTCCGGGCACTCCGAGCCGGATCGCGAGCTGGAGGTTCGGCGCCGTCACTTCCCCCGAAGCCGTCATCCCGCGCACCGGCGTCAGCATTTCCGGCGACATCGAGAAGTCGCTCACGGAGGTCACTCCGTTCACGAGATAGCCGGCATAGGCCTTCGGAAGATCGTCCGGAGCGTCGAAGGCCGGAGCGCGCAGATGCGAATGGAGGTCGTGGAGGCCCGGGATCAGAGTCAGCCCTCGGGCGTCGACGATCCGGCTTCCCTTGCGCGCTCGGGTCCCGGGGCCGGCCGCGACTATGCGATCCCCCCGGATCAGCACGTTGCCGACGGTTGCCGGGGCTCCGGTCCCGTCGAAGATCCGGGCGCCCCGGATCAATGTGGACCGCTCCTGCGAATGGGCGGCGGAGACTGCGATCAGCGCGGCCAGCAGGGCGAAGATGCCGCGCGGCGGCTTCATCGGCGGCGGTCCTTCAAGCTTTCCTCGAAGAAGAGCTCCGACGCCCGGAAGCTCTCGAGCCAGTGGGAGTGGAGGTGGAAGGCGTGGCGCTCGCCCGGGAAGACGAGCTCGCGATAGGGGATCCGGCGGGCGGCGAGCTCGCGCGCCAGGATCACCGACTGGGAGAAGCCGACGTTGCGGTCGTCGTCGCCGTGGATCAGAAGCACCGGCGAGCGCCAGCGCTCGATCGCTCCGAGCGGGGAGGTATCCCATTGCAGCTGGCGGGCGGCGGCCTGGGCGTCGGGCGAGAGGTTGTTCGACACCGGGCGGAGCATCGAATGGAGTCCGTGGAAATCCACCCCCGCAGCGAACAGCTCGCTGTTCCGGGCGAGGCCGAGGGCGACGAGATAGCCTCCCCAGCTTCCGCCCCAGATCCCGATCCGGGCGGGATCGACGTCGCCGCGCCCGGCGAGCCAGCGCCCGGCGGCAAGCACGTCGCGATATTCCGACCCTCCTGCGCGGGCGATCTCGGGCGCGTCGCGGAACGCCGAGCCGTAGCCGGTGCCGCTTCGATAATTGACGGCGAGGACATTGTAGCCCCGGGCGGCGAGATGCTGGTTGAAGACGTAGGCGTTGGAATAATAGCCCGACGGATGGAAGCCGAGCAGCATCTGCCGGCGCGGCCCGCCATGGACGTAGACGATCGCCGGCCGCTTGCCGGAGCCTCGGGCCCGGAAGAGCTGGCCGTGGACCTCGACCCCGTCCTCGGCCCGGAACGTCACCGGCTCGGGGGCGACGAAGCCGGAGGCGGTGGGCGGGGGCTTGAAGGGTTTCAGGCCGCCGTCGACGAGGGCCGCGTGAGCGGGGCGGGAAACGTCGGAGGCGATCGCCGCAAGGGCCGTCCCGCCGAGTACCGGAGCATGCTCGATCCCCCGCCCGCGAGTGACCTGCTCGGGCGCTCTGCCCGACAGCGGCCGGCGCCAGATGTGCCGCCGGTCGAGGTCGCCCTGGTTGCCGGCATAGACGAGGGAGCGTCCGTCCGCTCCGAGCATGAACATCTCGACCTCGAACGCGCCCGGAGTGAGATCCCTCGGGGCTCCGCCTCCGGCGGCGTCGAGCGCGTAGGGATGGAGCCAGCCGCTCCGTTCCCAGGGGAAGACCAGCTGCCCGTCCTTGCTCCAGAACAGGTCCTGGCCCCGCGATTCGTAATAGCGCCCGCCGGCGCCGGCCGGTGCGGCCCAGAGCTCGCGCGCGGCGCCGCTGGCCGAGTCCACGATCCGGACCGACCAGTAGGGACCGCTGTCCCGAGCGGCGCCCGCGGGAGCGTCGAGATGGCGGATGTAGGCGATCTCGCGGCCGTCGGGCGAGAAGACCGGCTCGACCGAGAAGCCGAGCCCGGGATCGAGGAAGCGGACCTTGGGCTGCCCCGGCTCGATCAGCGCGATGAAGCTGTAGTCGCCGCGATGGCTGATGAAGAGCAGGCGGGTCCCGTCGGGCGACCATTGCAGCCGCCTGATCTCTCCCCCCGCGGAGGCCAGCTTCCGGGCCTCGCCGCTCTGCCAAAGCCAGACCTCGCCCCGCCGGGTGAAGGCCAAGCGGGCTCCGTCCGGCGAGAAGGTGGGCGAATGGCCGTCGCCGACCCGAACCGGCTCGCCGCCCGCCGTCGCCGCGACGAAGATCTGCTGCCTCGGCGGCTCCGAATCCGACGCGGCATTGGGGAGGGGGTCATCCCGGGACTCCGGATCGCCGCCGCGAACGTAAGCGAGACGGGCG
>DASQZF010000194.1:0-19013 GCA_035638835.1 Allosphingosinicella sp. | reverse complement strand
CCGACTTCCAGGAGATCAGGCCGGCGACTCGCGGCCCGACATTCTTGCTGAGGTCATTATACGAGGCCTGCGCCGAGCCGACGAGGGTCAGGCCGCGCTTGCCGCCGAGCGGGTTGCCCGTGTTGAGATCGACGACCGCGCCCAATGAACCTTCGTCGAGCGAGGCTTCGGCGGTCTTGTGAACGACGATCGAGTTGAACAGCTCGGAAGCGAAGACGTTGAAATCGAAGGCGCGGTCGCGATTGGCGCTGGCGCCGTCGGTCGAGGTCGCGACCGTCTCCAGGCCGTTGACTCGGACCCGGGTGAATTGGGCGCCGAGACCGCGGACGGTGATCGCCCGGCCTTCGCCGCCGTCGCGCTGGATCGAGATTCCGGGAATGCGCTGAAGGGATTCCGCGAGATTCTGATCGGGGAATTTGGCGATGTCCTCGGCGACGATGGCGTCGACCGCGGACACCGACTGACGCTTCACGTTGAGCGCGGACTCGAGCGAGCGGCGGAAGCCGGTGACAACGATGTCCTCGTTAGTGGCCTCCTCGGCGGCGACGGTCTGACCGCCGGTTTCGGGCTCGGGAACGGGGGCTTCGGCTTCCTCCGCCGGCACCTCGGCGTCCTGGGCCTGAGCGGGGGCGGCAAGGGCGAGGGCGAGCACGCTCCCGGAAACCGCGCCGAGGATATGCCGCAAGGCATGAGCTCGTCCGAAAAGCCGATCCGAAACCATGATGATGAACCTCCCTGTTCGACGGGCGACATGCCCCAATATGACACCGGTGTCTAAAGCCGGTGCGAAGGTTGCGGTGCGAGCCGCATTCGGGAGGTCGGAGCGCCTTGCGTCTTTATCCTCTCTCAGGATCGCTTCGCCATTGCTGCGAAGTCGCCCCTACCAGCCTCTAAGTAACCGGTGTCATTCGTGTGCCCCGGTGATTGAAACCTGTCAAGCCCGGAGCCGGCCGTCAGGTCCCGGGCTGTACGTAAGGCACCCGGGCGAAAAGTTCGCGCTCCCATCGTCGAGGATCGGCGACGGCTGCGCTCTTCCTGTCCCAAACCATCGTCGCCCGTTGCGCAAGGCGATAGGCCGGCCACCTGGGGACACCCGGGGCATTGGGATCGCCACGCCTCGCGAAAGACGTGAAGGCGTTCATCATGGCCCGGCTGAGCGCCCGGGCTTCAGTGCCGGTGCCGGTGTAGGAGCCCTCCGACTCCAGCGTTCCGAATGCGAGCGCGATGTCCATCGTATGCGGCGCACCCCGGCGCGGCTGGGTGGGCGACTGGAAGTCGACCTGGTACGCCCAGGTCGGGGCTCCGGCTCGAGCCCGGGCGTCAGCCTCGATCACCTGCCCGGGCCAGCTTCGCCCCGCCGTGGTCGCCGCGTAGAAGATCCGCTCCGGAGTCCAGTCGGGGAAGCGCCGGCGATATTGCGAGACCACCCATTCGGGGTGGATGTCGACCCGCAGCTCCGTCGCTATCCGCTCGGGCAGGTTCTCCCAATTCAGGGTCCGCACCTTCTCGCCGTCCGGATCCACGAAAGCCCGGGTCTCGTCGCGCATATTGCCAAGGATCATGGGGATCCCGTTCGACTGCGGGTGCGGGTCCGGCCAGAAGGGGTGGCGGGTGAGCCACTTCATGTCGAGCACCGGCCCCATATAGACTCCTCCGCCGAGGATCGGATCCACGGCCTCGAGGCCTTCGACGAGCCGCTCGGTCGCAAGCGTGAGGAGATCGGCGGGGGTCGCCTTGAGCGCGGCGAGATAGGCCCTGGTGCGAGCGGTGGCGTTGAGGGGGCCCGAGGCGGTGACCTGCTGGCCGCTCATCGTGATCGCCCGGTGGAAGAGGCCCTTGGCGGCGGGCATTCCCATCATCGTAGCGATCTTGGCCCCGCCGCCCGACTGGCCGAAGACCAGGATTCGGTTCGGATCGCCGCCGAACGCGGAGATGTTCTCCCGCACCCAGCGGAGGGCGAGGATCTGGTCGAGCTGGCCGGCATTGCCGCTGTCCGGGAAGCGCGGGTCGAGCCGGGCGAGATAGAGGTAGCCGAAGGCGTTGAGGCGGTGGTTCAGGGTGACGACCACGACGTCCCCCGAAATCGCCAGATGCCGGCCGTCGTTGAGCGGATCGACGACCGATCCGCTCGAATAGGCCCCACCATGGATGTAGACCATGACCGGACGCTTGCCGCCGGGCCGGGCCTCCGGAGTCCAGACGTTGAGGAACAGGCAGTCTTCGCTGGTCGGCTTGTAGCGCTCGCCGCGTTGCGGCGAAGAGGGCCCGAAGCGAGTCGCGTCGACGACCCCGCGACTTGCAAGCGGCGCCTTCGGAGCCTGAAACCGCGGGGCGACCCCGTAGCGAATGCCGCGGAAGACGCAGAGGCCGCCCTCGCGCGTGCCGCGGATCGGCCCGAGACTGGTGGCGACCGTCGGATCGCCTTGCGCCAAGGCAGGCGACGCGGCCAGCGCACCCGCGCCGGCGAGGAACAGTCGCCGGCTGATCATCGCCGGACGTCGAGGCCGCCGGCCATGAACGCTTCGATGTCGCGCGTTCCGAACAGGCTGAAATCGCCGGGCAGGGAATGTTTGAGGCAGGTGAGGGCAAGGCCGGAACGCACCGTCCAGTCGAGGTCGCGCCCGCTTCGAACGCCATGGAGGATCCCGGCCGCGAAGGCGTCTCCGGCCCCGATCCGGTCGACGATTCCCGCGACCACCACTTCCTCGGTCTGCGCTGCGCCTTCCGGGGTGTCGATGCGCGCCGCGATGCGGTGGCGGTCGGCATCGTCGACATGGCGCGCGGTCGAGGCGATCATCTTCAGATTCGGGAAGGCTCCGAACGCGGCCTCGGCAGCCTCCCGACGGCGATCCGGACCCTCGCCGCCGAATTTCGTGCCGAGCAGGAGCGAGATGTCGCGATGGTTGCCGAACAATATCTGCGCCTTCGCAACGAGCCGGGTGAGGATCGACTTCGGGTCGCTGTCCCACGCCTCCCAGAGCTGAGAGCGATAATTGCCGTCGAAGGAGATCGGGATGCCGAGCCGCCCGGCCGCCTCTGCCGCGGTCACAGCCGCCTCGGCCGAGCACGGGCCGAGCGCGGGGGTGATACCGGACATGTGCAGCAGGCCGACGCCCTCGAGGAGCCTGTCCCAGTCGAAATCGTCCGCGGCGGCGCGCGCGAAGCTGCTGTCCTGGCGGTCGTAGAAGATTTCGGACGCTCGAAGCCCAGCGCCCTGGGTGAGGAAATAGAGGCCCATTCGGCCGGTCGTCCGGGCGACCCCGGAGACGTCGACCCCATGCCGTCGGACCTCGCGAAGCGCCGCCTCGCCAAGCGCATTGGCGGGCAGGCACGTCACCATCTTCACTTCGTGGCCCAGATTGGAGAGGGCCACCCCAACATTGGCCTCGGCGCCGGCGACGTAGACGTCGAGATGGGGCTTCTGCAGCATGAGCTCGCGCCCCGGCGCGGTCATGCGCAGCAGGATTTCCCCGAAGCAGGCGACGGAGCCGGTCATCGCATTCTCCCCGTTCGCCCTGAGCCTGTCGAAGGGCTTTCCTTCCTTTCATTCGGCAAATGGAAGAGGTGGAGGGCTTCGACAAGCTCAGCCCGAACGGGGTGGGAGCGGCTCATCGCGCCAGCCAGCCGCCGTCGACCGCGAGGATGTGGCCGTCGACGTAATCCGACGCGGTGGAAGCGAGGAACACCGCGGCTCCGCCGAGGTCCGAAGGCTCGCCCCAGCGGGCGGCGGGGATACGCTCCAGGATCTGCCTGTTGCGGGTCTCGTCGGCCTGGAGCGCGGCGGTGTTGTTGGTCGCGATATAGCCGGGCGCAATCGCGTTGACGTTGATGCCCCTCGACGCCCATTCGCAGGCGAGCAGCTTCGTCAGCCCCGCTACGCCCGATTTGGAAGCGGTGTAGCTCGGCACCCTGATCCCGCCCTGGAAGCTCAGCATCGACGCGATGTTGACGATCTTGCCGCGCCCCCCTCCTTGTTCATGGCTCGCAATCATGTGCCGACCCGCAGCCTGGCAGAGGAAGAAAACGGATTTGAGGTTGGTGTCGATCACCGCGTCCCAATCCTCCTCGCTGAAATCGACCGCATCGGCGCGGCGGATGATACCGGCGTTGTTGACCAGGATGTCGAGACCGCCAAGCTCGCCGAGCGTTTGTTCGACTACGTCCTGCACGGGCACGATGGTCGAAAGGTCGGCGGCGACGAGTGCAGCGCGGCGGCCGGCGCCTCGGACCAGGTCCGCCGTCCCGTCGGCGCTGGAGCGGCCGACCAGCGCGACGTCGGCGCCCGCCTGCGCGAGAGCCACGGCGATGCCCTGGCCAATGCCCGTATTGGCGCCGGTGACGACGGCGACCCGGCCGGTGAGGTCGAAGGGATGGTTCATTCTCGCTCCTTAACCGTCATTCCGGCGAAAGCCGGAATCCATGAACATCGATCGTGCCGAGATTCGAGCGGCGGTGTTCATGGATCCCGCATCGAGTCCGGGAAGACGGGCTTGTCCCGTCACCAGCCTCACTGCAGCTGGCAGATGTCGAGGACGTTCATGTCCGTATAATCCTGGTTCTCGCCGGCCATCGCCCAGATGAAGGCATAGGCCCTGGTGCCCGCGCCCATATGAACCGACCAGACCGGGCTGATCACGGCTTCCTCATTGGCTATCGTAACCTGGCGCAGCTGGTCGCCCTGTCCCATGAAGTGGAAGACCCGGTCGTTCTCGCCGTCGAGCCCGAAGTAGAAATAGATCTCGCTGCGCCGCTCGTGGATGTGGGGCGGCATCGTGTTCCAGACGCTTCCTGGCTTCAGAACGGTGAGGCCCATGACGAGCTGAGCGCTGTCGCAGATTCCGGGGATGACGAGCTGGTAGATGGTCCGCTCGTTCGACTCTTCGAGGCTTCCACGCTCGAGCGCGTTGGCTTGGGCGATGCCCAGCTTGCGGGTCGCGAAGGCCTTATGCGCGGGGCAGGAGGCGAGATAGAAGCGCGCGCCCGACCCTGAGAAGGCCACGTCCGTCGCCCCCATGGTGACGTAGAGGCAGTCCATGTTGCCCAGCTCGAAAGCCTCACCGTCCACGGTGACCGTGCCGGCGGCCTGGCCGACGTTGACGATGGCGAGCTCGCGGCGCTCGAGGAAGGGCTTTCCCGCCGCGGAGGCGGGCTCGGTCTGCTCGGGCAGGCGCACCTCTGAGCCAGCCACGACGACGCCGCCGATCACGAACCGGTCCGCATGGGTGTAGTTTAGGACGCAATCGCCTTCCCGAAACAGTCCTTCGATCAAATAGCGATCTCTCAGCTCCTCGTTGGAGACGCACTCCATGATGTCCGGGTGGGTGGCGTAATAGGTGCGTTCGAACATGGTGGCTCCGTTCAAAGGGGAAGGGGTTAAGCCGTCATCCCGGCGGAAGCCGGGACCTCGTGGAGATTGGCTGCAGCGCTCTTCCGAGCTGAGGTCCCGGCTTTCGCCGGGATGACGAGGAAGGTCATGCTCACGCCGCCATCACCTGCGGCGCGTCGAGCCGATAGGCCAGCTTCACCAGGCCGTAGGTCAACTCGTGAGCAAGCTCCGCGGCCTCCCAGTCGAGGAGGCGGCCTTCCGCGACGAGACGGGCGAGGAAGGCGCAGTCGACCCGGCGGGCGACGTCGTGCCGCGCGGGGATGGAAAGGAAGGCGCGGGTGTCGTCGTTGAAGCCGACACTGCTGTAGAAGCCGGCCGTCTCGGTGGTCGTCTCGCGGAAGCGGCGCATTCCTTCGGGCGAATCGTGGAACCACCAGGCGGGCCCAAGCTTCAGGCAAGGATAATGGCCGGCGAGCGGCGCCAGCTCGCGCGCATAGGCGCTTTCGTCGAGGGTGAACAGGATGATCGACAGGCCCGGCGCGTTGCCGAACCGGTCCAGGAGCGGCTTGAGCGCTCGGACATAATCGGTGCGAGTGGGGATGTCGGCGCCCTTGTCGCGGCCGTAGCGGCCGTGCAGCCAGCGATTGTGGTTGCGGAAGGAACCGGGGTGGATCTGCATCACCATCCCGTCCTCCACGCTCATCGCCGCCATCTCCGTGAGCATCTGGGCCCGGAACAGCTCGGCGTCCTCGGCCGACGAGGCACCGCCTACGATCCGCCCGAACAGCGCCTCCTTCTCGCCCTCGTCCAGGTCGGCGGTGAGCGCGGTCGGATGGCCGTGATCGGTGGCGGTGGCGCCGGCAGCGCGGAAGTCGGCGCGGCGCCTGCGGTGCGCGGCAAGGTAACCCGGCCAGCCCTCGACATCCTCGCCGGTCAGCTCGCCGAAGCGGGTAAGCGCGGCTCTGAACTCCTCGTGCTCGGGGTCGATGACCGCGTCAGGGCGATAGGTGGTGACGACCCGTCCCGACCACCCGGACCGGCGGATTGCGGCATGGTGGGCGAGGTCTTCATGCGGGCCCTCGGTGGTGGCGAGCAGCTCGATGTTGAACGCGTCGAACAGTGCGCGAGGCCGGAAGGCGGGAGTCGCCAGGGCTTCCTCGATTCGATCGTAATAAAGATCGGCGGTCGCCGCTTCGAGCGCGGCGTCGAACCCGAACACCGAAGCGAAGACATGGTCGAGCCAGAGGCGGGACGGGGTGCCGCGGAAGAGATGATAGTGGCTCGCGAACAACCTCCAGGCTTCGCGCGGATCCGCACCGGAGGGGCCGGAGCGGCTGGGGACGCCCAACCGGTCGAGAGGCACGCCTTGGCTGTAGAGCATTCGGTAGAGATAATGGTCCGGAGCGAGGAGGAGCTCGGTTGCGTTCGACCATGGCCGATCCGTCGCGAACCAGGCCGGATCGGTGTGCCCGTGGGGGCTTACGATCGGCAGGCCGGCCACCTCTCCGTACAAGGCTCGTGCGAGCGAGCGCGTTCCGGGATCGGCCGGAAACAGTCGGTCCGGGTCGAGCTTGAGGGGCCGCGGCATCTTCATCCCAACGCTTGTGGAGCCGGCAGTCTCCGCTGCCTTGCCATTCAGCCGGTAACCGGTGTCATCGGAGAATGCAAGCCAGGGCCGGGAGAGTGTTCACCGGCACGGCGCCGCCACCGACCCGCGCTTGACGAGCCTGGACAGGAAGAGCGAGGGCTCCGCCACGTCCGCCTCCGAATCCGATTCGTTGGTCAGCAGCTTCAGGGCGGCGGCGCGGGCCATGGAGACGATCGGCCAGCGCACGGTCGTCAGAGGCGGCCAGATGTGGCCGGCGATCGGAGTATCGTCGAAGCCGATGATCGACAGTTCCTCGGGCACGCCGATCCCCCGCTCGCGCGCGGCGTAGACGACCCCTGCGGCCATTTCGTCGTTGCTTGCGAATATGGCGGTCGGCCGCGGGGAGAGATCGAGCAGCTTCTCGGCCGCAGCAATGCCGGATTCGAACGTGTAATTCCCCTCGGCGATGAGGCTGCGCGGCAGTTTGATCGACGCGGCGGCAAGGGCGTCCTCGAATCCGCGGCGGCGCTCCATGGCCGAGCGGAAGCCGTGCGGACCGGCGATGAGCCCGAGCATCCTGTGACCCTGTGCGATCAGAAACTGGACCGCGTCGGCGACGGCCTCGCGATCGTTGGAGGCGACCATGTGATCGGGATCGTCCAGCTCCGCAGAGCCCATCCGGACGTAGCGGCACCCGACCTCGTCGCAGAGCCGGGCGATCGCGTCGTTCTCCGAGAGCGGGGGGAGGATGACCACTCCGTAGGGGCGCTGGCGCTCGAGGAAGTGGCGGATGTCGTTCATCAGCACCGAAGAGCCGCGGTCGACGGGGCGCACGACCATCGCGAAGTCGGTGCCTTGGAGCGCTTCCAATATTCCCTGTTGAACATTGAGCACCATCTGCCCGTTCGGATTGTCGTGGAGCAGCCCGATCAGGAAATTCGTGCGCAGGGCCAGGGCCCGGGCCTGCGGATTGGGCACGTAGCCGAGCTCCCGGATCACCTCCAGGACTCGCTTCCTCGTCTCTTCGTTGAGCAGGGTGGAACGGTTGATGACCCGGCTCACCGTCTTCTTCGAGACTCCGGAGAGCCGGGCGACGTCGTTGATCGTCGGCTTGCCCGACTGACGCCGACCGCTGCTGTCTTCCGCCTTGCTGCTCACGCCGCTCTCCCGTCGCTCGCGGATAGCCGACCCAACGCTCCGGCAAAAGCCGCTTCCGCTTGTGGCCCTTGCGGACAAAGGCTATGACACCGGTTACCGACATGACTCAAGCCGATCTTCTCGAACGCGCAGCCGCCAGCCGCGACCTGCTTCGGCTGGCGGCCGGCGACGATGTCGCCGTCGCGCTTCGCGAGCTGGAGACGGGCGAGAGGCTGTCCGCCGGCGAGTCCGCCTGTGAAGTCCGCCAGGTCATACCCTTCGGGCACAAGCTTGCGCTGCGCGACATGGCGGCGGGGACGAAGGTTCGGAAATTTGGCTGGCCGATCGGAATCCTGACCGCGCCCGTCCGTGCCGGGGAACATGTCCATTCGCACAATCTCTCCACGCTTCTCGGCGGCGTCGAGGGCTATGCCTATGAGCCCGCTCCGCGCGAGCCTGCCCCGCATGAGCCTGGCGGCGAGCCGCGGCCGCTCGCCTTCCGCGGCTACAGGCGGGGCGACGGACGGGTCGGCACCCGCAACGAAATCTGGATCCTGCCCACGGTGGGCTGCGTCGCCCGCACGGCTTCGAGGATCGCCGCCATCGCCCATGCACGCCATGCCGGTGCGGTCGACGGAGTCCACGCCTTCGCCCATCCGTTCGGCTGCTCGCAGCTGGGCGAGGACCTTGCAGGCACCCGCTCCGTGCTTGCGGCGCTGGCCTGCCACCCCAATGCCGGCGGGGTGTTGCTGGTCGGCCTGGGCTGCGAATCCAATCAGCTGGACCGGCTCCTGGAGGAGGTGCCGCAGGCCCTGCGCGGCCGGGTGCGGGCCCTGCGCTGCCAAAGCGCTGGCGACGAGATCGAGGAGGGTCTGGCGCTGGTCGACGGACTCATCGCCATCGCCTCCCTGGCGCGGCGCCAGGACTCGGGCCTCGGCGACCTCGTCCTCGGCCTCAAATGCGGAGGGTCGGACGGCTTTTCCGGCCTCACCGCAAACCCCCTGGTGGGCCGGATGGCCGATCGGGTGACCGCCGCCGCCGGCTCCGCCATCCTCAGCGAAATACCGGAAATATTCGGCGCCGAGCGGCTGCTCATGGCAAGGGCGCGCGACCGGGCTGTGTTCGAGGCGATCGTAGGCGTGGTGAACGACTTCAAACGCTACTTCCTGGGCCACGGCGAGCCCGTCTCCGAAAATCCCTCGCCCGGAAACGTCGCGGGCGGAATCACCACCCTGGAGGAGAAGTCGCTTGGGGCGGTGCAGAAGGGTGGGCGCGGCCGGGTGGAGGACGTCCTTCGCTACGGACAGAGGGTCAGGCGGCGCGGCCTGAGCCTGCTCGAGGCACCCGGCAACGACGCAGTCTCCTGCACCGCCTTGGCCGCGGCCGGGGCGACCATGATCCTGTTCACCACCGGCCGCGGAACTCCCCTCGGCTTCCCGGTGCCGACCGTGAAGATCGCGTCCAACAGCGAGCTCGCCGCCCGGAAGCCTGGCTGGATCGATTTCGACGCGGGCGCGGTGCTTCACGAAGGCCTGGATCCGGTCGCCGATCGGCTGGCGCAGCGGATCGCCGCCATCGCCTCCGGCGAGGAGACGGCGGCCGAGCGCAACGGCGAGCGGGAGATCGCCATCTGGAAGCGGGGAGTCACGCTGTGACTGCGGCCGGGATCGTCCACTTCGGTCCGGGCGCTTTCCACCGGGCGCACCAGGCCGATTTCATCGACCGGCTGCTCCGCCACGACCCCCGCTGGGGGATTGCCGCCGTGTCCCTGCGGTCGGCAGGGACGGTCGAGGCCCTGAGGCGGCAGCGTGGAAATTACACGCTTGCAATACTGGACGAAGAGACGAGCTTTCGCACCCTCCATGCGCACAGGCTCTTTTTAGGTCCGGGCGACGGAGAGGCGGTAAGGCGGCTGCTTCGCGAGCCCCAGGTGAGGATCGTCTCGAGCACGGTGACGGAAAAAGGCTATTGCCTGGCCGGCGACGGCACCCTCGATTTCGCCCATCCGGACATTGCCCACGACCTCCGCCAGCCGGAGCGTCCGCTGAGCCTGGTCGGGTGGCTGGCCCTCGGGCTCAAGGACCGCCGAGATTCGGGCTTGCCGCCGTTCACCCCTTTGTGCTGCGACAACATGGTCTCGAACGGCCGCAAGCTTCGGGCGGCGGTCGTCGAATATACCGCACGGCTCGATCCGGCGCTGGCGGACTGGATCGCGGGCGAGGCGGTCTTCCCGGACACGATGGTCGATTCGATCACGCCTGCGACCGACGAACCTCTGCGGACGCTGGTGCGGCATCGCGGCTTCGACGACGAAATCCCCGTAAGCCGGGAGGCCTATGCGGCCTGGATCATCGAGGACGTGCTTCCGGCCGGTTCGCCCGATCTGGGCGGCGCCGGCGCGGTGTTGGCGGCCGATGTCGGCGCGTGGGAGAAGGCCAAGCTGCGCATTCTCAATGGCGCCCACTCGACCCTGGCCTATCTCGGACTCCTGATCGGGCACGAAACGGTCTCCGAAGCGATGGGCGACGCCGGTCTTGCACTTTTCGTGGAACGGCTGATCCGTGAGGATATCGCGGCCAGCCTGGAGCCTTCGCCGCTCGACCTCAGAGCCTATGCCGCCGAGGTCCTCCAGCGCTTCCGCAACCCGGCGATCCGCCATAAGCTGTCCCAGATCGCCTGGGACGGATCGCAGAAGCTCCCATACCGGCTGCTCGACACCCTTGCCGAAGCGCGGGCCGCCGGGCGGCCGGTGGAGCGGCTGGCGGTGCCCGTCGCGGCGTGGATGCTGTTCGTCGCCCGGCAGGCGCGGGAGGGGGTGGCGATTGTCGATCCCCTCGCCGGGACGCTGGCCCGGATCGGAGTCGGCGCAGACATGCTTGCCTTCCTCGCGCTCCGGCAGGTCTTTCCGCCAGGCCTGGCGAACGATCCGGTTTTCCGCGGCGCCGTTGCCTCGGCCGCCCGGACTATGCGGGAGGAGGGGCCACGTGCCCTGTTGGAGAAAGATTTCGCTCATGCCTGAGATCGACCGCATCCTCACCGCCGCGCCTGTCATCCCCATATTGGTGATCGAGCGGGTCGAAGACGCGCTGCCGATTGCGCGCGCGCTGGTCGAGGGTGGGCTCCCGGTGCTCGAGGTGACGCTCAGGACACCCGCCGCGCTCGACGCGATCCGCGCCATGAAAGCAGTCGATGGTGCGATCGTCGGAGCGGGGACGGTGCTGAACGCAGCCCAGTATGAGGCCGCCGTCGCGGCGGGAGCGGAATTCGTCGTCAGTCCGGGTCTTACGGACCGGATCGCCGCCGCGGCGGCCGGGTCCCCGGCTCCGCTTCTACCCGGAGTCGCTTCGGCCGCCGACATCATGCGCGCGCTCGATCACGGCTTCTCGCGGCTGAAATTCTTTCCGGCCGAGGCCTCTGGCGGCCTGCCCGCGCTGAAGGCCTTCGGCGCGGTCTTCGGCGAGGTCAAGTTCTGCCCGACCGGGGGAATCACGCTGGCATCGACTCCGGATTGGCTGGCGCTCGAATCGGTATTCTGCGTCGGCGGGAGCTGGGTCGTGCCGGCCGGCGCCGCATCCGACCCGCTCGGAGTTACGGAGCGAGCCCGACTGGCGGCGGCCCTTGCTCCTGCCCGCGTCTGAATGAAGGCGGGCCGGTCGCAAGTGTTGCGGATGACACCGGTTTCCTCTATCATTGCCCAAGAGGTTAAGAGAGGCTTGGGGTGAACTTGCTGACTGACGATCCGGCTGCCATCGCCAGCCGTTTCCTTTCCGCGCGGCGGCAGGCGGCGGGCCTGGACAGCTATCCGGGGGACTTTCCCGAGACGCTCGCCGACGCTTACGCCGTCCAGGACGCCGCCATCGCGGCCTGGGGCAAGCCCATATTGGGCTGGAAGGTCGGAAGGATCAATTCGCCCCTTGCGGAGCGGTTCGGCGCCGACCGGCTGGCCGGTCCCATCTTCACCGTCGAAACGGCTGGAGCGAGCGGCGAGGGGCCTGACATGCCCGTCTTCGCCGAGGGTTTTGCAGCCGGCGAGGCCGAGTTCCTGTTGCGCGTCGGCCGGGCTCCGCCGGCCGGGCAGACCCGTTTCACTCTGGACGAGGCGGCCGATCTGATCGAGTCGGTCCATGTCGGGATCGAGATCGCCAGCTCGCCCTTGGGCAGGATCAACAAGCTTGGCCCGATCGCCGTCATTTCCGACTTCGGCAACAATAACGGCCTCGTCGTCGGGGCTCCTATTCCCGACTGGCGCTCGACTGGGTTCGAGCAATGGCAAGTGAGTACAATGCTGGACGGAGTCGAAGCCGGCGCCGGCCGAGCCACCGCCTTTCCCGAGGGAGCGATCGGCGCCGCGCGCTTCCTGTTCGAGCTGATGGCGAAGCGCGGGATCGCCGTTCGGGCCGGCCAGTGGATCTCGTCGGGCGCGGTCACCGGAGTCCATGACGCGCGCCCCGGCCAGCGCGTCGAAGCCCGTTTCGGGGAGGGCTATGGGGTGGCCTGCACCCTGAGCGCCGCGCGGCCGGAGCCCTGACGACCCGTCATTGCGAGGAGCCCTTCGACGCCGCCTGCGGCGGCGCTCAGGATAAACTCCGCTACGCGGAAGCGACGAAGCAATCCAGCGGGCCGCAAACGCCGAACTGGATTGCTTCGCTACGCTCGCAATGACGGATCAGTGCGCCCACTCCCTGGTCAGGACCTCCGCCCCTTTCCCGTCCCACTTGATCTCGAGTTTGCGCTGCCGGGCGTCGTACAGCTCGTAGATGACGAGGCCGTCGGCCTGGCGGCTCTCGATCACCCGTTCGGCCGGGAAGTTTCCGGCCGACTTGCGCACCGCTTCGGGAGCGGAGGCGAGGCGGATATCGCGCTGGGTCTCGACGACGCGCCAGCTTCCGCCGTCCTCCATGATGTCGAACTCGACCTCGGAGCCGTCGGCAAGCTTGCCGCCGACGTCGAAATAATAGCGGCCGTCGCGGGTCTCGGCCTCGGCTTCGGCGGGCGTGAAGCCGGGCTGCGCAGCCGCGGCTGCGGCCAGCACTCCGGGCGGCACGCGGGCGAGCGGCACTTCCGACTTGCCCGATGTCGCGACCTTGTTCCCGCCCGATTCGCCCGGCTCCGGCGCTCCCGCCCGATCGCAGGCGGCGAGGGCGAGAAGCGCGGGTAACCAAAGAATTTTCTTCATTCTGCTTCTCCCTGACGGCGCTTCGGCCCGGAGGCGGATTGTATATGACACCGGTTTCCTCTACAAGTTCGGAGGAAGCGCTAAAAGGCGCGACGGAGGGTGTTCGAATGGCCGAGACTATCGCGGAGGGCGCGCCTTCGCGCGCCTCGAAGTTCAGCGGCGGGCGGGTGCGCTGGGGCATTTGCGCGCTGCTCTTCTTCGCGACCACGATCAACTACATAGACCGGCAGATGATCAGCGTCCTGAAGCCGACGCTTCAGGGCGAATATGGCTGGGACGAGACGACCTACGCCAATATCGTCTTCTCCTTTCAGCTCGCCTACGCGATCGGCTACGTCGTCTTCGGACGGCTGATCGACAAGCTCGGCGCCCGCTTCGGCTATTCGCTCGCCGCCACGATCTGGGGCCTCGCCGCGATGGGGCACGCTATGGCCAACAACGCGACGCATTTCATGATCGCCCGCTTCGCGCTCGGCATCGGCGAATCGGGCAACTTCCCGGCCGGAGTGAAAGCCGTGGCCGAGTGGTTCCCCAAGAAGGAGCGCGCTTTCGCGATCGGCATCTTCAATGCCGGCGCCAATATCGGCGCGATCCTGACTCCGCTGATGGCTCCGTTCCTGGTGATGTGGTTCGGCTGGCGCGTCGCCTTCCTCTTTACCGGCGCCATCGTCTTCATCTGGGTGGTGGTGTGGTGGACGGTCTACCGCCGCCCCCGAGAGAAGAAGAACCTGTCCGCAGAGGAGCTCGCTTACATCGAGAGCGACCCCGCGGACGCCCCCGGCGACGTCAAATGGCTGCCTCTGCTTCGTCACCGCCAGACCTGGGCCTATGCGATCGGCAAGTTCATGATCGATCCGATCTGGTGGTTCTTCCTGTTCTGGCTGCCGAGCTTCTTCGCCCAGGAGCATGGGCTGAACCTGCTCACCTTCGGACTGCCGCTCGCCGCCATCTACATAATCTCGGACGTTGGAAGCGTGGGCGGCGGCTGGCTGTCGTCCAAGCTCATCCACCGCGGCTGGAGCGTCAACAAAGCTCGCAAGACGGCGATGCTGGTCTGCGCCCTGTGCGTGCCGCCGGTGATGCTCGCTCCCGGGGTCGAGAGCGTCTGGGGCGCGGTGCTTCTGATCGGCCTCGCCACCGCCGCCCACCAGGGCTTCTCCGCCAACCTCTACACGATCCCGTCGGATCTCTTCCCGCGCAAGGCGGTGGGTGCGATCATCGGAATCGGCGGAACGATCGGAGCGGTCGGCGGGATGTTCATGGCCAAGTTCACCGGCTGGGTCCTCGACTCGACCGGCAGCTACATGCCGATGTTCGTCATAGCGGGGTCCTCCTATTTGGTGGCACTGGTCGTCATCCATTTGCTGGTGCCGCGGATGGAGGAGGCGAAGCTGGGGGACGAAGTCGGGGCGTCAGGCTGACGCCAGCCGTCATTGCGAGCTAGCGAAGCAATCCAGCGGCTCAGTCGCCGGAAGCTGGATTGCTTCGTCGCTTCGCTCCTCGCAATGACGGGGGAAATATGCCCGACGATCCCTCCTTCTACCTGTTCGCCATCCCGGCCGTCATTCTGATCGGGCTGGCGAAAGGCGGCTTTTCGGGCCTGGGCGCACTCGGCACGCCGCTGCTCGCGCTGGGCATGGCCGACCCGGTGCGCGCCGCCGCGATCCTCCTCCCGATCCTAATCGTCCAGGACGTCGTCGCAGTCGCTGCGTTCCGGAAGAGCTGGGACCGCTCCGTGCTCGCCGCCATGCTGCCGGGAGCGACCGTCGGGATCGGCCTTGGCTATCTGCTGGCGGCGGAGATATCGGCAGCGGCGGTCATGGCGGTCCTCGGCGCCATCTCGCTCCTCTTCGGCGCCTATCGGCTCTGGGCCGAGCGCGGCGGGCGGATCGCCGCTTCATCCGGCTCTCCGACGTGGGTCGGCAGTCTGTTCGGAGTCGCGACCGGGTTCACCAGCCAGATCGCCCATGCGGGCGGGCCGCCATTCCAGATGTGGGTGATGCCGAAGCGGCTGGACCGCGACGTCTTCATCGGCACCTCGGCGATCTTCTTCGCAGTCGTCAATTGGATCAAGGTGCCGGCCTATCTGGCGCTTGGCCAGTTCACGGGGGAGAATGCGATCGCCACGGCGATGCTCCTTCCCGTCGCCGTGCTCGCCAGCCTCGCGGGGGTTAAGTTGGTGCGCAGGGTCGCTACCGGAAAGTTCTACACGATCGTCTACATGCTCATGATCGTCGCGGGCGCGAAGCTGCTGTTCGACGGTCTCGGCTTGGGCGGATGACACCGGTATCATTTCTTGCTAAGGAGCTGGAATGATCAGCTCCGTCGTCTTCGCCCTCACCGCCGCTTCTTTCCCGGCCAGTCAGGTCGTCGCTTTTCCTGGTGCCGAAGGCGCGGGCCGGCTTTCCGTGGGCGGCCGCGGCGGACGAGTCATCCGGGTGGTCAATCTCGAGGACAGCGGCCCCGGTTCGCTTCGAGCGGCGATCGAGGCGAAGGGGCCGCGCACGATCGTGTTCGACGTAGGCGGCACGATCCGGCTGAAGAAACCCCTGGTCGTCCGCAACGGCCAGGTGACCGTCGCCGGGCAGACCGCGCCCGGCGGCGGGATAACCGTCCGCGACCGGGTCTTCGAAATCGCCGCGGACGACGTGGTGGTCCGCTACATTCGCGCCAGGCTCGGCGACGAGAGCCGGGTGGAGAGCGACGCCTTCACCATCAGCCGCGGGCGGCGAATCATCGTCGACCATGTCTCGGCAAGCTGGTCGGTCGACGAGACCTTGTCGGCGGGCGCGCCTTACCAGGGACCCGAGGACGACCTGCGCGACGTCACAGTCCAATGGTCGATCATTTCGGAATCGCTCAGGAAGTCGGCTCACGCCAAAGGCGAGCACGGCTACGGCTCGCTCGTACGTGGAGCGCACGGGGCGAAGATGAGCTTCCACCACAATCTATGGGCGCATCATACGGCGCGGATGCCTCGTCCGGGCAACTACCTGCCGCCGTCGAAGGACAATGTGGGCCCCCTCTACGACTTCCGCTCCAACGTCTTCTACAATTGGGGCGGGAGCCGTAGCGGCTACAATGCCGACGAGGGGGAGAAGGCGTCCCGCGCCGCCTATAATTTCATCGACAATTATTATTTGCGTGGACCGGATTCCAGAAAGGCCGTCGCCTTCGACGAGCGCAACCCGATCGCCCGCGCCTGGTTCGCCGGAAATGCGATGGATGGGAAGATCCCGAGGGATCCCTGGAGCCTGGTTTCGGGACGAACGGACCGGGAATACAGGCTGGCCGGGCCGCTGGCGGTCGGAGCCGTCGCGCGCGATCCGGCGCCGCGCGCCTTCGAGCGGGTCCTTGCCGGCGCGGGCGCCTCGCTGGTCCGCGATCCGGTGGATTCGAGGGTGGTCGCGAGCGTGCGCAGTCGGGGAGGGCGGCAGATCGACGGCCAGGCCGAGGTCGGCGGCTGGCCCGAATTGGCGCCGGGCTCGCCCTGGATCGACGGCGACGGCGATGGAATGCCGGACCGCTGGGAGACGCGGCACCGCCTCGATCCGCGCAATCCGGCCGACGGCAATTCCGACCGCGACGGCGACGGCTATACCGAGCTCGAGGAGTGGCTGAACGCGTTGGTGGAACAGCGACGCTGAGCTGATCGACAGCACCTCGACTAGCCGTCAACCTCGGCCAGCCGTCATTGCGAGGAGCGAAGCGACGAAGCAATCCAGCAGGCCTCCGAGGCCGTTCTGGATTGCTTCGCTTCGCTCGCAATGACGACTTGTCAGAAGATCACTCGAACGCCCGCGGTGACGATCCGCCCGGTGCTCGCATAATTCTGGGTAACCGGGCTCGCCTCGTACATCGTGCGGTACTGTACCTGGTTGGTGAGGTTGCGTCCCTCGAGCGTCAGCTTGAGCATCTTGTTGATGTTCCAGGCGAAGGCCGCGTCGATGTTGAGCGTGTTCTCGGTGAAGCCGAAATCGCCGATCACTGGCGCGTTGCAGGCCGCTCCGCCGGTGCCCGTATTCACTCCGACCGAGCAGGTGCCGGTCGCGAGGGGGAAGCGGTTGACGTAGCGCTCGCGATACGCGCCCGAGACCCGGGCGGAGAAGGTCTCGTTCTCATAATAGAGCGTGGCATTGAACGAGTGCGGCGAGGTGTTGAGGAAGGGGCCCTCGGCGAAGGTGTTTTGCGCCGTCGGAGTCGTTCCCGTCCGGGTCGTGTTGAGGACGGTGCTGGTGAGGTAGGTCAGCTTTGAATCTATGTAGGTGTAGTTCGCCGTGATCCCGAAGTTCCGAAACATGTCGCCAAGGAATTCGAAGTTGGCCTGGACGTTGACCTCGAGGCCCTTGATCTTGCCGCCCGGGGCGTCCTGGAACTGGCGGATCGCATAGACTCCGCCCGCGAGGGTATAGGCCTGGAGCGTCGGGCTGGTCATCGCGGCGACCACCTGCTCGTAAATCTCAGGCTCGAACACGGTGTCGAGCGGGGCTTCGCCCGCGAGCTGCTGCGGGAAGGACTTGAGGTCCTTGTAGAAGAAGGCGACCCCGATAAGGCCGCTCCGGCCGAAGTATCGCTCGAAGCTTAGATCGAGATTGGTCGAGCGGAACGGGCTCAGATAGGGGTTGCCGACCGTGACCGCGGGAGCGGTGGTCGCGTTCAGGCCGCTCGGAAAGGACGTGGTGCCGGGCGTCAGATTCTGGAGCATCGGCCGGGCCATCGTCTTCGACGCGGCGAAGCGGATCAGGAAGTCGGGCATGGCCTCGTAAACGACGTTCAGCGAGGGCAGATAGTCGGTGTAGCTGTTGTTCGCCGTCACCGGCAGTCCCAGCACCCCGTCGGTCGCTCCGACGTTGCCGCGGCCGGTGACCCGGGTGCGAGCCACCCGGAGGCCGATATCGCCGCGGAGCGGACGTCCGAACAGGTCGAACTCATAGTCGACCTGGACGAAGCCGGAGAGATCCTTCTCGGTGATCGAGTTGCGCTGCCGCCCGTCGACCACGGCGCGGTAATCGCCCCATTTGTTGATGCAATTGCAGTCGATCTGGAAATACTGGCGGAAGGCGTCGAGGTTCGGGGCATAGAAGCTTGTCGGAGTGCCGTGCGAGACGGTCAGGCCCTGGCCGAAGCCGACCGTCTGGCCCAGATCCGTGATCTGAAGGCCTGCTTCCTTTAGGGTCGGGTTGATCGCCTCGATGTCCTGATTGCGGCGGCCCTGGTCGCTGTCGAAATCATATTGCTTGTAGGTGCCGCCGAAGCGGAGGGTGAAACTGTCGTTCACGTCCCAGGCGAAGTTGAGGCGGCCGATCTTGAATTCGTTGTCCACCAAGGTGTTGATGTAGCGGATCGCGGACAGGCCCTTGACCAGAGACCATTGGGTAGGGTCGGCGACGTTGAAGCCGGGGTTGAACACCGGCATGATCCCGTCGCCGCGCTCGTCATAGGTGTAGCCGTCGCGGTCGATGGCGTTGAACTCGGCGAACAGGCCGGTGCCGCGGAACTTCGACTTCGACCAGCCGGCGGTCCCGTCCATCCGGAAATTGTCGCCGAATTCGTGGGTGAGGTTGATCGTGCCCTGCTTGAAGCCGGTCTGCCCCTGCTGGGAATCGGCGGAGCTCCGCCAGTCGACATCGTCCAGCACGAGATATTCGGCCTGGCCCGCGGAGTTGACGCTCGCCTGGCGGACCTTGGTGTTCGGGCGGCCGATGAGCTCGCTGTAGAAGCCGGTCTGGTTTGCGGTGGGGACGAAGCCGACGGACCTCGGATTGTTGTAATAGTCGAACGGATTG
>DASQZF010000193.1:0-22667 GCA_035638835.1 Allosphingosinicella sp. | reverse complement strand
GGTCCGCCTTCGCCGACCCGCCACGCCTGGTCCAGCTTGCGGTTGCCGTCCACCCCCGCATCGGCGGCATGAAGGAGGAGATGGACCTCTCCCCTGCGGGCGGCATTCTCGATTCGCTCGGAGCCGGAGAGCAGGGTCCCCGCCTTGGCCTCCAGGCCGAGCCGGTCGAGCGCCGCCTGGCGCAGGGCCGACTCGATCCGGTCCGCCAGGTCTTCCGGAATGGAGAGCGCAGCGCCCTTGAACGCCCGGGCCAGGGCCCCGCGGAGCCGGCCCTTGCGGACGGCCGCCTCGAGCGTCCGGCGATCGACTCCGATCCAGGCACCCCGCCCGGGCGCCTTGGCGCGTACGTCGGGGAATACTTCGCCGTCCAGCGAGAGGGCGAGGCGGATCAGATTGTCCCGCTCGCCATGCTCACCGGAAAGGATGCACTTGCGCTCAGCTACGTGCCTCCCCTCCCTGGAAGGGAGGGGTTGGGGGTGGGTCGGCGAGCGTAGCGAGACGTCTGCTGACTCGGAGTTTCGACCGCCTTCGGCGGCACCCGCCCCCGCCCCCTCCCTTTGCAGGGAGGGGAGTGAGCGACGCGCCTTTCGACTAACTTTTAGGGTCTCATTGGGAGGGTTCCGCAACAGCGTCCTCCCCTTCATCCTCGGACCCCGACGCGGATGCGTCATCCTCGAACCAATGCGCCCGGGCGGCCATGATGATCTCGTTGCCCTGCTCGTCGCTCAGGCCGTAATCGGCGAGGATCCCGCCTTTGTCCTCGCTTCGGTTGCTCTCGCGCTGGCGGCGCTGCTCGGGACGCTTCTTCTGGACGAGCTCGTCCGTGGCGAGATCGGCGAGGTCGTCGAGGGTCTTGATCCCCGCCTTGCCCAGGGTCACCAGCATCGCCTCGGTGAGATAGGGCATCCCGGCGAGCGAATCCTCGACTCCAAGCGCGCGACGTTCCACGCGCGACGCTTCCTCGCGCCGCTCGAGCGCCTCGGCGGCCCGGCTCTGGAGCTCGGTGGCGAGCTCGTCGTCGAAGCCCTCGATCGAGGCGAGCTCGTCGAGCTCGACATAGGCGACCTCCTCCAGCGCTCCGAAGCCCTCGGCGACGAGAAGCTGGGCGAGCGTCTCGTCCACGTCGAGCTCCTTCTGGAACAGCTCGGAGCGCTCGATGAACTCGCGCTGGCGCTTCTCGCTGGCGTCCGCCTCGGTCATGATGTCGATCGCCGATCCGGTCAGCTGCGAGGCCAGCCTCACGTTCTGGCCGCGGCGGCCGATGGCGAGGCTGAGCTGGTCGTCGGGGACGACGACCTCGATCCGGCCCTCCTCCTCGTCGATGACGACCCGGCTGACCGTGGCCGGCTGGAGGCCGTTGACGACGAAGGTGGCGAGATCCTCGGACCAGGGGATGATGTCGATCTTCTCGCCTTGGAGCTCCTGCACGACGGCCTGGACCCGCGAGCCCTTCATTCCGACGCAGGCGCCGACCGGGTCGATCGAGCTGTCGTAGCTGATCACTCCGATCTTGGCGCGGCTGCCGGGATCGCGCGCCGCCGCCTTGATCTCGATGATTCCGTCGTAGATTTCCGGCACTTCCTGGGCGAACAATTTCTTCATGAAATCGGGGTGAGCCCGCGACAGGAAGATCTGCGGACCGCGATTCTCGCGGCGCACCGAAAGGATCAGCGAGCGCACCCGGTCGCCGACCCGGACGACCTCGCGCGGGATCTGCTGGTCGCGGCGGACGACGCCCTCCGCCCGGCCGAGATCGACTACGACGTGGCCGAACTCGACCCGCTTGACGACTCCGGTGATGATCTCCCCCGCCCGCTCCTTGAATTCCTCATATTGCCGCTCGCGCTCGGCGTCGCGGACCTTCTGGAAAATGACCTGCTTGGCGGCCTGGGCGGCGATCCGGCCGAACTCGATCGGAGGAAGCGGATCGACGATATAGTCGCCGACCACCGCTCCGGGCTGGAGCTTCTGGGAATCCTCGAGGCTGACCTGCTTGAAATAATCGTCGACCGCCTCGACCACCTCGACCACCCGCCACAGCCGAAGGTCGCCGCTGGTCGCGTCGAGCTTGGCCCGGATGTCGTTCTCGGCGCCGTAGCGGGCCCGGGCGGCGCGCTGGATCGCGTCCTCCATCGCCTCGATGACGATCGCCTTGTCGATCAGCTTCTCGCGCGCCACCGCATCGGCGATGGCGAGCAATTCGGCCTTGTTGGCGGAAACGGCGCCGGGAGCGCCCGGGGCGGTGGTGGCCATGTTCAGTCTTCCTCTGTTTCTTCTATCGGTTCAATTTCGTCGGCGCCTTCGGCGCTGAGCGGAGCGGTCGCCTTGATGAGGCGGTCGGTCATCACGAGCTTGGCGGACTGGATCGCCGCGAACGGAAGCGCCGTCGGGCCGAGCCCCTGCACGTCGACGAGAACCGAGTCTCCTTCAGTCCCGCTCAGGTCGCCGCTGAACACCTTTCGGCCGTCGAGCTTCTCGGAGAGCACGATCCGCGCCTCGTGCCCGTTCCAGTCGTCATAATCCTTGAGGCGGGTAAGCGGCCGGTCGATCCCCGGCGAGCTCACTTCGAGCCGGTAGGCATGGGGTATCGGATCACGCCCCGCGGCCTCCTCCTCGTCGAGCAGCGCGGACAGGCGCCGTGAGAGGCGAGCGCAATCCTCGAGGGTAAGCTGCCGAGTATCGGGCCGCTCCGCCATCACCTGCAAAGTGGGGTCGGAAGTCCCGCCCATCATCTTGACCCGAACGAGGCTGAGCCCCTCGGCCTGCGCCGCCGGCTCGATCAATCGGGTCACTTCGGCAAGGTCCGCCACACGCTCTCCGCGAAATCCAAAACCCTTCCCCCGCCGGCCCCGTCCCCGGGACCAGCCTCAACGTCTAACGATGTCGAGGAAGGTGAAGCGCATATAGGCCCGGCTCCGGAAAGTAGCAAGCCGACATGAGCGGCTCCGCCGCCATTCGCCTGAAGCCTGGCGCCAGGCTTGAACCGTCATCCCGGACTTGATCCGGGATCCACCTTGTCGCGTCTCCTGACAAAGAAAGGGTGGATGCCGGATCAAGTCCGGCAGGACGAAAGATGCAGGCTCGACGCCTGACGCACTAGCCCCTCGCCACCACGTCGAACGCGACGGTGAGCCGCTCGCCCGCGCGGAAGGGGCGGGTGCCGTGGAAGACGTAGCTGGGGAACAGGACCAGCCTTCCCGGACGGGGCTCCACCGTGGCGACTGGGGGCAGGTCCACCTTCAGCTCCGGCGGAGGGCGTCCGACCTCCAGCCAGCCCTCCTGCGCGTCGTCGCCGCCGGGCCGTTCCGGCAGGCTGACGTAGCAGGCCGAGCTCAGCACGCCCCCGGGGTGGACGTGGGAGACGTGGAAGCCGCCGTCGGCCAGCCGGACCGACCAGCTGCCCCCGAAACCCATCGGGGCGTTGCGGTGACGGAGCAGGGGATGGTTCGGATCCGCCGGAGGAAGGTTCGCGACGTGGCTCTGGACGGCATCTCCGAGCCGCCGGCCGAGCGCGACGATCTCCGGCTCGGTCCGCGCCAGGAGGCTTCCGCGGGTCTGGGTTCCGCCGCGCAGCGACTGGCCGACGGGATGGAAGCGGGCGCTGTGAAGCGCTCGAAGGACCTCTGCGAGGCGGGCCAGCTCGGCCGCGCCGAGCCCGAGGTCGCAGGTGCTGTAGAGGCCGGGCTGCTCGCACAGCCATGCGTGCCGGGAATCCCCGGCGAGCCGCCACGCAACGGCCAGAACGGCCCAGATCATGAGATTGCCGGGGCTGGCGCGAACAGCGGCCTCGAGAACGTTTTTCGCCTCCAGCGGACGCCCCGTCTGGAGATAATGCTGGCCTCGGGCGAGTTGGGCGTCGGGACCGTCGTCGAGCCGGCCGAGAAGCTCCCCGGCGCGGTCGACGAGGCCCTCATGCGTCGCGACGAAGGCTTCCAGCAGCATGAAATCGCGATCGTCGCCGAACAGGGCGCGCGCCGCCTTGGCTGATTCGAGCGCGCGCTCCGGCCGCCCCGCCCGGGCCAGGCTCATCGCATGGGAAAGTCGAAGCGCCTTGTCCCGGGGGCGCGCGCGTATCGCTGCCTCGTAGGCCTCGGCGAAGGCGTCTCCCTCGCCGGCCTCGGCGCGCATTTCCGCCAGACGCTCCTGCGCCGTCGTCACGCCGGGATGAAGCCTTACGAAGTCGCGGAGCAGCGGAATGGCGTCCTCGCCAAGTTCGACCGCGACCGACAGGATCATCTGCAGCTGCAATTCCGGATCGTCGCCCCGCAAGCCTACCGCGCGGCGGCAATGGGCGAGAGCATCCGGTTCCTTCCTTCGAAGCGCGATCCGGGCTCGTCCGTCCACCGCCGCCCGGTTGCCTGAATCCGAAGCCAGAGCGGCCTCATAAGCCTGCGCCGCTTCGTCGAAACGCTGCTGCTCCTCCAGCCTGGCCCCGCGAAGCTCGTGCGGTTCGTTCATGGATGCATCCGTTCGGCTCATCCTCCGTCCCTAGCCGCTCGCCTCCGTCCTCGCCTAGCCTCGTATGATCGTCACCCCGGGCTTGACCCGGGATCCATGAACACGGACCGGCGAAGATTGACGACGCCGGTGTTCATGGATTCCGGCCTTCGCCGGAATGACGTCGTGGGGAAAAGGGCCGGAGCGCATCCGCCCCGGCCCCTCATCCCGCTCAGCGCGAGCGGTCGCGCTCGAAGTCGGACTTCTCGGAGTCCGTGGAGGCCGCGCGATCCTCGCCGCTGCCGAAGTTTCCGAAGGCGGAGCGGTCGCCGGAGCCCTGGGCGCCTTCGTCGACCTCGACCTCGGTATGGCGTACGGTGTCGCGGACCTGCTCGACATGCTCTTCGGCCGTCTTGCGCACCACCAGTTCCTCGCGGACGTTCGCGACCTTCTGGACGACCGCCTCTTCCGCGGTCTCGCGCATCTCGATCTCGCGATCCTGGAGCAGGTCTTCGGCGTTCTGGGTGGACTGGACGCCCTGCTGCTGCTGGACCGGCCGGCGCTCGACCGAGACATGCTCCTCGCGGAGGGTCACCTGCTCCTCGACCGGAACCTCGCGGACGTAGGAGCGCACCCGGGCTCCGCCGCGGGTCACTTCGCGCTTGCCGATCCGAAGCTCCTCCTCGACGATCGGGATTCGCTCCTCCTCGACGACATTGCCGGCCGCCGTCGCGCCCTGGCCGGTCGTTGCCGACTGGGCGGCGATCCCGGTTTGAGTCGACGAAGTCGAAGCGCCCGAAGTCGACGAGGTCGAACCGCCCGAATAGGCCTGCCACCCTTCGTTCTTCCAGCTCTGCTGGCGCTCTTCGAGATCGACGCTGGAGGTTTCCTCGAGCAGCTGGATGATCCGCTCGTGATCCTCGCCGCTATGCACCTCGGCGCAGAGCAGGAAGCCGCCGCGTCGGAGGCCCTCGCCATAAGCGTGGCGATCGTCGTCGGAAAGATAGAGGTTGCCGAGCGAACGGCCGTCCTGGCCGCCTCCCGAGCTCTGGTCGATGATCTTCACGCGTTCGGCGTCGACGGCCGAGGCCAGGCGCTGGCGCGCGGCTTCGGCTTCCTGCCGGGTGTCGTAGAGGGCGGTGACGGTGCGCGACATAAAGCTACTCTCCTTCGGTGTTTCCCCGCTCGTTCCGGCTCGCGACGGCGCTGCCGCCGCGAAAATCTTCTGGCCTCGGCCGGCTCAGCGGCCGGGCGCGTTCCCCGCGCCCTCGCTCTCCAAGCCTTGCCGCGGCTCCAGCCGCTCGATATCGACCTCGGTCCGGCGCAGCGTGTCGGAGACCCGCTCGGTGCGCTCCTCGACATCCCGTCGGACGACAAGCTCCTCGCGGACCACCGCCTGCTTCGAGACGACCGCTTCCTCGCGCATCTCGCCGATCTCGATCACCCTTTCCCGGAGGAGGCCGCTCTCGGCCATCTCCGCCTCGCTGATGCTCCGACCGCCGGGCTCAGGCCGCCCGATCGATTTTCGATCGTCGGCGAAGACCACGTTCTAGCCGCCTCCCACCAGCCGGGAATCGCCGATCCTCGTATCTCCGGCCGGAGATTCGTCGTCGACCCAGGCGGCGCTCTGGCGCGACGAGGAGTGGGTTTCGGCCCGGCCGTTATCGGCTGATCTCATCGTCCCGCCCCCTCCGGAACGTCGTATTGCTCGCGTTCTATCTCGGCACGCTCGGAGCGAAGGGTCACCGGCACATCCTCCGTCGCCGTCCGGGTGCGGCGCACGACGTGGATCTCCTCGACCAGCACCAGCTTCCTCTCGACGACGAGCCGTTCCTCGACGACCGGGATCGCCGCGACCTCTACAGCCTGTGTCATGGGATCCGCCTCGATGCCTGCACCGACCCGCCAAACCGCCGGCGGAAGCGCTCGTTCCGAAGATTTTTTCAGATGCGGCAGAGGGTTGCGGAGGCGTGCCGATTGCCTGAGGTTAAGACGAAAGTTCGGAACAGGCCTGTGCTCCGGCCGTTGCGGCACCGCCCGTCATAAACCCGGGACAGTCTGAACAGGAGGAAATCAGATGCGCAATTCGGTACTGAAGCATGCGGCCCTTGCGGCGGCGTTGGCGCTGAGCCCCGCGGCGGCTCTCGCCCAGACGAATGACAGCACGGTTGGAACCACCGACACCACTTATTCGCAGCCGATGCAGCAGGAGGAAGAAGACGATTTCCCCTGGGGCCTGCTCGGTCTTCTCGGCCTGGCCGGTCTCCTCGGCCTCAAGAAGAAAGAGCGCGACATCCACGTCGACGCCCGCCGTCCGTAACTTCTGCTCCTAATTCCTCCCCCGGTTTGCCGGGGGAGGGGGACCGCACGAAGTGCGGTGGAGGGGTTCTTCGAATTCGGCAAGAACCCCTCCACCATGCTTCGCATGGTCCCCCTCCCCGCGAAATCGCGGGGAGGAACTCACTGTGACCCCCAGGGCGCCGGCGGCGGCGCCACCGGCCTCGCCAGGTCGAACTCCACCCTGAAGAAACGGCCCGGCCGGCGCAGCTCGTAGGCGAAGACCCGGCCGCCCGCCTCCATCGCCCAGACATTGGCCGTCGAAGCCGGGATCTTCTCACGGACGAACAAGGCCTTCGAAAAATCGTCGGCGGGAAATTCCTGCCGCCGCTTCGTGCCCTCCCCAAGCGAGTCCCCGCCATATTGGGTGAGCGCGTCCTCGCTCCCGTCGGAATGGCGATGGTCGTGCTTGAGCCGGAGACCGGCCGTGGTCCGGGTCACCACCCAGGTGCGCGAGCGATCGTCGCCGACGTGGAACGGGATCCGGATCCGGTCCTTCGTGCAGCCGCGAACGTGCATCACCAGCCTCCTGCCGGCGAAGGCGGAATCGGCCTCGACCGGCGGGCTCGCGATCCGCCCCTCGAATGCCTTGCCGCACAGCGAGGCGAGTGCGCCGAGGAAATGGTCCGGCGGAGCGCCCACGTCGGCCGGGGTCGCGCAGGCCGCGAGCGCGGCCGCAAGGAGCAGGGCAGCGGTCTTCATACGCTTTGGCTAGCCCCGATCCGCGCCCGGTGCCAGCGCATCGTACCTGACCTTAAGCGGGCATTGCCGGGCGACCGCGCGCCGGGCTAGGGCGTGTGCAACTCACGGGAGACGATCGATGCGCAGCCTCATGCCCCTCCTCCTCCTCGCCGCCTGCAGCGCCGGCGGCGAAGCGGTCAACGCCGAGGCGGTCGATGCCGACGCGGCGGCCCAGGGCGCCCGCGGGCGGCCCTTCCAGGTCCGGCCGGTCGCGACCTTCAACGAGCCCTGGGCGATGGCCTTCCTCCCCGGCCCGGGCTCACGTGCCCTGATCACCGAGCGCAGCGGCAAGCTGAAGCTGCTCTGGAACGATTCCGGCCGGGTCGGCGACGTCGCCGGCGCCCCGAAGGTCGATTATGGCGGGCAGGGCGGCTTCGGCGACGTCGTCCTCCATCCCGGCTTCGCTCGCAACCGGCTGGTCTATCTGAGCTGGGTCGAAGCCGGCCAGGGCGGCAATCGCGGCGCCGTCGTTGGCCGGGCGCGCTTCGTCGAGGACGGCAACCGTCCCCGGCTCGAAGGCCTGCAGGTGATCTGGCGGCAGGGCCCGAAGTTGAAGGGCCGCGGCCATTTCGGCCATCGGATCGCGTTCGGCCCGGACGGCAAGCTCTACGTCTCCAACGGCGATCGCCAGGAATTCACGCCCGCCCAGGACATGAGCGTTACCCTCGGCAAGATCGTCCGGCTCAACGACGACGGCACTATCCCTTCCGACAATCCGTTCGCGCGCCGGGGCGGGGCCACCGCCCAGATCTGGTCGCTCGGGCACCGCAATCCGCTGGGCATCGCCTTCGACGGATCGGGCCGCCTGTGGGACATCGAGATGGGCCCCAAGGGCGGCGACGAGCTGAACCTGGTCGAGCGCGGCAAGAATTACGGTTATCCGATCGTCTCCAACGGCGACCATTATGACGGCAAGGACATTCCCGACCACGAGACCCGCCCGGAGTTCGAGGCGCCCAAGGTCTCCTGGACCCCTGTCATCTCGCCCGGCAACATGATCTTCTATTCGGGCTCGGCCTTCCCGGGCTGGCGCGGCGACGCCCTGGTCGCCGGACTGTCGAGCAAGGCGCTGATCCGGGTCGACGTCGACGGCGCCAACGCCCGCGAGGCCGAGCGCTGGGACATGGACAAGCGGATCCGCGAGGTCGAGCAGGGCCCGGGCGGCTCGGTTTACCTGCTCGAGGACGGCGAGGGCGGCCGGCTTCTGAAGCTCACTCCGGCGCGGTAGCTACTTCGTCATTGCGAGGAGCGAAGCGACGAAGCAATCCAGCGGGCCTCGGAGGCCGCGCTGGATTGCTTCGCTGCCGCGCAGCGGCAGTTCATCCTGAGCGCCGCCGCAGGCGGCGTCGAAGGGCTCGCAATGACGGTGCGCGATCTACTGCCGCCGCCGCATCTGGGCGGCGAGCTCGGTGCGGAAGGCCGGATCGGCGAGCATGTAGCCGGTGCAGGAGGCGGAGACCCGATAGCGGACCGAACGCCCGCGCATCTGGGGCGCGTAGAGCAGGACCCAGGTCCGGGCCCCGCGCTGGAACTCGACGTCGCACGAGGCGCTGCTCGGAGCGTGCTGGCGCTCGACCTCGAAGGCGGCGGGTGCCCGGCCCGCGAGGGTGCGGCGCACCCGAAGCCGTTCGCCCCGGCCGAGCCTGCCATCGTAGGGCGCGACCAGCTCCACCTCGACCAGGGCCATCGCGCCCCGAGCCGCCTCGCGGGCGTGGACGCGCTGCTGGGCCGGATCGGTCGGCGGCCTGATGCACGAACAGGCGAGGGCCGCGCCCTCCCCGGCCAGGAAGAGAAGCAGCAGGACGAGCAAACGGTGCATCTGAAAATCCTCCCGGACTGAAATATCGGTCTCCGACTGCCCGCGCCCGGATTAACCCGGACTAAACAATTGCCTTCCCGTCATTCCGGCGAAAGCCGGAATCCATGAACGCGGCCCAAGGGAATTTCCCGCCTCCCTGTTCATGGATCCCGGATGGAGTCCGGGATGACGGAAGTGCTAGACCCGCCGGTACCTGAAATACCACACTTCATGCCCCTTGCGCCGCGCCTTCGCCTCGTAGCGGGTCTCCGGCCATCCGCCGGGGCGGGTGAGGAAGTCCTTCGCGCTCCCGGCAAGCCATTCGAAGTCGCGGCGGCCGTTCATCACCATCATCGACCAGCGGCAATAGGTCGGATCGTCCGTCCCGAGCCGGAACTCGCCGCCCGGCTTCAGCTTGGCGGCGATGAGGTCGAGCGGCCCGGGATTGACCATGCGCCGCTTGGAATGCCGGGCCTTCCGCCAGGGGTCGGGGTGGAGGAGGTAGACCATGGCCAAAGCCCCGTCCGGCACTCGCTCGAGCACGTCGAGCGCATCGCCCATGTGGAGGCGGATATTGGCGAGCCGCCGGTCGCGGACATGCTGAAGCGCTCCGACGACCCCGTTGAGGAACGGCTCGGCGCCGATGAAGCCGTGGTCGGGAAGCAGGTCCGCCCGATAGGCGAGATGCTCGCCCGAGCCGAAGCCGATCTCGAAATGGAGCGGCCGCGAATCGCCGAACAGCGTTTCCGAGGTGACCGGTCCCTCCTCCGGCACGCCGACCGCCGGAAGCAGGCGCTCGAGCAAGGCCTCCTGCCCGCCGCGAAGCTTGTGTCCGGAGCGGCGGCCGTAGAGGCGGCGGAGGGTGGTTGGATCGTTCACCCGGCAGCGCCTAGTCCGAGCCCGCCCGACAGCCAAGGGCCCGTCGCGCGATAGGCTGTATCGACGTTCCGCGGTCCCGCACCAAAAAAAGGCCCGCCGGAAGGCGGGCCTTTCGATCGTCGAGCTGAAAGGCCCCGCCTCGCGGCGGGGCCTCCATTTTCGAGGCTTAGTGGACCCCGTGCGGATCGGCGAGCGGTCCGTTGACGCTGGCCGAGGTTCCGCCCGGAAGCACGATGGCGACGTTCTGCATCATGCCTTTGTCCTCGTGGTCGAGGATGTGGCAATGGAGGACGAAGTCGCCGATGTAGCGCTCGTAGCGGGTGCGGACCTTCACGGTGTAGCCCGGCTTGACCCACAAAGTGTCCTTCCAGACGCCCTTCAAGCCCGGATATTGCGGGTCGCCGCCGTCATTCGCGCCCGTGGCGCTGACGTCCACGCTCGGGTTGCTGTTCCTGACGATCGAGACGATCTCGAACGGGTTGACATGGATGTGGAAGGGGTGGCCGGAGCCGTTGGAGGTCAGCTTCCACTCCTCCGCCGTCCCCAGCGTCAGCTTGCGATCGAGCCGGGCCGGATTGTAGGGCTGCGGATTGTAGCCCGGCTTCCCGACCAGCTGGTTCGCGACCAGGAACTGCGGCGCCTGCGACGGCGGGGTCTGGATGTCGAAGGTAAGCTCCTGACCGCCTGAAAGCTCGCTCTCCGCCACCGTCTTGTGAGGCATGAAGCGGGTGAGGAGCAGGTTGTTGCTGAGGTCGGCGACCACCGAGTCGCGGACTTCGGCCGGCATCGTCCTGCGGGCAGCGTCGATCAGCTGCTCGTTGAGGGTTCCCCGGTTAACCGACGACGGATCGGCCGAGACGCTCACCAGACCCAGGAGTCGAGCGCCGAAACGCGGGAGGCCCTGGCCGACGCCTTCGCCCGACTGGCTGGTCACGTCGAGGATGCAATAGTCGCCCGGAGTCGGGAATTGCACCAGCGCGTCCCAGCGATAGCCCGGCTGCATGGTCGCGTTGCGAGCGAACTTGGCCTGGTCCATCGTCAGGCCGTCGGCCGCCACCAGGTGGAAGGGCGTGGTCACGCGCCCGCAGGTCGTGGCGGTCAGCTCTTCCATGCTCTCCGGCGCAAGGTGCTTGCCCGGACGGAGATCGGGGACGGTGTTCGCCTTCACGAAGATGACTCGGATCGTGTCGCGCACTCCGCCGTGGATCATGCGCCAGCGCTCGACCACGTTCTGCTTCGCCTGGAAGGTCGGAAGGACGTGCCCGTTGATGGTGGTGTAGCGGCCCGACTGGCCCCAGCTGGAGAAGGTGCCGAAGCCGAGGCCGTTCTTGTCGGCATAGGTCTCGATCCCGCCGACGTCGCCTTCATCGCAGCGCCAGCGGATGATGAACGAATTCGTGGGATCCGGATCGAACTTGATGTCCTGGTTGGAATCGAAGCAGCCATATTGGATCTGCTGGAAGATCAGGGTCCGCTCCTTGGTCTCCTTGAGGCCGCTGAGCAGGACGTCGAGGTCGCCGTTCCGGGTCGGGGTCGGGACCCTGTCGCCCTTGATGATCAGCGCGCCGGCCATCCCGCTCGAGACCTGGAGGGCGGTCGAGCCGTGACGGTGGGTGTGGTACCAGAAGGTGCCGGCGGGATGCTCGGGGGCGATCGCATATTCATATTCGAAGCTGACGCCCGGATTGATCGACAGCAGAACGTTGTCGCCATTGCCCGACGGGTTCACGTTGAGGCCGTGGGTGTGGAGGTTGGTGCCGTTGAAGCAATGCGGAATGTTGTGATCGCCGCCCGGGGCGACCGTGCAGCCCGGATCGTAGGACGTCGTCGTCGCCGGAAGCCTGTTGTTCAGCTTGACTCGGACGGTGTCGCCGGGACGGGCGATGATCGACGGCGAAACGAAACGCTCCGGATTCGGAAGGCCGTCCTGCGTGTAGCTGCGCAGACGGACCTTGTCGTCCCGGCCGGACTGCGGGTTGTAGATGACTCCGTCGACATATTCGATGTTGAGGTCGAGCCGGATTTCCTTGCTCGCCGGGTCGAAGGGATGGTTCGGGGATGCGCCGCGGCGCTTCAGCTCGGGCGGGTTGGCGACGTCCTGGCCGGGCTGCGCCGAGGCGGTGCCGGCTGCCAGAAGCGCCGTGGCTGCCGCAGTGCCCAAAGCCAGCGCGCGCAAGCTGAGCGTCTTCGTACCGTGAATCATATTGCCCATCCCCCTGAAGGTGTCGAACCGACATCGGTCCAATCACGAAGGACGCTATTTGGAAGCAGCTGAAATGGCACGAAAAATTAGGTCCGATTCAGGAGCTATGCTTTGGAATCGAAGATCGCGCGGAACCTATTATTGCGTAAGCAATGGAAGAGTCAGGGGTCGTCCGGCCCGGCGAGATGGTTAACAAGCCGGCTGACCGAGCGAGCGCCCTTTCAAAGCGAATCACCGGCGAATCGGTTGCATCGTCGCGCCGTGGACCGGCCCGCCGTCGTTTCGTCTCGGCGCAATGGGAGGCAAGATGCTTCGGGCCGACGTGTTCGACGGGAGACTCGGATACCCGTCATCCCGACGGAAGCCGGGACCTTGGGTCGAGAAGTCTCGGCGGGTCTCCCCGAAGTCCCGGCCTTCGGCTTCGCCGAAGTTTATCCTGAGCGCCGCCGCGGGCGGCGTCGAAGGGCCGGGATGATGGCACGCCTAATGGCTGGAGTGGCCGCCCGCCGGAGCGTTGACGCTGGCGGGCGTCCCGCCGGGAAGAACGATGGCGACGTTCTGCATCATGCCCTGATCCTCGTGGTCGAGGATATGGCAGTGGAGGACGAACTCGCCGATATAGCGCTGGTAGCGAGTGCGGACCGTCGCAGTATAGCCCTGCTTGATCCACAACGTGTCCTTGAACACGCCCCTCAGCCCCGGATATTGCGGATCGCCGCCGTCATTGGCTCCCGGAGCGCTGACGTCCACGTTCGGGTTGGAATCCTTGACGATCCGGACGACCTCGAACGGATTGACGTGGATGTGGAAGGGGTGGCCGGACAGGTTAGAGGTCAGCTTCCATTCCTCGGCCGTCCCGAGCGTCAGCTTCCGGTCGAGCCGGGCGGGCGCGTAGGGCTGGGGATCGTAGCCGGACGAGGTCGGAAGCTGGTTCGCGACCCGGAACAATAGCTCGGGCTGGATCTGGATGTTGAAGGTAAGCTCCTGGCCGCCCTTGAGCTCGCCCGGGGCGATCGTCTTGTGCGGGACGAAGCGGCTCAGCCTCAGGTCGTTGCGAAGGTCGGCGACCACCGCCTCGCGGACATTGGCGGGCATCCTGCCCTGGGCGGAGGCGATCAGCTGGGCGGCGAGGTCCCCCCTTGCGATCTGCGACGCGTCCGGAGCGACGTTCATCATCGCGAGCAGCCGCGAGCCGGAGGGCAGGTTGCCGACGCTGCTGGTCGCCTGGCTGTCGGTATCGATCACGCAATAATTGCCCGCGTCCGGGAAGCGAACCAGGGCGTCGAAACGATAGCCCGGCTGAAGCGTCGCCGAAGTCCCGCGCTGCGCCTGGGACAGGGTCAGGCCGTCCGCGGCGACCAGGTGGAAGGGAAGGTCCGGGCCCTGGCAGCTCTGCTCGATCAGCGCGCCCATCCGAGCGGCCGCGAGGCGGGGGCCGGGCGTCAGGTTCACGTTGGACCTGGCCTTGCGGAAACTGAGGCGGATCGTGTCGCGGACCCCGCCATGGATCAGGCGCCACCGTTCCACCGCCCCCTGCCTGGAACGGAAGGTCGGGAGGATCAGCCCGTTGATGCTGGTATAGCGGTTGGAGGCCCCCCAGCTTCGAGGCCCGAAGCCGTTGGGGCCGAGCGGGGCGGGCCTCTTGTCCTCGTAGGTCTCGATTCCGCCGACGTCGCCGGGATCGCAGACCCAGGCCACCACCTTCGCGTTGGAGCCGCTGCCTTCCGTCTTGATCTTGATGTTCTGGTCCTTGTCGAAGCAGCCATATTGGATCTGCTGGAAGACGAGCGTCCGGTCCCGAAGGTTGGTGACATTGTCGAGCAGGGTGTCGAGATCCCCGTTCCGGGCCGGGGTCGGAAGCCGGTCGCCGCGGATCAGGAGCGGGCCCGCCATCCCGCTCGAGACCTGGAGCGCGGTCGAGCCGTGCCGGTGCGTATGGTACCAGAAGGTGCCCGCCGGATGCTCGTTCGGAATGGCATATTCATATTCGAAGCTGACCCCGGGATTGATCGAGAGCAGCACGTTGTCGCCATTGCCCGCCGGGTTCACCCACAGGCCGTGCGTGTGGAGATTGGTGCCGTTGAAGCAATGCGGCACGTTGGGCTCGTGCGCCGCACCGTCGCCGCAGCCCGCATCGTAGGACGTCGTCGTCGGCGGAAGCTTGTTGTTGAGCTTGACCCGAACGGTGTCGCCGGGAATGGCCACGATGGCCGGAGACAGATAGCGGGTCGGCGGCAGCTTGCCGGGCCTGGTGTAGCTTCGCAGCCTGACCTTGTCGTCGACCCCGGTGGACGGGTTGTAGATGACTCCGTCGACATATTCTATGTTGAGGTCGAGCAGTATCTCCCTGGGCGCCCTCGAGGTCGGTTCGCGCCGCGGAGCCGGTCCGCCGACGGTTGGCGCCTCAGTCGACCTCAGAACCGGCGGATCACCGACGACAGGCGCCTCGACCGGCTGCAAGACCGGCGGATCGGCGACGTCCTGGCCGGTCTGCGCCGATCCGGCGCCGGTGAAAAGCATCGCCGAGGCGACGGCCGCCGTTCCCAAAGCGAACGCGCGCACGTTGAGAACCTTCAGACCACGATCCAGCATCTTGCCCCTCCCCTGACGGCGCCGGACGAGCACCCCCGCCCAATCCGAAACCTGGATCAGGCTATTCGGAGCCGGCTGCGATGGCAACGGAGCCGGAACAATAAATTGGTCCGTTCCCGAACCATAAGGGGTTGCGCGGGCGGTTTGCCGCTCGGGTGAACAGGCGCGTTGCGGGAAACCGGCACGGACCTTAAGAAAAGACGCAAGGGGGAATCAGCTATGGGATTGTGGATTGCGCTCGGCCTGCTCGCGCTGGCCCTTGTCTACGCCGTCATCGTCTACAACCGCCTGGTGCGCCTTCGAGCGCTCGCCAAGGAGGGGTTCAGCGGGATCACCGTCCAGCTCCGCCGCCGGGCCGATCTGGTCCCGAACCTCGTCAGCACGGTCGAGGGCTATGCCACCCATGAGCGCGAGACCCTGACCCAGGTGGTCGCACACCGCGCCGACGCCACCAGCGCCGGGGGAGTCAAGGCCACCGCCCAGGCCGACAGCGCCTTCAGCGCGATGCTCGGCCGGCTGATAGCGGTCGCCGAAGCCTATCCCGAGCTCAAGGCCGACGACAATTTCCAGTCGCTCCAGAACGAGCTCGCCGAGATCGAGGGGGAGCTTCAGGGCGCCCGGCGCTATTACAACGCCACGGTCCGCGACCTCAACACGAGCGTCCAGTCCTTCCCCGCGGTGGTTGTCGCCCGCCCGATGGGCTTCTCGGAGGAGCCCTTTTACGAGGACTCCGACTCGAGCATCCAGACGGCGCCCAGGGTCAGCTTCGGCCGGGGCGGCTGATGCGGCGGCTCTTGCTGCCGCTGCTCGCGGCGCTCGCGCTCCTCTGGCCGGCCGCCGCCTCGGCGGAGGAACGGATCCTCCATTTCCTAAGCGACGTCCTCGTCCAGGCCGACGGAAGCCTCGACGTCACCGAGACGATCCGGGTCCGCTCGGAAGGCGTCCGGATCGACCATGGCATCTACCGGGATTTCCCGACCCGCTACACCGGCCGGACGGGAGCGCAGGTCCGGGTCGGCTTCGAAATCCTCGCGGTGAAGCGCGACGGCGCCGACGAGCCCTGGCGAATGGAACGCGAAGGCAACGGTTTCCGGGTCTATGTCGGCTCCGCCGAGACCCACGTCCCGCCGGGCGAGCATGTCTATTCGATACGCTACAAGACCACCCGCCAGCTCGGCTTCTTCAAGGATCATGACGAGCTCTACTGGAACTCGACCGGCAATGGCTGGGTCTTCCCGATCGACGTCGCCGAAGCCCGGATCCGGCTGCCCCGTCCGGTCCAGCTGGGCGAGCGCGCCGTCTATACCGGCCCGGAAGGGTCGAAGGCCGCGAATGCGCGGATCGTGTCCGAGGCTCCGGGCGAAATCGTCTTCCGGACCACTGCACCGCTCGCGCCGGAAGAGGGAATGACGGTGGCGGTGGCCTGGCCCAAGGGCGTCGTCGCCGCTCCCCCGCCGCCGGCCGCCGCTCGGATCTGGCTTCAGGATTACGGCCCCCCGCTCGCAGGCGCGCTCGCTTTGGGCGGACTGCTCTTTTATTATTTCCACGCCTGGCGCCGAGCCGGCCGCGATCCGAGGCCCGGAACGATCGTACCGATCTTCAGCCCGCCGGACGGACTCTCCGCCGCCGCCATGCGCTACGTCACCCGGATGGGCGCCGACAGCCGGGCGTTCGCCGCGGCCCTGGTCGAGCTCGGGGTCGGCGGCCACATCCGGATTACCCAGGAGAAAGGCGGCTTCTTCACCAGCGGCAAGACGAGGATCGACAGGACGGAAGGCCGGACGGATCCCGAAGAACCGGAAGCCTCGATGCTGTCCCGATTGTTCGCGAGCGGCGATTCGATCCTGGCGGAGCAGGAGAACCACTCCGCCTTCAGCGGCGCCAGGGACGCGCTCGAGGCTGGGCTCAAGCGCAATTACGAAGGCCGGCTCTTCGTCCGCAACCAGGTCTGGGCCGTCCGGGGGCTTGTCCTGATGGTCGGAGCGCTGGCGCTCCCCGCCGCGGTGAGCCTGCTGTCGGCGCCCGGGGATTACGGGCGGAACGACATCCTCGTCGCCGTCGCCGCGCTGGTCCTTCCGGCCGCCGCGCTCGGCCTCTATTTCGTCTCCGGCGGCAGATATGGAGCGATGGCCATGTCGGCCAAGATCTCCTCCGTCTTCCTCGGAGTGATCGGGCTCATCGCCGGCATAGTCACCATCGGCAACGCGCTGGAGAGCATCTTCGCTTATGGCGAGGGCTGGCGCCTCGTCCCGCTGATGTTGCCGCTATTGGCCTTGCCGGTCGTCCTCACCGCCTTCCACTGGATGGCCGCGCCGACCCGCGAAGGGCGCGCAATGCTCGATCGGATCGCGGGTTTCCGCCAGTATCTCTCGATCGCCGAGGAGGAGCGGCTGCAAAGCCTTCATCCGCCCGAGAAGACGCCCGAATTGTTCGAGCGCTATTTGCCCTATGCGATCGCGCTCAAGGTGGAGAATGATTGGGCCTCGCGTTTCACCCATATCCTCGCCGCGGCGCAGGCTTCGGGCCAGAGCCGGTCGATGGACTGGTATTCGGGCGAGTCCGACCCGTGGAACGACCCCGGCGATTTCGCGGACAACGTGGGATCGTCGCTGGCCAGCACCATTTCCTCCGCCTCCACCGCGCCCGGATCGAGCAGCGGATCGGGCGGCGGCGGATCGTCCGGCGGAGGCGGCGGAGGCGGAGGCGGCGGGGGCTGGTAGGTCGGACCCCGGATATTCGATCGAAGCGGCCTTCATTTGCATCCGGCCATTTGCATCCGGCGGCACATCCTCCCCGTACCTTCCGACGCAGCCCATCGAAGGCTGAGTCATAAGGATTCCCGAATATGATGAAACTCAAGATGCGGACCGCCTTGCTCGCCGCCACCCTCGCCGTCGCCGCCGGAGGAGCCGCGATCGCCAAGAACCCGATGGTCGGCGGCGCCGCAATGTATCCGAACAAGACGATCGTCCAGAATGCGGTCAATTCCAGGGATCACACGACCCTGGTCGCCGCCGTCAAGGCCGCCGCACTCGTCGAAACCCTGTCCGGCGCCGGTCCGTTCACCGTCTTCGCCCCGACCAACAAGGCGTTCGGCAAGCTTCCGGCCGGTACGGTCGACACGCTGGTCATGCCTGCCAACAAGGGCATGCTGACCAACATCCTCACCTATCACGTGGTCCCCGGCCGGATGACCTCCACACAGCTCGCGGCCCGGATCCGCGCCGGCCGCGGCACCGCCCGCCTCACCACCGTCCAGGGCCAGCCGCTGACGGCGCGAATGCGGGGCAAGTGGCTGGTTCTGACCGATGCCAAGGGCGGCACGTCGCGCGTGACCACGGCCGACGTCATGCAGTCGAACGGCGTCATCCATGTCGTCGACACGGTCCTGATGCCCTGATCCGGGAGCGTCCGCTGCGCCCCCGTGCGGACGCACCTGGCGAGAGCGGAGTCGATCGATGGCAGCCCCTGTCGAAACCTGCCCGGCTCCGCTCTCGATTCTTGCACCCTTTCCCGCTCTGGCGAGATCGTGCATGGGACGTTTCATGGAAAATCCGGCCGGCGTCCGAACCGGGTCCGAGGAGGGCCGCCCTCTTGCCGATGCGCTCACCGCGGTCGCGGGCGGCGACCGGGCGGCCATGGCCGATCTCTACCAGCGCACATCTTCGAAGCTCTTCGGCATCTGCCTGCGTCTCCTCGGGAGCGAAGCGGAGGCCGAGGAAGCGCTCCAGGAAACCTACGTCGCCGTCTGGCGCAAGGCCGGCTTGTTCGACCCCGCAAAGGCGAGTCCGATCACCTGGCTCGCGATCCTCGCCCGGAACAAGGCCATCGACAGGCTGCGCGTGCGCAAGCCGGGCTCCAACGCCGGCCTTGAAGAAGCCGCCGACGTCGTCGATCCGGGCGCCTCCGCCCTCGACGTGCTTGAAGATGCGCAGGAGTCGCACCGCCTCAGCGGCTGCCTGGACGAGCTGGACGCTCGAACCGGCCAGATGATCCGCGCCGCCTTTCTCGACGGCGCAACCTATCCGGACCTGGCCGGCCGGGAAGGCGTGCCGGTTGGGACGATGAAGAGCTGGATCCGCCGGGGCCTGCTCCGGCTTCGAGGGTGCCTCGAGCAATGAGCGACGATCTCGACATGAAGGGCGAAGAAATCGACCTGCTCGCCGCCGAATATGCGCTCGGGATCGCGGACGACGAGGGGCTCGCTCGCGCGGGGGCTTTGCTTGCGGATGACGAGGATTTCAGGCGCGGTGTCGCGCGGTGGTCCGGCCGCCTCGCGCCGCTCCTGGAAGAGGTGGACTCAATATCTCCGCCGCCGGATTTGTGGACCCGGATCGAGAATGCGATCGGTCCCCGCATTATCGCGCTGGCGCCGGAAGTGTCCTCGAACATCCATGTTCTGCGCCGCCGGGTGAATTTGTGGCGGGGCTATTCGGCTGTCGCCACCGCGCTTGCAGCCTCGCTTGCGCTTTTCCTCGTTACGCGACCGTCCGCCGAAGCGCCGACGCAGCCGTCCGCCGGTGCGCCGCTGGTCGCGACGATGGAGGCCGAAGGCAGTCCGGCCAAGCTGGTCGCGACCTTCGACCCGGCCAGCCGGATGCTGCTCGTCGCACCGGCGGCCGGATTGAGCGCCGTTGCGGGGCGGACCCATGAGCTCTGGCTCATTCCTGCCGATGGGAAGCCCCGGACGATGGGCCTGCTGGAACCCGGCGGCGCCCGCCGAGTGGCGATCCCGCCCGCCATGCTGGCGGAAATCAAAGCGGATGTGACCTTGGCATTGTCCGTCGAGCCGGCCGGAGGTTCGCCGACGGGACAGCCCACCGGCCCGGTCGTAGCCGCCGGGAAGCTCGTTCGAGCCTGACGAAGCGGTACCTTCGGGGAGCGGGCGAAGCCGTATCTGCCAATAGAAGATGATCACCTCAGGTCGAGTTGCTCCGTCATTGCGAGCGAAGCGAAGCGAAGCAATCCAGTCTGGCCTCGGAGGCCCGCTGGATTGCCGCGTCGCTTCGCTCCTCGCAATGACGTGGGAATTCTTCGGGCCTCGGAGGCCCGCTGGATTGCCGCGTCGCTTCGCTCCTCGCAATGACGTGGGAATTCTTCGGCTGAGGCGTTATGAAGCGCGAGGCAGGTCCGCGTCGGGCCTGCCGTCGCGGAGCCGCCGCGCGTAAGCGGTCGCGAGCGCCAGATGAGCGAGCGTCGCCGGTAGGCCAGAGGCGCTTGCCGCTGCCCCGGCCTCCTCGCGAACCCGCTGCCGGAGATGGCGCGCGTGGCGAACGGAGTCGCCATCCGGGGCGTCGGGGTCAGCCACCTGTGGGGCAGCCTCTCGCCAGATAATCGTCCCGACCCTCACCCTTGGCGATGATGGTGCCGATCGCGCCGACGCTCGTCCCGCACTCCCGGGCGATGGCGGCGAGGTTGGGGAACATCTGCAGGCGGTGCATCGCCCAGACGTGGCGAGTGAGATCGGTCCGGGACTTGAAGTTGCCCGTCACGCCCCTGCCGCGGCCTGTCGTCGATGTGGTTGCGGCGATCACTTGCTAGACCGCAAGCAGATGCTGGACCGCGGAGGCGATGGCCAATCCGGTAAGCAAGCCGGCCTTCACCAGAAGCGGCCAGCCAAGGAGATGAGCCGTTATTCGCGCGGTCCGGCCGAGCAGGGGCGCGCCGTTCGACCTTCCCGAAGCCGGGATCGCCCGCCAGTCCATTTCCTTCACGAGTGCCGGCATGCTCCGTTCTCCTGCTGCAGGCAGATACGGTGCCGCGGCGGCATCGGATGCACTCATGGAGCAGGCGCCGGGTGCCTTCACCCTTTCTTGTCGATCCCGGCCTATCAAGTGCGGGGCGTCAGGCGCGGAGCAGCGGGAAGCGATATGCCGGAGATCTCATCGACCAACCCGCTAACGGGATTCCTCGCGGGTATCGAAAATCCGGAGGCCGGATGCTCGACGATCGACTCCATCCTCGAGGCGGTGAGGAATCATCTCGGAATGGAGATTGCGTTCGCGGCCCGCTATGTCGGCGACGAACGCCAGTTCACCCATATCTCCTCGGCGATTCCCGTGCCCTCGGCGCCGGGTGATCGTGAACCGGCCGATCGATCCTATTGCTACCATGTTCTCCACGGTCGCCTGCCGGAGCTGATCCAGAATGCCGGCGACCTGGAGTTCGCGTCGACCCTGCCGATTACTGCGGCGCTGCCGGTGGGCGCGCATATCACGGTGCCGCTGCGCTTCAGCGACGGCAGCCTCTACGGGAGCTTCTGCTGCCTCAGCCGCGATCCCGATTACTCGCTCACCGCGCGCGATCTCGCGACGGTTCGCGCCTTTGCGGAGCTTGCCGGCCGGCAGATCGAACGGGAGCGCAAGGGTGAGGAGACCAAGCTGGCGTGGCGGGCGCGGGTCGAGGAGGCGATTGCGGAGCATCAGCCGGTCATCCACCTCCAGCCGATCCACCGCCTCTCCGACGGCCGTACCGTCGGCGCCGAAGCGCTGGCCCGATTCCCCGATGCCCGCGATCGGCCGCCGAACCTGTGGTTCGACGAAGCCGGCGAAGTCGGGCTGGGCCTGGAGCTGGAGCTCGCGGCGGTGCGGCAGGCCCTGGCGGTGCTGGCCTATGTCCCATCGGATCAATATCTGTCGGTGAACGTCTCGCCCGAGACGATCCTGTCGGGCGCCGTCGAGCCGCTGGTGCGGGCCGCGTCGGGACGGGCCCTCGTCCTTGAAATCACTGAACATAAGCAGGTGAAGGATATTCCGGAGCTGAAGCGGCAGCTTGCCCGCCTTCGGCCGCACGCCAGGATCGCCATCGACGATGTCGGCGCCGGCTATGCCGGGCTCCAACATATCATCGCATTCGAGCCCGACATCCTGAAGCTGGACCTCAGCCTGACCCGAGACATCGATCGGGACTCCGCGAAGCGGGCCCTCACCGCCGCGATGGTCGGCTTCGCTTCACTGACCGGGAGCGTCATCGTCGCCGAAGGCGTGGAGCGCGAGGGCGAAAGAAAAGTGCTCGAAGACCTTGGATTGCTCTACGGTCAGGGCTGGCTGTTCAGCCGCGCCATGCCCGTGGTGAAGGCCCAGCAGCTCATGCTGGGCGTCGGCACCGTTCCCGCGTCGCCGGCAAGGCCGGAGATCGACGCTGTGAGGAATGCCGCCGCGGTGCGAGCGCTCGGCGAGAGCCGCTAGACCCCGGGAAGAGAGCGAGCACAATCCGAGCCCGTTGTCGTTCGTGAGATCAAAGCGCTCGCCTTGTCACCGTGTTCGGCCACATGAATTTCGAGCTCGATGCCGAGAAGTAACCTACGTTATTTCGGGCTGTACGCTGCCGTACGAACGCTCGCCTGACAATTTAAGGAAGCGTAACCGCGGCAGATCGGGCGACCCTGAAATCCTCCGAGGGTGCCGGTATTTGCATCCGTAAACCCGCCTGGCCCGTATCTGTAGCGGACGATGCGAGCTTCCATACAGGCGCGTCGCATAGCGGAGAGTTGCATGGCGAGCATTGGTCCGGAGAAGTTGCTCGATTTTCTGGACGTCAGTCTCGAGGCTTTCGCGATGTGCGAGATCGATCGCAATTGCGGGCTTGCCTGTCCGCCGCTCGATTCGCTGCTTGTCCACTTCGTGCTCGAAGGCGAAGGGGCGATCGAGTGCGAACATGGCCGCTACGATCTTCGGCGAG
>DASQZF010000192.1:0-20227 GCA_035638835.1 Allosphingosinicella sp. | reverse complement strand
GGTGCGGAGGCGCCGCTGGCGGTCTTCGCAGGCTCCGTCGGGCCGCAATATCGCTTCGATATGATCCGGGATTTCGCAACCGCCCTCGGTCGGCGGCGACCGGACGCCCGCCTGCTGATCCTGACCGGTTCGCCCGAGCTCGCCAAATCCGAGCTGGGCTCAAACGCCCCTCTCGATCCGGTCGTGGTCCGCGCCTCGCCGGACCGGGTCGGCCGCCTTCTCGCTGCCGCCGACATCGGCTTGGCTTTCCGGGCCCAATCCTTCTCGATCCAGGGCATCGCCCCGGTGAAGCTCGGTGAATATCTGCTGTGCGGCTTGCCGGCGGTGGGCAACTCGGCCGCCGGCGACACCGCGGATGCGGTGGCGGCCGGGGTTTTCCTGGACGACCGTGCCGGCCCCGAGGCGGCGGCGGAGTGGCTGGTCGGCGAGGTGCTTCCCAATCGCGAAGCCTATCGGGATCGAGCCCGGAAGGCGGGGGTCGCCGGATTCTCCCTGCGGCGAAGCATCGGCGATTACCTGACGGCGATCGCTCCCCTGCAAACGGCTGGAAAGGTTTCCTGACGAATGGACTCGGCCTACGCATTCGAGACGCGCGACTTTTGCCCCGTCTGCGGGTCGGCGGGGGAGTCCGTCTATTCCAGCGCGTTCGGAGAGGGCGGAATCGGCGCCTTCGTCCGGAATTACTATCATATCGATCCCGACGTCCTTCGCAACGCGCCCTACGAGCTCCAGCGCTGCGGGTGCTGCGGGCTGGTCTACCAGCGTCACGTCGGCGGGCATGCGCTGCTGACCGCGCTCTATTCCAGCTGGGTCGACGAACCGGAGGATCCGGAACGGGACATCGACACCTATTGCGAGGAAATTCGCGCCATAGCCGAGTCGCGCGACGCCCATGAGATCATGGCCGCAGCTTCGTATCTCGGTCGGCCGATCGAAGGCATGAAGACCCTGGATTACGGCATGGGCTGGGCGCTGTGGGCCCGGATCGCGGCGCATCTGGGCTGCGAATCCTTCGGCTCCGACCTTGCCCGGCCGCGCATGGACTATGCCGCCCGCCACGGCGTGCGCACGCTCGGCGACGAGGAGATAAGCGGGCACCGGTTCGATTTCGTCAATACGGAGCAGGTATTCGAGCATGTCCCGAACCCGGCCGGGCTACTGGAGAAGCTGGTTTCGGCCCTGGCGCCGGGCGGGGTGATCAAGATCTCCGTGCCTTCCGGAGAGCGGATCGACGGTCTGCTCGCCAAGCTCAATGGCGGAGACTATGAGGGCGACCGCGACACGATCGTCCCGGTCCAGCCGCTCGAGCATCTCAATTGCTTCCGGCGCAGCTCCATCCAGGCCCTGGCGGAGCGGTTCGGTCTGGAGATCGTCCAGCCCGGCCCGTGGCATGGCTACGCCTTTCTGAGGCACCGCGGAACGATTCGCCCGTCGCGGCCGAAAAAGGCTCTGAAGGAGCTGGTGCGGCCCTGGTACCAGTATCGGAACCCCAGCAATCTCTACGTCTGGCTGCGCAGCTCGAGGCGGTAACCGGTCGAGGCGGTGACCGGTCGAGGCGGTGACCGGCCCGCCGCGGCGGGAAGGTTCGGGCTACCGCGTCTGGGTCAGGACGAAGGCATAGGCTTCGGCCATCTCCCGAACGCGTTCCCAGCGGCCGGATTTGCCGCCATGGCCTGCCCCCATGTTTATCTTGAGGAGCAGGAGATTGTCGTCGGTCCGGGTGGAGCGGAGCTTCGCCGCCCATTTCGCCGGCTCCCAATAGGTGACCCGGGGATCGTTGAGGCCGCCGGTGATGAGCATCGGCGGATAGGCCTGCGGCTTGACCTGGTCGTAGGGGCTGTAGCTTCGGATCAGGTCGAACGCGGCCTCGTCCTCGATCGGATTGCCCCATTCGGTCCATTCGCCCGGGGTGAGCGGGAGGGTTTCGTCGAGCATGGTGTTGAGAACGTCGACGAAGGGGACGTCGGCGACGACCGCGCCCCACAGATCGGGATCGGTGTTGACGACGACTCCCATCAGCTCGCCGCCGGCGGAGCCGCCCGAAATGGCGATCCGGCCGGGACGGCTGAAGCCCTGAGCGATCAGGCCCCTGGCGGAATCGACGAAGTCGTTGAAGGTGTTGACCCGGTTCTCGAGCTTGCCCTGCAGGAACCAGTCGTAGCCGAGGTCGTCCCCGCCCCGGATGTGGGCGATGGCATAGGCATAGCCGCGGTCGAGGAGGCTGATCGCGGTGGTCGAGAAGGCCGGCGGCACGGCATAGCCGTAGGCGCCGTAGGCGTAGAGGTAGAGCTTGCCCTCGCCGTCCTTCTCGAAGCCCTCGCGGTAGACGATCGAGACCGGCACCTTCCTGCCGTCCCGGGCCGGGAGCATCAGCTGCTCGCTCCGATATTGCGAGGGATCGTAGCCGGACGGGACTTCCTGGACCTTGAGGACCTCCAGCCGCCGGTCGGCCGGATGATAATCGTAGACCGTGGCGGGGGTGATCATCGAGGAATAATGAAGCCGATAGGCTTCCGGCGCGAATTCCGGATTGTTGCCGAAGCCCGCCGAATAGGCCGCCTCGGCGAACGGGATCCGCTCCTCGCTTCCGTCGTAGGAGCGAAGCCGGAGTTGATCGAGGCCGTCCAGGCGCTCGGAGATCGCGAGATGGTCGCGATAGGAGGTGTGACCGCGCAGATAGACCCGGTCCGAGCCGGGAACGACGGTCGTCCACTTGCCCGGAGCGGCGATGTCCGCCTCGGCGATCCGGAAGTTGACATGCTCGTCGTTGGTCCGGATCCAGAGCCTGCCGTGGGCGCAGTCGACCGAATATTGCCTTTTCTCCCGGCGCGGCGAAATGAGTGTGGGCGGCAGCGTCGGATCGGCCGCCGGGACGAACCTCACCTCCGTGGTGCTGTTGTCGCCGGTCGCGATGAAGATGAGGCTCTCGTCCTGGGAGATGGCGACTTCGACGCTGAAGCCGAGCTCCTCCGTCTCCTCGTACAGGGTGACGTCCTCGGACACCGGAGTCCCGAGGCGGTGGAAGCGGGCGCGGTAGCTTCGCCAATTCTCGTTCACTTCGGTGAAGACGATCCCGCGGCTGTCGCTGGTCCAGACGGCATGGCCGATGGCGACGTCGGTGACGGTCTCGACGACCTCGCCGGACTCCAGGTCGCGGATGCGCAGGTCGAACCGCTCCGAGCCGCTGTCGTCGACGAGCGTGGCGGCAAGCCGGCCGTCGGGGCTGATATCGAGCGCCCCGGCCTTGAAATATTCCTTGCCCTCGGCCTCCACGGGCTCGTCGAAGATCACCTGCGCCTCGCCGCCCGAAACCGGTCGCCGGTACCAGGTGCGATATTGCATGCCCGGCCTGAAGGCCCACCAATAGAGCCAGTCGCGCTCCCGGACCGGGACCGAGGATTCGTCCTCCTTGATCCGGCCCTTCATCTCCTCGAACAAGGTCTCCACGAGCCCGGAATGCGGAGCCATCGAAGCCTCGAAATAGGCGTTCTCCGCCTTGAGATAGTCGAGGATCCGCTCGTCCTCGACATTCGGGTAGCCCGGGTCCCTCAGCCAGGCATAGGAGTCCTCGATCGAGTGGCCGTGGCGTTCATAGCGATAGGGGCGAGGTTCGGCGCGGGGCGGGGCTGGGAGTTGATCGGTCATGAGACTCTCTGAGTTGTGGCGTCCGGTTGCAGAGCGCAAGAGATTGGCTAAGGCTTTCTGATCCCGTTCGGGCTGAGCGCAGCTTCGTCCGTTCGGGCTGAGCTTGTCGAAGCCCTGCCCTTCCCGGAGGCCCCGGTAAAGAGAGGGCTTCGACGCGCTCAGCCCGAACGGAACCGCCCCCGAACCTGACGAGAAAGCGGAGACCCTTATGTCGACCTACGAAGCCCGTCTCGCCGCCCTTCGCGAGCAGCTCAAGTCGGACCGCCTCGACGGCTTCGTCGTCCCTCTGACGGACGAGCATATGAGCGAATATGTCGGAAGCTACGCCCAGCGGCTGGCCTGGCTGACCGGGTTCCAGGGATCGGCGGGCGCGGCGGCGGTGCTTCCGCAGGAAGCGGCGATCTTCGTCGACGGGCGCTACACGATCCAGGTCCGCGACCAGGTCGACGGAACGTATTGGAGCTACCAGTCGGTGCCCGAGACCAGCATCGCCGAATGGCTCAAGGCGCACGCCCCCGACGGCGGCCGGATCGGTTACGACCCGTGGCTCCATACCCGCGACTGGGTGGCCCGCGCCAAGGAAGCGCTGGCGGAGAAGGGGGCCGAGCTGGTCCCGGTCCAGAGTAACCCGATCGACGCCGTCTGGGCCGACAAGCCCGAGCCTTCCAAGGCGCGGCTGGTCGTCCATCCCGACAGCTTCACCGGCAAGTCCTCCGCGGCCAAGCGCCAGGAGATGGCGGACTGGCTTCAAGAGCAGAAGGCCGACGCGGCGGTGCTTTCCGCCCTCGATTCGATCGCCTGGACCTTCAACGTCCGGGGCGAGGACGTCGAGCATACGCCGGTCGCGCTCTCCTTCGCTTTGGTGAACGAGGACGGCACGGCCGACCTGTTCGTCGCCTCGGAGAAGATCGGCGACGACGTCCGCCAGCATCTCGGCAACGGGGTTCGGGTCCACGAGCGCGACCGGTTCGAGCCGCATCTGCGTTCCCTTGCCGGCAAGACGGTGGTCGCCGATCCCGAGCGGGCGGTGGCCGCGATCTTCGGGGCCCTGGAAAAGGCCGGCGCGAAGATCGTCCAGAAGCGCGATCCGTCGATCCTTCCGAAGGCGATCAAGAACCGGGCCGAGATCGAGGGCCATCGCTCCGCCCAGGCCCGCGACGGGGCCGCACTGAGCCGGTTCCTCCACTGGCTTTCGATCGAGGCCCCGAAGGGAAATGTCGACGAGCTGATCGCGGTCGAGAAGCTCCAGCAGTTCCGTTTGGCCTGCGGCGACCTTCGCGACACCAGCTTCGACACGATCTCCGGCGCCGGCCCGAACGGAGCGATCGTCCATTATCGGGTGAGCGCGGAGACCAACCGCAAGCTCGAGACGGATTCGCTCTACCTGGTCGATTCGGGCGGCCAATATCCCGACGGGACCACCGACGTCACCCGGACCGTCGCGATCGGCCGCCCGACCGCCGAGATGCGCGACCGCTTCACCCGAGTTCTCAAGGGCCATATCGCGATCGCCCGCGCGGTCTTCCCCGACGGAACGCGCGGAGGCCAGCTCGACAGCTTCGCCCGCCAATATCTCTGGGAGGCCGGCCTCGATTACGCCCACGGCACCGGCCACGGGGTCGGCGCCTATCTCGCAGTGCACGAAGGGCCGCAGCGAATCTCCCCGGCGGGGTCCGGCCAGGCGGGCGGCGACGAGCCGCTCAGGGCGGGAATGTTCCTCTCCAACGAGCCCGGTTATTACAAGACCGGCGAATACGGCATCCGGATCGAGAATCTGGTGCTCGTCGAGCCGCGCGAGGTGGACGGCGCCGAGAAGAAGATGCTCGGCTTCGAGACCCTGACCTTCGCTCCGATCGACCGGACCCTTATCGAGGTGGGGATACTGTCGCCGGAGGAGCGTGACTGGCTCGACGCCTATCATGCGAAGGTGCTGGAGGTGGTTGGGCCGCAGCTGGAGGGCGAGGCGAAGGCGTGGCTGGAAGCAGGGTGCGCCCCGCTTTAGTTCCTCCCCGGAACGGGGAGGAGCACAGTTTCCTCCCCCCGCGCCTGCGCCTTCCTCCGCCGCAAATTCTCCCGGAGGGCCTCCGCCAGCCTTTTCTCCCGGTCTTCGTCCCGCTTGACCATGACTTACCTTGACATCCAACCGCCCCTCCGGCCATAGCGCCGCCTCTCCCGAGGGTCCCCATCAAAGTACTACTTTGATGGGCTGCCCCGTTGGCGAGTAAGCTGCCGTAGCTCAGTGGTAGAGCGCATCCTTGGTAAGGCTGAGGTCGTGAGTTCAATCCTCACCGGCAGCACCACTCGCCCCGGCTTAATAAGCCGTCATTGCGAGCGAAGCGAAGCAATCCAGTGCAGGCTCGGACGCAGCACTGGATTGCTTCGTCGCTTCGCTCCTCGCAATGACGATTTCGAAGATGGATTGTCAGTAACGGCGAAGCGCCTCAGCGCGGCGCATTCCTGACGATCATGTCGAGCACCGCGGGATGGAGCGGGCGGACGAACTCGCAGCCGAGCAGATGGCCCCTCATCCAGATCACGCGCGAGTGGAGCGATTCGAGGCCGGGAAGCTTCAGCCAGATGTCGGTGCCGTTCATCAGCTCGAGATGGGTGGCGGCCCGAAAGCCGGTGACCGAGAGATCGAGGACCTGGACGGTGACCGCGTGGGCGCCGCGCTGCCGAAGGCCCGCGCCGAGCACCACGTCGGCCCGCGCGGCGCGGCGGCCGTCGCAGTCCGGGGCGGTCGAGAGCTCGGCGGTGAAGCTCATCTCGAGCTATTCCCCCGGAATTGCGATGCCCACCGAGGCACCCCAGAGGCGGGCGATCTGCTTCTCGTGCTGGCTCATCTGTTCGCCGAACAGCCGGGGCCGGCGGAAACGCGGCTGGTTCTGGTCGCTGGTGGTGCGCTTGAGCTGAACGAGCACCTCATGCTCGTCGATCATGTAGGCGAATTCGAGGCCGACCCGATCCGAGCCCGACCAGGCGACTCGCGCCGGTATGCTGGTCGAACCGCGAGTGAACATCAGCTCGGTTCCGACCGGCGGAACCGTCTGGCATTCGACCAGGGCCCCCTTGCGCGAAAGATCGCGCAGCCGGCAGTCGATCTCGCCGTTCGCCGTCTGAAGCTTCGCGGCGAGCAGGACTCGCGCCCGCTTGGCCTGGCGCTTGCCCGCGACCGGTCCGTCAACAAAATGCTCTACGCCCATGCCCTCATTTCCTCATTGGCTCTCGACCGAGGGGAATAGGCCCAAGGCACCTAAATTGTAGTAAACGCGGACCGCATTTTCGGCTGCCACCGTTGTCAGTATCGGTCGCGGACCCTAAGTGCCCGGCCATGCGATTTTTCTCCGACAATGCGGCGGCGGCCTGCCCCGAGGCGCTGGCCGCCATCGTCTCCGCCAACCGGCTCGACACCGCCTATGACGGCGACAGCTGGAGCGCCCGGCTGGACGACGCTTTTTCGGAATTGTTCGAGACCAGGGTCACCTCGCTCTGGGTCGCGACCGGGACGGCTGCGAACGCGCTCGCGCTCGCAGCCCTGTGCCCGCCTTATGGAAGCATCGTGTGCCACCGCGACGCCCATATCCAGAACGACGAATGCGGCGCCCCGGAATTCTACACCCACGGGGCCAAGCTGCTGCTGGGCGAGGGGGAAGGCGCCAAGCTCACCCCCGCCACGGTGACGGCCCTGCTCGAGACCGTCCGGAACGACGTCCACCAGACCCAGCCCGCCGCCCTCTCCATCACCAACGCCACCGAATATGGGCTCGTCTACACCGCGCAGGAGACTGCCGCTTTGGGCGAGCTTGCACGCTCGCGGGGGCTCGCCTTCCACGTCGACGGAGCGCGCTTCGCCAACGCCGTCGTCAGCACCGGCGACTCGCTCCCGGACCTGACCTGGCGGGCCGGGGTCGACGCTCTCAGCTTCGGATTCGTCAAGAATGGCGGGATCTCGGCCGAAGCCCTGATCTTCTTCGGCGACCGGCATCGGCAGTCGACCTTGTACCGCCGCAAGCGCGCCGGGCATCTGCTGTCCAAGGGCCGCTATCTGGCCGCCCAGCTGCTCGCCATGATCGAAGACGGCGTGTGGCTGCGCAACGCCCGCTCGGCCAACGATTCGGCGGCCCGACTCGCCGAGGCCGCCGGTCCCGACCGGCTGGTGCTTGCCGTAGAGGCCAACGAGATCTTCCTGAAGGTCACGCCCGAGGAAGCCCGGAAGCTTCGCGACCAGGGTTTCGACTTCTACGATTGGGGTCCGGGCGAGGCGCGGCTGGTCACGGCCTGGGATTCGGATCCGGAGCATGTCGACGCGCTCGCCGCCGCGATCCGGGCGTTGTGAGCGACGAACCGTCATCCCGGAGAAAGCCGGGACCTCGGGGAGGAAAAGCGCCGAGCCCCTCACCGGACGAGGCCCCGGCTTTCGCCGGGGTGACGGGGGAAGGTCAGGCCGGCCCTCTTCCTCCGTCGGCCGCCCCCTCCACGTCCACCCCAAGCATGCTCCAGCCGCGGATCCTGATCCCCTTCCTGCTCGTCACCCTGATCTGGAGCTCGACCTGGATCGTCATCAAGGACCAGCTCGGAACCGTCCCGCCCTCCTGGTCGGTGACCTACCGCTTCGTCGTCGCGGCGGCGGCGATGTTCGTCTGGGCCGGGATGAGCGGGGCCAGCCTTCGGATGAACCGCCGCGGCCACCTGCTCGCGGCCTTGTTCGGGGTCCCGCAATTCTGCCTCAACTTCAACTTCGTCTATGCGGCGGAGCATCATGTGACGAGCGGCCTGGTTGCCACCGTCTTCGCGCTCCTGATGGTCCCCAACAGCGCCCTCGCCTGGCTGTTCCTCAAGCAGAAGGCGAGCTGGACCTTCGTCGCCGGCTCGGCGATCGCCTGCGTCGGGGTCTCGCTGCTGTTCGTGCAGGAGATGCGCGCCAGCCCTACCTCCTCCTTCGAGGTGCTGATCGGGATCGGCCTCACCGTGCTCGGAGTGCTCTCCGCTTCCGCGGCCAACATCCTCCAGTCGAGCCGGGGAGTCGCGTCCTGGCCGCTCGCCACTTTGCTCGCCTGGGGAATGGTCTACGGGATCGTCGCCAACGCCCTCTACGCCTGGGTCGTCGCCGGAGCTCCGGTGATCGAGACCCGGCCGGCCTATTGGATCGGCCTCGTCTATCTCGGCCTGTTCGCCTCGGCCCTCGCCTTTCCGCTCTATTTCGCGGTGATGCGGCAGATCGGACCGGGCAAGGCCGCTTATTCGAGCGTCCTCGTTCCGATCCTCGCAATGGTGTTCTCGACCCTGTTCGAAGGCTATCGCTGGTCGACTTTGGCGGTCGTGGGCGGGTTGGTGGCGCTGGCCGGCCTGGTCATCGCCCTGAGGTCGAGAGCGGCGGCGAGCTGACTCCCCTCCCTGCAAGGGAGGGGCTGGGGGTGGGTCCGCCGAAGGCGGCCGACACTCCGCCTCAGCAAAAGTCTCGCTACGCTCGCCTACCCACCCCTAGCCCCTCCCTTCCAGGGAGGGGGATCATTGAACCTCCGCTTCCCCGCGCCTAAGTCCGCGCCATGCTCGATATCCAGAACGCCCCCGCCGCTCCGCCCGCCGCCATCCGCCGGGAGGATTACCGGCCGCCGGACTGGCTGGTGCCCGGGATCGAGCTGGAATTCGATCTCGGCGCGGAGCGGACCCTGGTACGGTCCCGGCTGAGCGTAACCCGCAACGGGGCGCATGATCGGCCGCTCCGGCTGGATGCGCAGGGCCTCAGGCTGGTCGAGCTGAGAATCGACGGAATGCCGGCCGAGCACAGGTTGGAAGACGAGATCCTGACCGTCGGGATCCCCGACGGCGAGGCGGTCGTCGAGACCGTCGTGGAGATCGAGCCGCGCTCCAACACCCAGCTCATGGGCCTCTACGAATCGGGCGGGATCCTGTGCACCCAGTGCGAGGCGGAAGGGTTCCGCCGGATCACGCCCTTCCCGGACAGGCCCGACGTGCTGTCGCGCTACCGGGTGCGGATGATCGCCGACAAGGCCGCCTATCCCTTGCTCCTGTCCAACGGCAACCGGGTCGGAGCCGGCGAGCTCGAGGGCGGCCGGCACTGGAGCGAGTGGGACGATCCCTTCCCCAAGCCCTGCTATCTGTTCGCCCTGGTCGCCGGCGCGCTTTCCGCCAATCGCGACAGCTTCACCACCTTCACCGGCCGAAAGGTCGATCTCGCAATCTGGGTCCGCGAGGGCGACCTGGCCAAGACCGAGCACGCCATGGCCTCGCTCAAGGCCTCGATGAAGTGGGACGAGGAGGTTTACGGACGGGAATACGACCTCGCCATGTTCAACATCGTGGCGGTGGCCGATTTCAATTTCGGGGCGATGGAGAATAAGGGCCTCAACATCTTCAACTCGCGCTTCATCCTCGCCGATCCGGACACCGCGACGGATTCCGATTTCGATGCCGTCGCCGGAGTGGTGGCGCACGAATATTTCCACAATTGGTCGGGCAACCGGGTCACCTGCCGCGACTGGTTCCAGCTCTCCCTGAAGGAGGGCTTCACCGTTTTCCGCGACCAGATGTTCTCGGCCGACATGGGCTCGGCCGCGGTCAAGCGGATCGAGGACGTGAAGATGCTTCGGGCGAGCCAGTTCCCCGAGGATGGCGGCCCGCTCGCCCATCCGGTTCGGCCCGATTCCTATATGGAGATCGCCAATTTCTACACGGCGACGGTCTACAACAAGGGCGCCGAGCTGATCCGGATGCTCCACACCCTGCTCGGGCCGGGGCGGTTCCGGGCGGCAAGCGACCTCTTCTTCGACCGGCATGACGGCCAGGCGGTGACCTGCGAGGATTTCGTCCGGGCCATGGAGGAAGCGAGCGGCGAGGATCTGTCGCAGTTCCGCCTGTGGTACGAGCAGGCGGGGACCCCGCGGGTCCGGGCCGAGCTTCGCCAGCGGGACGGAACGGCGCGGCTTCGGTTGGGGCAGGACGTGCCGGCCACTCCGGGGCAATCGGTCAAGAAGCCGATGCCGATCCCGCTCCGGGTCGCCCTGTTCGCCAGGGAAAGCGGGGAAAAGGTGGCCGAGCAGCTCGTCCTGCTCGACAAGGCCGAGGACGAGGTCCAATTCGGGGCGGCCGCCGACGGAGTCGTGCTCTCGATCAACCGCGGCTTCTCGGCGCCGGTGATCGTCGAAACCGAGCGGCCGGCCGCCGACCTCGCCTTCCTGTCCGCCCATGACGACGATCCGTTCGCCCGCTACGAGGCGATGCAGCAGCTCATGCTGGACACCTTGCTGACGGCGATCGGCTCGGGCCGGTCGGACCCCGGGGCAGTGATCGAAGCGGTTCGCCGGACCCTGCAGGACGGGACTCTGGACCCGGCCTTCACCGCCGACGCCGTGCTTCCGCCGAGCGAATCGTTCATCGGCGACCAGATGGCGCGGGTCGACCCCGAAGCGATCCGGGCGGCGCGGGACTCGCTTCGAGCCGAAATGGGCCGGGCGCTCGAACCGCAATGGCGGGCGGCTTATGCGTCGACCGCGGCCAATCGCTACGAATATTCGCCCGCGGCCAAGGGCGCGCGGCGGCTGAGGAATGTGGCTCTCAACTATCTGATGGCGTCTCGGGCCCAGGACGCTCCGGCGCTCGCCCGGCGGCAGTTCGACGAAGCGGACAACATGACCGACCGCCAGGGGGCATTGGGAGCGCTTGCGAGCTCGGACTCGCCCGAGCGCCACGGCGCCCTCGCCGCTTTCTACGAGCGCTACCGCTCCGATCCGCTGGTGCTCGACAAATGGTTCACCGTCCAGGCGCTGGCCACCCGCGACGACACGCTCGAGATCGTCGAGGGCCTCGCCCGCCACCCGGACTTCAGCCTTTCCAACCCCAACCGGATGCGCTCCCTGGTGGGCGCCTTCGCCGCCAACCAGCGTGCCTTCCACGATTCGTCGGGGCGCGGCTACGGCTTCCTCGCCGACTCGATCCTGGCGGTGGACCGATTGAACCCGCAGACGGCGGCGCGCCTGGTCCCTCCCCTGGGCCGCTGGCGCCGGTTCGACGCCGCCCGCCAGGATCTGATGAAGGCGCAGCTCGAAGGAATCGTCGCCACGCCGGGCCTCAGCAAGGACGTCTTCGAGCAGGCCAGCAAGTCGCTGGGATAATCCTCCCCTCCCTGGAAGGGAGGGGCCGGGGGCGGGTAGGCGAGCGCAGCGAGACTTTTGCTGAGTCCGAGTTTCGGCCGCCTCCGGCGGACCCACCCCTAAACCCCTCCCTTGCAGGGAGGGGACGAGAGCGTCGCTTCTAAGCCCGCCATTAACCATTGCAGGTTAAGATGTTACCGACCGCGGTGGGACGCGGGCAGTGGAGGCGGCATCGACGTGGGCGAGATGGGCGGGATTGAGCCGGAAGGAAGCGCGGAGGACCGCGTGGCGCCGCGCACCAATCTGCTTCTCGCCGCGACGGCCGAGATCGGCGGACGAAGCCTTCCCGTACGGATCCGCAACATCTCCGAGACCGGGGCCATGCTCGAAGGCGCGGGCCTGCCCGAAGCCGGGACTCGGCTGATCCTGATGCGGGGCGACCTCCAGGTCGCGGCGACCGTCGCATGGGCAGCGGGCGGACGTCGCGGCGTGAGGTTCGCCGGTCCGACTCCCGTCAACGAGTGGACCGGCGGCAAGCCCAAGGCGATCGACTGCACCGGCCTTCGCGACCAGCGGCGGGTGGACGCCATCCAGGCCGAGGCGCGGGCCAACCCCGTTTCCGGCCGGGGTCTGCGCTCCGCCGAAGCGCCGGCCACCCAACCTCTGGTCTCGGACCTCGACCAGCGGCTGGCGGACGAGCTCGGCTACGTGCAGCGGCTTCTGGAGGGCCTCGGCGACGAGCTCATCGCCGACCTGCTCCTGATCCAGCGCCACGGCAAGTCGCTCCAGAGCCTCGATCTGGTCGGCCAGATCCTCGGCCACGTCTCCTCGATCCTCCGGGCGGACGACAAGGCGGCCGTCGTCGAGGATATCGGGATGGAGGACCTGCGGGCCCGGCTGAAGCGAAAGGCGATCGGGTGATGCCCCCCTTCAGGGGAGGGGCTTCAAGTCACCGGAAATCGGTGCCTGGCACCAATTTATAAGAAATCGGTGCCTGGCACCAATTTATAAGCCACTGGAATCATTCAAGGTCGCCATGCTGAACTTGTTTCAGCATCCAGGGTCTAACCGCCTCGCGGTCGGAAGGCTGGACCCTGAGACGCTTTCAGGGTGACGTGGGGGATTCAAGCGAGGTCTCGCGAATCCCGACCTTCACCCCACCCACGCCGCCACTTCCGCCGCGACCTGGTTGGCAGCCTGGTTGAGCGCCGCCGGAGCGCTCGCGGCGTCGAGGGCCGCGACCGGCACCCGGGCCTCGAAGCGCCTGGTCTCGACCGATTCCTTGCCGCGCGAGACGGCTGCGTCATAGACCAGGACCGCTTCCATCCTGTCGGCGTCGAGGCCGAAGGTCTGGAGCGTGCCGGTCAGGCGCTGGCCGGGATCGAAGGTGAACTGCTTGGGATCGAGAACGACCCGGCCGGTCCTTGCGGCGATCGTCTCCGACACCAGCCGCGCGAAGAGGATGGTCGGGACCTCCACCCATTGCGCGTCCTTGACGTAGGCGACCTGGGTCGCGCCGGTGCGCACCGGGACCCGAGGCGTGTTGAGCTCGGCGGAAGCGGTCGGAGGGACGACGGTGATCGCCTCCCCGGCCGGCGCGGTCCGGCCCGCCGCATTGATCTGCGCATCGGAGGTCAGCCGCATCAGGGTCGGCGGCACCTTCGGTCCGAAGCTCAGGCAGCCGGAGAGTGCGAGGGCCGCGGCCAGAGCCACGGTCAGGGCGAGGAAGGGGCGGGTCTGTCTCATTTTTTCCTCGGCTTGTAGTCGGGCAGCTTGGAGCCGCCGATGATCCCGCCCGCGCCCTGCGTGTTGAGCCGTTGGGCGACCTGCGAAAGGGCGTCGGACATCTCCCTCAGGTCGCGGACGAGCTGGCCGACCTCGGGGATGGTCTGCTTCGAAAAGGCCTGGAGGCCGGGCCGGGCGTCGCCCAGGGTCGCGTCGAGAGTGCCCATGCTGGTCTCGGCCGCCCGGATGGTCTGCCTCAGATCGGCGAGCATGGGCCGGACGTCGCGCGCGAGCGTCTTGTCGGCCGTGTCGGCGAGCTGGCCCATCTCCTGGGCGGCGATTCCGGTCTGGCGGATCGCGACCCTGGCCTCGGCCATGGTGGCGGCGATCTCGTCCGAGCGTTCGGCGAGGTTGCGGCTGATCGTCTGGACGTTCTCGAGGATCGCTGCGATCGAATTCTGGTTGCGGTCGCCGAGCAGCTCGGTGAGCCGGGCGGTGAGCGTGGACACGCGCTCGAGCAATTCCGGAGCGCTGTTGAGAAGCTGGCCGAGCGCTCCCGGCTTGGTTGGGATTAGCGGCACCCCGAACGGACATTGCGACTCCGGGTTGACCTCGGGGCAGACGATCGGTCGGCCGGTGCCGGCCCGCCGGCGCGGGTCGCGCTCGGGCGGGTCGAGCTGGATCGAGGCGATCCCGGTGAAGGTCGCCTTCATCGTCGCCGTGGTCCCGACGATGACCGGCGTCTCGTCGTCGACCGAAATCCGGATTCGGACGAATTGCGGGGTGTCGGGCATGAGGTTGATCGATTCCACCTGACCGACGGGAACCCCGGAGAAGGTCACGGCGCTGCCTTTGGCGAGTCCCTCGACCGCCTGGCTGAACAGGATGTCGTATTTCTTGTCCTGGTCGCCGCCCGCCTGGCTGAGCCAGACCACGAACAGGACCACGGCGACCAGCATTCCGAGGACGACTGCGCCTACCAGGATATGGTTCGAGCGGGTTTCCATTATCTCTCAGTGCCCCCGTTCGTTTCGGCCGTTCGCGCCTCTTCGGCTTCCATCGCCTCTTCGGCTGCGCGTCCGCGCGGACCTCTGAAATACTCCTGTATCCATTCGTGGTCCAAATCCAATAATTCCGGAATCGTGCCGACCGCGATCACTTTCCTGTCGGCGAGGACGGCGACACGGTCGCAGATCGTATACAGCGTGTCGAGATCATGGGTTATGAGGAAGACGGTAAGGCCGAGCCTCTCCCGAAGATCGACTATCAGCTGGTCGAAGGCGGCGGCTCCGATCGGATCGAGTCCGGCGGTGGGCTCGTCGAGAAAGAGCAGATCGGGATCGAGGGCGAGCGCCCGGGCGATCCCCGCGCGCTTCTTCATCCCGCCCGAAAGCTCGGCCGGGAACTTGGGGCCGGCGTCCGGGGCCAGGCCGACCATGACGATCTTGTAGGCGGCGATCTCGTCGAGAAGCTTCTCCGACAGGCGCGGATAGAATTCGCGAAGCGGCACCTGGACGTTCTCGGCGACGGTCAGGGTCGAGAAGAGCGCGGCCCCCTGGAAGAGGATCCCCCAGCGCTTGCGGATCCCCTGCAGCTGCGAATCGTCGCGGTCGAGCATCGGCTCCCCGAAGACCCGCACCTCGCCGGCGTCGGGCCGCTGGAGCCCGATGATCGAGCGCATCATCACCGACTTTCCGGTGCCCGACCCGCCCACGACCCCGATGATCTCGCCGCGCTTCACCTGGAGGTCGAGATCCTCGTGGACGACGGACTCGCCGAAGCTGTTCCTCAGCCCCCGGACGTCGATGACGATATCGTCCCCTGCGCCGCTCATAGCCATCCGATCTCGGTGAAGAAGACGGCGAAGAAGGCGTCGAGAACGATCACCAGGAAGATCGCCTGGACGACGGCGGTGGTGGTCCTGAGCCCGACTTCCTCCGCGTCCGACTTGACCTGCATGCCCTGGAAGCAGCCGGCGAGCGAGATGATCAGCCCGAAGACGGGCGCCTTGATCAGCAATTGCCACAGGTCGGTCAGAGGGACGACCTCGCGCATGCGCTGGACGAAGGTGACCGGCGGGATCTCCAGCGAGATCCAGCAGAAGACGGCGCCGCCGATGATCGCGACGATCGCGGCGTAGAAGCCGAGCAGAGGCATCATCAGCACGGTCGCGAAGACCCGCGGGAGGACGAGCGCCTCCATCGGCGAGACCCCGATCGTCCGCATCGCGTCCACTTCCTCCGCCAGCTTCATCGAGCCGAGCTGCGCGGCGAAGGAGGAACCGGAGCGGCCGGCGACCATGATCGCGGTCATCAGCACGCCCAGCTCCTTGATCGAGCTTCGGCCGATGAGGTTGACGGTGAACACCTCCGCCCCGAACTGGCGGAGCTGGACCGCGCCCTGCTGGGCGATGACGATCCCGACCAGGAAGCTCATCAGGCCGATGATCCCGAAGGCGTGCACCCCGACCACCTCGAAGCGCTGGACGACGGCGTTCAGCCGGAATCGGCGCGGCTGGCGGATGACCGCGCCGATCGCGATCAGCATCGCCCCGAAGAAGCCGAGCAGTCCGACGAAGGTGCGGCCGGCCTCGATGGTCGCGTCGCCGAGCTGGGTGAGAACCCGTTCGAACGGCGCGGGCGGATCGGGGCGGACCTTGACCGGCTGGTCGGCCTTCTCGACCTGGCGAAGAAGGTCCGCCGCGCCTTCGCCGGCGCCGACGATCTCGCCGCCCCGGTCGCGCGCGGTGCGATGGACGATCCAGGCGCCGATCGTATCCATCCGGCCGACGCCCGAAAGGTCTATCAGGAAATCCCGGCCTTTGAGGCGATCGAGCTTGTTGGGCAGGACCCCGAGCCTCGACAAGGTGAGGTCGCCCTGGAAGCGAAGCACCCGGCGGCCTTCCTCCATATTGTCAGTGAAGCGGGCGACGCTGCTCATCGGGGCCTCATGCGTCAATTCCAAAGCTCGGGCAACTATGGACAAAGGCCAGGTCCGGATGCTTGAGCCTGCGGCCATGAAGGCGCGGCTCGCAATCTACGACATGGACCGGACGATCACCCGGCGGGCGACCTATACGCCGTTCCTGATCCATGCCGCGACCAGGCTGGCGCCGTGGCGGCTGATCCTGCTTCCGGCCGTCCTGCTCATGATGCTCGCCTACGTCTGCAAGCTGGTGGATCGCGGCCGGCTCAAGGAGATCAACTACGTCCTTCTGATCGGTCGGGGGATCGCGCCGGAGCGGCTCGAGCCGGTGATCGAGAGCTTCGCCGAGAAGCAGCTTGCCTCCAACATCATGCCCGGCGCCCGCCGCGCCATCGCCGAGGACCGGGCGGCCGGGCGCCGGCTGGTCATGGCCACCGCCTCCTACCGCCTCTACGCCTCCGCGATCGCCCGCCGCCTCGGCTTCGACGACGTCATCGCGACGGAGACCGGGATCGACGCGAAGGGCCGGATCGTGGCCAGGATCGACGGCGCCAATTGCTACGGCCCGGCCAAGAAGGACATGATCCTGGCCTGGCTCCAGCGCGAGGGCCTGGAGCGGGACGCGGTCCACATCAGATTCTATTCCGACCATGTCTCCGACCACCACGTCCACCGCTGGGCCGACGAAGCGGTCGCGGCCAACGCCCATTCGCGGCTGGTCAGGCTCGCCAAGGCGGAAGGGTGGGAAGTGGTGGATTGGTCGGCCCACTAATCCTCCCCGCGCGAAGCGGGGGGGAGGGGACCATGCGAATCATGGTGGAGGGGTAACTGCCTGGCCTCGGTGGGCTCGAGCGCGATCCGCCGAGTCGTCGCCTTCCACCCCTCCACCACCCTTCGGGTGGTCCCCCTCCCCATGCTGCGCATGGGGAGGAATTCAGACCGCCCCCAAGGCCTGGTCAAAGTCCGCGATGAGGTCGTCCGGATCCTCGACCCCGATCGAGATCCGCACCAGATTGTCGGTGATCCCCAAAGCCTGCTTGCGCTCGTCGGGCACCGACAAATGGGTCATGGCGGCGGGAGCGCTGGCCAGGGTCTCGGTGCCGCCGAGGCTGACCGCGAGGTGGGCGATCTTGAGCGAATCGAGGAAGGCGAAGGATTCGCGCTCGCCGCCCTTCAAATAGAGCGAGAAGGTCGAGCCGGCGCCGGTGCAGTGGCGGCGGTAGATGTCGGCCTGGCGCTCGTCCGCGCCGCCTTCGAGGAAGCCGAGATAGCCGACGCTCTCCACCTTGGGATGGCCGCGGAGGAATTCGCAGACCTTGGCGGCATTCTCCCCGGCGCGGGTCATCCGGAGCTCGAGGGTCTCGAGGCTTCGAAGCAGCATCCAGGCGGTGTTCGGATCGGTGATCGTGCCGATCGTGTTGCGGAGCATCCGGATCGTGTTGATCAGATCCTTGGAGCCGGTGATCCCGCCGGCGACGAGATCGGAATGTCCGCCGGCATATTTGGTCAGCGAATAGACCGAGAGATCGGCGCCCTGGCGGAGCGGCTGGGCCCAGAGCGGGCCGAGGAAGGTGTTGTCGATCGCGATCGGAGGCCGTTCGTCGCCGAGCACCGAGGCGCGCGCGGCGGCGACGGCCTCGACGTCGACCAGGGCGTTGGTCGGGTTGGCCGGGCTTTCGAGATAGATGAGCGAGACCCGGCCCATGGCCTTGGCCCGCTCGAGGACGGTTTCGATCTCCTCCCGGGTCGCCCCGGCCGGGAAATCGAGCCACTTGACCCCGAACCGGCCGAGGATCCGGGCGATCAGGGTCTCGGTCGCCGCATAGAGCGGGCCCGAATGGACGACGACGTCGCCGGGCTGGACGAAGGCCAGGAGCAAGGTGGAGATGGCCGACATTCCGGAGGAGAAGGTCAAAGCGTCCTCGGCATCCTCCCAAAGGCTGAGGCGATCCTCGAGTATCTCCTGGTTCGGCCCGTTGAAGCGCGAATAGACGAGGCCCTCGGCCCCGCCCGGGCGCTTGCCGGTGACTCCCTCGAAGAAGCGCTTGCCCGCGGCGGCGGTCTCGAAGACGAAGGTCGAGGTGAGGAAGATGGGCGGCTTGAGCGAGCCTTCCGAGAGCGTCGGATCGTAGCCGAAGCCCATCATCAGGGTAGAGGGCTTGAGCCGGCGGCCGCCGATTTCGAGAGCGCTCGCCTTGGGGCGGCGCCGCGGAGTGGTGCCGGTGATGTCGTTTTCGTCCTGCATGACATGCCTCCTGTCGTGGAGACCGAGCCTGCCCTTGGCCAGGCTCACCGGCCGCGCATGTCGCGCGGCCCCGGGGGGTGAGGTCGGTTGCCCGCGGGCTCCCTAACCCAACAGGAGGCGGCGCCGCTAGCCCCGATGGGGCGGGCGACGACGGGAGGACGGCGAGGCGGTAAGGGGCGACAGCGCACCCGAAGCGGCGAGGCCGAGCAGCCGGCGGAAGCTTGGGCAATCGAAATGGCTCGGCTTTGGGCATTCGGCCGCGTGGCGGAGACCCTCGCTTATCGCCGCGAGCCGCTGGATCCGCGCCTCCAGCTCCTCCGCCTTCGCCGTGAGCCGCGCGCGATCGATCGCGCCGCGCCCGGCGGGAAAAGTCTCGGCAATCTCGTCGAGCGAGAAGCCGGCCGCCCGCGCAAGGGCGATCAGCGCCAGCCGCTCGATCACCGCCGGCTCGAACAATCGCCTCTGCCCGCGCCGGCCCAGCGAGGCGATCAGGCCCTTCTCCTCGTAGAAGCGGAGCGCCGAGGCCGGGACCGAGGAGCGCCGGGCCACTTCGGCGATGTCGAGCAACTGCATGCTTGACCTCAAGTGCACTTGAACTGGTAGCCTGGTCCGAATCACCGACGAAACGCAATGGAGAACCGCAGATGTCCAGGGCCAGCATCGCCAATCCGGATCAGTCCGTCCGCTGGAACGACCGTACGGGTCGGACCTGGGCCGAGCTCGGCGAAATGCTCGACCGGCTGCTCGAGCCGTTCGTTCCGCTCGTTCTTCGGGAGATCGAGCCGCTCGAAGGGCGCCGGATCCTCGATGTCGGATGCGGCGCGGGAGCCCTCGCGCTCGCGGCGGCCGAGCGGGGCGCCGAGGCTCTCGGAATCGACATTTCGGCCCCGTTGATCGAAGCGGCGCGGGCGCGGGCGGAGCGGAGCGGGATCGGGGCCGAATTCGTGCAGGCCGATGCCCAGTCCCACCGGTTCGACCCGCCCGCCTTCGACGCCCTCGTCTCCCGCTTCGGAGTGATGTTCTTCGCCGATCCGAGGGAGGCCTTCCGCAACCTGCGCTCCGCCGTCCGTCCGGGCGGCAAGCTCGCCTGCCTCGCATGGCGGGGTCCGGATGAGAACGGCTTCATGACCGCCGCCGAGCGGGCGGCGGCGGACCTACTTCCCCGATTGCCCGAACGGGTGGAAAACGAACCCGGCCAGTTCGGCTTCGCCGACTCCGGGCATGTCCGCTCGATCCTGGCGCAGGCAGGCTGGCGGGACGTCGCTATCCGCCCGGCGGACGTCGAGTGCAGCCTGCCGGAGAAGGACCTTCGCGTCTACATTCGGCGGATGGGACTGGTCGCCGATCAGCTGCCGGCCCTCGACGATTCGACTCGCGCCGAGGTCGAGCGGCGGATCGACTCCGCCTTCGACCCCTATTTGCGGAACGGCGAGGCGCGCTTCACCGCCGCCTGCTGGCTGGTGACTGCACGAGCCTAGACTGCTTCAGCCACCGTCATTGCGAGGAGCCCTTCGACGCCGCCTGCGGCGGCGCTCAGGATAAACTGCCGCTTCGCGGCAGCGACGAAGCAATCCAG
>DASQZF010000191.1:0-47373 GCA_035638835.1 Allosphingosinicella sp. | reverse complement strand
ACCACGACGAGGACCCGGCGGATGTCCTTGTGGAGGGCGATCCGTTCGAGCTCATGGCCCTTTTCGTGGCAGCAATGCGCGCTCATCTCTCTCCGGCCTCCGCCTCGGCGGTGGCTTCCAGGAAATCCAGAAGCCAGGCCCGCTGCACGTCCTCCACGAACTCGGTGAGCTTTATCTTCTCGTTCTTGATCGGCCGCCCCATGCCGACGATGGTGACCGTCAACAGACCCTGCGAATCGAGGTACAGACGCAGCGACAGCCCCGTCAGGATATATTCCTGAGGCCGGTCGTAGGTGATCTCGGCGGAACGGCGGACTCCGGCGAGGGACGTTTCCTCCCGATATCGCAGCGAGACGCCGTTCGCCTGCATTTCCCGGTTCAGCTCCGCGATGACCGCTCGCAAGGTAACCTGACTGCGATTCCACGTTTCGAGAAGGTTCTGCACGCGTCTTTCCTTCTCGATCACCCGGCGACGCTGCTCTTCCGACGCGGCCGTCCGCTGGTCATAAGCCTGCTTCTGCTTCGCCAGAATGAGGGCCAGCCTGTCTCCGCTCATCTCATGTCCCGATCTATTCCGCGGCGTCGGGGATCGGAGCGTCGATCATCGACCTCTCGATCTCCGCCGCCTTGGCCTCGACCAGCCGGACGATATGCTCGACCATCTCCTCGTCGCGGACATGATGGTCGGTGACTCCGGAGAGATAGACCATATGCCTGCCGTTGCCGCCGCCGGTGATCCCGATATCGGTCTCGCGGGCCTCGCCGGGCCCGTTGACGACGCAGCCGAGGACGGAAAGGGACATCGGCGTTCGGATATGCGCTAGCCGCCCCTCCAGGGCCTGGACGGTGCGGATGACGTCGAAGCCCTGGCGGGCGCAGCTCGGGCAGGAGACGACCCGGACTCCGCGATTGCGGATCCCGAGGCCCTTCAGGATCTCGAAGCCGACCTTGACCTCCTCCTCGGGCTCCGCAGAGAGCGAGACCCGGATCGTGTCGCCGATCCCGAACCAGAGCAGGGAGCCGATCCCGATCGAGGATTTGACGGTTCCTCCGATCAGTCCGCCCGCCTCGGTGATGCCAAGATGGAGCGGGCAGTCGACGGCGTCGGCGAGCTGCTGATAGGCGGCGACGGCAAGGAACAGGTCCGACGCCTTGACCGCCACCTTATACTCGCGGAAATCGTGGTCCTCGAGCAGACGGATATGATCCAGGGCGCTCTCGACCAGGGCCTCGGGACAAGGCTCGCCATATTTTTCGAGCAGGTCGCGCTCCAGGCTTCCGGCATTGACCCCGATCCGGATCGCGCAGCCATTGGCCTTGGCGGCGTTGACCACCTCCCGGACCCGGTCGGCCGAGCCGATATTGCCGGGATTGATCCGAAGGCAGGCGGCTCCGGCGTCGGCGGCCTCGAGCGCGCGCTTGTAGTGGAAGTGGATGTCCGCGACGATCGGGACCCGGGCGGCTCGAACGATCTGCCTCAGCGCCCGGGTCGAATCCTCGTCGGGGCAGGAGACCCGGACGATGTCCGCTCCCGCTTCCTCGCAGCGCCGGATCTGGTCGACCGTGGCTCGGACGTCCGCGGTGTTCGTGTTGGTCATGGTCTGGACCGTGACCGGCGCGCCGCCTCCGACCGGTACGGAGCCGACCATGATCTGGCGGGACGGTCGGCGCGCGATGTCGCGCCAGGGGCGGATGCTCATCCCACCCATATAGGCGGTTGAAAGGGCGGGCGAAAGCCGCGCCGGAATGGAGGTGATGGGGGGAGGCGGTGGAGTGGGGATGCAGAACTTGATCCTCCCCATCGCAAGATGGGGAGGGGGACCATGCGAAAGCATCGTGGAGGGGTAGCTGCACAGGCCTGCGCAATTACCCCTCCACCACCCTTCGGGTGGTCCCCCTCCCCACGAGCTTCGCTCGCAGGGAGGATCAGGGCTTAAAGATAGAAATCCGTCGTGAACAGGCTGAGGCTGCCGGTGAAGACGATCTCGAAATCGGAGATTCCGTCGCCGCTTCGATCGCCCTGCAGCCAGGTGTCGGTTCCGTCGAAATAGTAGCGAAGCTCTCCGGCCGTGCCCGAAAAGGCGGCGGTGCCGATCCAGCTGAACGCCTGGTCTCCAACCACCCCGCTGTCGGAGTCGACGTCGCGAAGGTCGATCTTGTCGACCCAGTTGACATAGTCGCTGATCCTGTCCGCCTGGGCGCCGGTTCCGGAATCGCCCTCGAAGAATCGGAAGAGGTCGCCTCCGGTCCCACCGCAGAGCAGGTCGGCCCCGGAGCCGCCGATCAGCAGGTCGTCGCCGGCGCCGCCATCGATGGAATCGTTGCCGGCACTGCCCTGAAGCTCGTCGGAGCCGCCCAGCCCGTAGAGGAGGTCGTCATTGCCCTTGCCCAGGAGGATGTTGCTGACATTGCTTCCGGTGAAGTTGAGCGCGGGGTTGCCGGTTCCGGTGAAGGTGAGATTCTCGACATGGTTGCCCAGCACGTAGGAGGTGAGCGAGGTATGGACGTGGTCCGTGCCCTCGTCGATCAGCTCGACGACCTGGTCGCCCACGACTTCGACGTGGAAGACGTCGTTGCCATAGCCTCCGTACATGAGGTCCGAGCCCACGCCTCCGTTCAGAATGTCGTGGTCGTTGCCGCCGTGAAGCTCGTCGTCGCCGGCGTTGCCGTTCAGTGTATCGTGCCCGTCCCCGCCGTGGAGAGTGTCGACGGCGGTGCCGCCGTTGATCACGTTGGACTGGGAATTGCCGGTGCCGGTGAAGACGTGGTTGGTGATGTTGGTGAGCTTCTCGACAAAGTCGGGGAGAGTGTAGCTCGCGAGGTTGCGGATCCGCACCTCGTCCGTGCCGCCGCCGGCGGCCTCGATGACCGTGTCGCCTGCATTGTCGACGAAGTAGATGTCGCTGCCGTTGCGGCCCTCCATCGTGTCGGCGCCCGCGCCGCCGTCGATGACGCTTACGGTACCGAGAGCTCGGAGAATGTCGTCATGGGCGCTTCCGGTGAGGTTCTCGATCCCGGTCATGTAATCGTTGGCTGCCTCGCCCCCGAACGTCATGGACCACAGGTCGATCTCGACCGCCGCCGTATGGGCGTAGGAGACCGTGTCGACGCCGGTGCTGCCGCTCACCGTCTGGGCGCCGGTCCCCATGATGAAGACGTTGGCGGCCGAGTTGCCGGTGACCGAGATCGACCCCGTATAATAACGAAGGTCCGCATTCTCGAGATTGGCCCCAAGGGTGTAGCTCGACTTCCTGACCTTGACCGTGTCGATGCCCTCGGCGGCATATTCGGTGATGATGTCGTTTGCCGAATCGACGTTGTAGACGTCGTCGCCCAGGCCTCCGATCATCGAGTCGGCGCCCTGCCAGCCGTCGAGCTCGTCATTGCCGTCGCCGCCTTCGAGGAGATCGTCGCCGCCGCCGCCGAACAGATGGTCGTTGCCGCCTTCGCCCTGAAGCCAGTCGGCGCCCGTGCCGGCATTGATGAAATTGTTCGAGTCGCTTCCGACTAACGTTCCGTTACCGTTACCGATATAATAGATCTGCTCCACGTCAGCCGATCCGACGTCGAAATAATCGATCAGCACGTAGACGATGTCGGTATCCGGATAATTTACCGTCTCGACGATCACGTCGGCGAGGCTGTCGACATAATAAGTGTCGTTGCCGGTGCCGCCGTCCATCACGTCGGACCCTGCCCCGCCATCGAGGGTGTCGCTGCCCTGACCGCCGACCAGCGTATCGTCGCCGTCGCCGCCATTAAGGACGTCATGTCCGTCGGAGCCGTAAATCTCGTCGTCGGAGCTGGTCCCGGTGAGGGATTCGTCGGCGATCGTGCCCTGGATGTTTGCCATGATAAAGCCCCTTCACTCTTGCTGCCGCGAAAGGCGGAGCCATGAAGCGAGCGTTACGCCCGATCCTTGCTAAAATCCTTTCATGTGGAAGGATTAGATCGAAAATGGACCAATTAATTGTGGACGATCCGGCAGGACCGAAACCCTGCCGGACCGTTCGCGGCCAGAGAATGCGGCTAGAGAATGAAGTCCGAGCCGGCGAGGCCCACCACCCCGTCGAAGCGGATCTCGAAGTCCGCGACTCCGTCCCCGGTGATGTCGCCCAGCGCCAGAGTATCGTTTCCGTCGAAATAGATGCGGAGCTCGCCGGCCGTGCCGGTGAAGGCGGCGGAGCCGACGAAGGTGAAGGCCTGGTTGCCCGGCGCATTGAGATCGGCGTCCCAGGACGAGAGGTCGACGACGTCGGCCCCGCTCTGGAAGTCGGTGATCCGATCGGCGTCGAGCATGATGCCGCTGTCGAAGGCGCCGATCACGAACGTGTCGTCGTCGGCTCCGCCCGTATGGGTGTCGGCGCCCGAGCTCCCGATCAGCCGGTCGTCGCCATTGCCTCCGATCAGGGTGTCGTTGCCGGCGCTCCCGCGAAGCTCGTCATTGCCGTCCCCGCCGCTCAGGGTGTCGTCGCTTCCCGCGCCATAGATGACGTTGTCGAGCACGTTGCCCGTGCCCGCGAAATTGCCCGAGCCGTTCGCCTGGAGGTTCTCGACCTCGGCGGCCAGGGTGTAGGTGGCGAGGTTCGAGAAGACGATGTCGACTCCCTCGCCGCTCGCTTCGATGACGACGTCGCCGACATTGTCGACGACATAGGCGTCGTTGCCGTCATTGCCTTCCAGGTAATCGACCCCCGTACCGCCGTTCAGCGTGTCGTGGCCGCCTCCGCCGAAGAGCTCGTCGTCCCCGCCATTGCCGTTCAGGGTGTCGTGGCCGTCATCGCCTATCAGGGTGTCGTTGCCGCCGCCGCCCTGGATGTCGTTGTTGAGATCGTTGCCGACTCCGGTGAATCCGCCGACTCCGGTGAACCGCAGATTCTCGACATTGGCGGTGAGGGCGTAGGCGGCGAGGCTGGTGCGCACCGTGTCGGTGCCCTCGCCCGAATTCTCGACGACCAGGTCGTTCACGTCGTCGACGATATAGGTGTCGTTGCCGGTCCCCCCGTACATCGTATCGGCGCCGGTCCCGCCGTCCAGCGTGTCGCTGCCGCCGTTCCCGAATAAAGTGTCGTCGCCGCCAAGTCCGTTGATCGTATCCGAAGATGTGGTTCCGTTGAGCGTGTCGTTCGCGCCCGTACCGTTGATGATAGCCATTTCAGAGCCCCTTCGCTCAGGCGCCGCGGCATGCGGCGCGGTACGAAGGACTTTACTCTTCCTCCGAAACGAAATCTGTCCCGGACCGGGAATCGGGTCCGAAACGAACTAATTTACTTCCTGTCATCGGCGGGCGGCCTTCCCCTCGGCCGCTTCTCCGGGGGCTCCAGCTTCACCCCCCCGCCGCTGCAGCGCCTCGCGCAGGAGGCATTCGATCTCGGCGTTGACGCTTCTCAGATCGGTCGCAGCGGCGCGTTCGAGCGCGGCCCAAAGGGCCGGCTCGATGCGCAGCGGGAAGGCCTTCTTCGGGGGTGGCGGCATGAGCTGCGGGTGCCCTCCTGCAATGATGATATCATAATTATATGATTCGGGGAGGGTCGAGCCGTCATTGCGAGCGAAGCGAAGCAATCCAGCGGCTCGGGCGTTCGAAACCGGATTGCTTCGTCGGTGCCGCGACGCGGCAGTTTATCCTGAGCGCAGCCGCAGGCGGCGTCGAAGGGCTCCTCGCAATGACGGACCGAGCCTTGCCCCCCTCACCCCCGGCGGATAGGGCACGACCTCCCGAGCGTCGCCCTCCCGAACGGAGCCGAAAATGACCCAAATTCCCTGGAAGCTCGTCATCCACGGCGGCTCCGGAATCATCGAGCGGGAATTGTCGACTCCCGAGCAGGACCGACAGGCGCGAAGCGCGCTCGATCGGGCGCTGGCCGCCGGCGGCGCGATCCTGGCCGAGGGCGGAAGCGCCGTCGACTCGGTGGAGCGCGCGGTCTGCGTGCTGGAGGACGACCCCAGCTTCAACGCCGGCCGGGGCGCCGTCTTCACCTACCAGGGCACGAACGAGCTCGACGCCGCCCTGATGGACGGCCGGTCCCGCGACGCCGGGGCCGTCACCGGAGTCATTGCGACGAAGAACCCGATCAGCCTCGCCCGGGCGGTGATGGAGCACAGCCCCCATGTCTTCCTGAGCCGCGAAGGCGCGGACCAATTCTCGCGCGAGCAGGGCCTGGAGCAGGCCGGCCCGGAATGGTTCGCGACCGAGGAGAGGCGGAGCCAGCTCGATTCGATGCTGTCCGAGGGCGACCATTATTTCGACGAGACTCTGAAATACGGAACGGTCGGCGCCGTCGCGGTCGACATCCACGGCCATGTCGCCGCGGCGACCTCTACGGGAGGCCTCACCGGCAAGCGCTGGGGGCGGATCGGCGACACCCCGCTGATCGGCTCGGGCACCTATGCCGACGACCGCGCCGGAGCCGTCTCCGCCACCGGCGCGGGCGAATATTTCATCCGCGCCGCCGTCGCGAGCGAGATCTGCGCCCGGATCCGGATGCTCGGCGAGAGCGCCTCCGTCGCCGCCGACAAGGTGATCGCCGACGTCGGCTCGCTGGGCGGAAGCGGCGGGGTGATCCTGGTCACTCCGCAGGGCGATGGCGGCTGGGCGTTCAACACGCCGGGGATGTATCGGGGGATGGCCTCGGCCGAGGGGCGCAAGGTCGCGATCTACGCGGACGAATAGTCTTGCCTCCCCATGCGAAGCATGGGGAGGGGGACCACCCGAAGGGTGGTGGAGGGGTGGCTGGAGCAGGCCTGCGCCAATTACCCCTCCACCCCGCTACGCGGGGTCCCCCTCCCCATCTTGGATGGGGAGGCAAGTCCTCTACTGAGGCAGCACCGTCACCGCCCTTCGGTTCTGCGCCCAGGCGCTTTCGTCGGAGCCCAGGGCCTCGGGGCGTTCCTTGCCGTAGCTGATCACCGTCATCCGGCCCGCCGAGACCCCGCGCGCGGCGAGATAATTCTTGGCGGCGTTGGCGCGACGGTCGCCCAGAGCGAGATTGTAGTCGCGGGTGCCGCGCTCGTCGGCATGGCCTTCGATCGTGACCCGCACATTCTGATAGCGATCGAGCCACGCCGCCTGGGTATCGAGCGTCGCCCGGTCACGGTCGTCGAGGTCGTACTGGTCGGTATCGAAGAAGACCCGGTCGCCCTCGAGGCCGACCGTGCGGATGAAATCCTCGCGCGAGCCGGGCCCGACTCCGCCGGTGGAGTCGGTCTCGGAGCCGTCGTCGACGCCGGTGGCGGTCCCGGCATCCGCGCTGTCGCCCGGCGGCGGGGGGAGATCCTTGGGCGCCTTCTTGCCGCAGCCGGCGGTCAAAGCGAGGGCCGCGGCGACGACGGCGACTTTCCAGGGGGTGGCTCTCATCTACGCTCTCCTTTGGGTATTTACGGGAGGATCGGGCCCCAGGCGGGGTCCGATCCGTCCAGCGGAGTCGGGATCCGCCGCTCGTTGCGGCCGGTGAGGTCGACCTGCCACACGCTCGACTTGCCGCCTCGGCCCTGGGTGGTCCGGAAGAATTGGAGGACCCGGCCGTTGGGCGACCAGCTCGGCGCCTCGTCCTGCCAGCTATCGGTGAGGAGCCGCTCGCCCGAGCCGTCGGGGCTCATCACGCCTACGCGGAAATTGCCGGCGATCCGGGTGAAGGCGACGAGATCGCCGCGCGGGCTCCATTCGGGGGTCGCATAGCCGCCGCCGCCGAAGCTGATCCGGCGCTGGCCGGTGCCGTCGGCGTTCATCACGTAAAGCTGCTGGCGGCCGGAGCGATCGCTTTCGAACACGATCCGGGTGCCGTCGGGCGAATAGGAGCCGCCGACGTCGATCCCCGGCGAGTTGGTCAGCCGGACCGGCGCTCCGCCCTGGGCGGAGACCCGGTAGACGTCGGTATTGCCTCCGACCGCCATGGCGTAGAGGATCCAGCGCCCGTCCGGCGAGAAGCGCGGAGCGAAGGTCTGGTTGGAGCTTTCGGTGACGATCCGCTGGCGGCCGGTCCCGATGTCGTAAATGTAGATTCGCGGGCGCTTCTCGACATAGCTGAGATAGACGATCTGCCTGTAGTCGGGCGAAAAGCGCGGGGTGAGCACCGTCGACTGGCCGTTGGTGAGGAAGCGGTGGTTGGCCCCATCCGAATCCATGATGGCGAGCCGCTTCACCCGGGCATTCTTGGGTCCGCTCTCGGCGATATAGGCGATCCGGCTGTCGAAGAACGGGCTCTCGCCGGAAAGGCGCGAATAGATTGCGTCGGCGCATTTGTGAGCGGCCCGGCGCCAGTCCCGGGGGGCGACGACGTAGCCCTGGCGGGTGAGCTCGGACTGGAGCGCGACGTCGTAGAGATAGCAGCCGACGGTCAGCTGTCCGTCCGGATTGGCCCGGACGAAGCCCTGGACGAGCGCGGCTGCGCCGCTGCCGCTCCAGGCGGCGTAGGCCGGGGCGGTGACTTCGGCGAAAGGCACGGCCCGGATCCCGGCCGGGCCGACGGGGCGGAACAGGCCGCTTCCGCGAAGGTCGGCGGCGACCACCTCGGCCACCTGCCGGCCGAGCGCCTCGGTGCTTCCGGCGGGAGTGTCGGTGGGCTGGGGGGTCGGCATGAAGGGGACGGCGATGACGAGGTCGTCGCCGGTTTCGTCGGTGACGTCGACGCTGAGCTGGGCCGCGGCAGGCATTTCGAGCGCAAAGAGTGGGGCGAAAGCGAACAGGAAGAGCGAAGCCAGGCGCTTCATCATTGCGAGAGCCTCTTGTCGAAGGTGACCCGGAGCGATTTCCAGGCGTCGTAATATTGGGCGGGAAGCTTGAACGGGGCGGCGAGCCGCACGGCGCGTTCGGCCTGCTCGCGGTGGAGCGGGACCTGGGGCCGGTTGCTTGCGGTCTGGCCGGTGGTTCCGGCGATCCGGATGTCGGTCACCCGGCCGTCCTGGGCCAGCGAGATGACGACCTCGGTCCGAAGCTGCTCGGAATCGGCGCCGGTCGGAGCCTTCCAGTGCGGCTTGAGCTGGCGGCGGACCTCCGCCCCAAGCGAGGCCTGGACCGCCGGACCGGCAGCGGCGGCCGGCGCAGCGGTCGATCGGCTGTTGGTCGCCCGGTCCGAAACTCCGTTCAGAAGGCCGGAAAGCCGGCCGGTCGGACGGGCGGAGGCGGGCTGGGCAGCCGTCGACGGCCTCGATCGGGCGGGCTTCGCGGCCGGCGCCGGCTTTGCGGCCGGTTTCGAGGGGGCCGGCCTGGAGGGCGCCGGCCTGGAAGGCGCAGGCCTTGAAGGGGCGGCCTTCGCCGGCGTCGGAATGGGCTTGGGAGGGGTCGGGCGGGCGACGGGCTTGGGAGCCGGAGCCGGAGCGGCGGCGACGGGCTCCGGTCGGGGGACGGGCTGGACTTCCGGCGGCGCCGGCATCGCGGGCGCGGGCGGCCCTTCCTCCGGAGCGAGGAGCGGAGCGGGCGCTTCCGCGGCCGACGTGGGCGACTCGCTTTCGAGTCCGACCTCATCGACGAAGGAGACTTCGATCGGGTCGCTCCTGGGTGCGGGCAGCCGGGTCGCCGCGAAACCCAGCGAAAGGACCACGAGAAGGGCGACATGGCCGACGGTGGCGACTCCAAGCCCCGCGGCTTCGGCGCGGTCCATCAGCGCCTCCTCCCCGGGCCCGGCAAAGTGAAGAAAAACCGTTCGGGCTGAGCTTGTCGAAGCCCTTTCCTTCTTCCGGCGTCCGGAAGGGCAGGAAGGCCCTTCGACAGGCTCAGGGCGAACGGAGCGGTAGGGCTCATTCCGAACGGAAGGAGTGAATGAGTCATCGCGCTTCCTGCCCCTGGGTGCTGACCAGGGCGACCTTGCGAAGGCCGGCGGCGTTGATCTCGCCCATCACCGCCATGACCCGGCCGTAATCGAGGGCCCGGTCGGCGCGAAGGAATATCCGCGGGCCGCCGGGCTCTTTCGAGGCCGCGGCGATCGCCGCGAGGCGGGGCGCCAGATCGGCCGGCGCCACCGGCTGGTCGTCGACGGTGAGGGTGCCGGCGGAGTCGAGCGAGATCTGTACGGGCCTCTGCTCCTGGTCCAGCGCGCCCGCCTTGCTGTCGGGCAGGTCGACCGGGACCCCGGCGACGAGGAGCGGCGCGGTGACCATGAAGATGATGAGCAGGACGAGCATCACGTCGACCATCGGGGTGACGTTGATCTCCGCCATCGGCGAGCGCCGGGCTCGGCGATGGGAGCCGAGTATGGGGCCCATGGCCATTACGCCTCCCCTCCCTGGAAGGGAGGGGACGGGGGTGGGTAGGCGAGCGAAGCGAGACTTTTCGGATTCGGAGTTTCGGCCGCCTTCGGCGGACCCACCCCCGGCCCCTCCCTTCCAGGGAGGGGACGCTGCCGCAGCCCCCTCATCCCTCCAGCTCCAGCTCGCGGCTGAGGGTCGCGTGGAAGCCGTCGGCGAAGCGCTGGAGGCGCGCTTCGAGGCGGTTGATGCCGAAGCTCATCCGATTGTAGGCGATCACCGCCGGGATCGCGGCGAAGAGGCCGAGGGCGGTTGCGAACAAGGCCTCGGCGATGCCCGGAGCGACGACGGCGAGGCTGGTATTGTTGGCGCCCGCGATCGCGGTGAAGCTTCGCATGATCCCCCAGACCGTCCCGAACAGTCCGACGAAGGGAGCAACCGAGCCGATCGTGGCGAGGATGTTGAGTCGAACCGCGAGCCGGTCGACCTCCTCGGTCAGTGCCGAATTCATGACCAGCGCGAGTCGGGAGCGGGCGCCCTCGCGGTCGACGACCTTGCCTCCGGTCGACCGACGCCATTCCGCGATTCCGGCGGCAAGCACTTTGGCGCTCGGGATGTCGGCCTTGCCGCGGGTCTCGTAGAAGCCGTCGATATCGTCCGCCTTCCAGAAATCGCGCTCGAACGCCTGCGATCCGGCGGACGCCCGGCGGAGCCTCAAGGCGTGGCCGATGATGATCGCCCAGGTCCAGATGCTGGCGAGGATCAGGCCGACGATCACCGATTTGACGACGATGTCCGCCTGCAGGAACAGTGCGACGGGCGACATGTCCGCTCCCGTCATCTTTTGTCCGTCCACTCTCTTCCTTCCTCCAGCAACCGCTCGAACAATTCGACCCAGGCGCTCGGATGGCGCCTTGGGCGGCCTTCCGGCGTCAGGAAGGCCGCGGTCACCCTGACATCGGCCAGAAGTCTCTCCCCGCGCATGACCCGCTGATGAATGAGCACGCTCGCCGAGCGCACCTCTTCGATCTCGGTAATCACGACGAGCTCGTCGGCGAGCCTGGCCGGCGCCCGATACTTCACGGCGACCTCGGCGACTACATAGACGCCCTCGCCGCCTTCGAGGGCCCCGCGCTGGTCGATCCCGATCAGCCGGAGCATGTCGGAGCGGGCCCGTTCGACGAAGCGCAGGTAATTGGCGTAATAGACGATCCCGGCGACGTCGGTGTCCTCGAAATAGACGCGCAGCGGGAAGAAGTGCGTCGCACCCCGCATGACCCCGTCGGCAGGCTTCGGTCCGTCTCCGTCCATCGCCAGGGCTCTATCGGCTGCGGATTCGCCGGGGCAACCCCAAAGGGGTGCGCCGGGGCGAGACGTGACGATTTTGCGTCGGGGGTCGAACTTGATCCTCCCCATGCAAAGCATGGGGAGGATCAGCGCTTTCCCCGAGCCTGCGCCTCGACCAGCCGGATCAGATCGCCCTGGGCGAGGTTCATGTCGACGAGGTGGAGGCCCCAGCCGAGGTTTAGCTTGCCGCCGATATAGACGTCGCCGGGGATCCGGTCGGTCCGGCCGTCCTTCGGATCGGCATTTTCAGTAACGGCGAGGTAGCCGGCCTGCCCGTCGTGCCGGCATTGGGCGGTGACCAGCCCCTCGGTGCGAAGGAAGGGCGTCGGCGGGGCGCCCTGACCCGACCAGGTAACCCGCTGAGCCCCCGGGGCGGCCGGGGACCTCGTGAACCAGTAGGAATCGAGCTTCGCCCTGCCGCCGCGAAGGGCGGCCGGGTTGGTGCAGGCGGCGGTCATGCCCGGGCGCGCCGCTCGACCGAGGAAGGAGCCCGGCGGGGGCGGAGCCGAGGCCCGGAAGCTCATGTAGGAGATGACGCAGCCCGTCTGTGCGACCCGGGTGCAGAGCGGCGTGGACTTGAGGCTTCCGCCCACCAGCTTGCCCTGAGGCACCTCGACCGCCCATCCGAGCAGGATCGCGGAGAGCATCTTCTTCGCCACCGGCTTGCCTTCTATCTCCTCCTGCAGGAGCTTCAGAAGATGGATGGCGCCCTGACTGTGGCCGATGAGGACGAAAGGCCTGCCCCGGTTGCGATTCTCGAGGAAGCTCTTCCAGGCCGCGAGCACATCGGCATAGGCGGTCCCGAAATACGGCCGCACGTCTTCGCCCGTGAAAGAGCGCGAGAGGCCGGTGGCGGTGATCTGGCGGTACATCGGCGCGTAGGTCCTGCACACGCTCCCGAACCGGGCGAGCTGCACGGCGGCGGTCCCATTCTCTTCGAGGCCCGGAGCGAGATCGCTGTTGATGCCCGGATCGCGCGAGACGGTCGGGTAGACGTAGAAGCAGTCGACCGTCGCCGCGTTGTCGGGAGCCGCCTGGCCGGTCGAGCCGTAGCCGTTGGGATTGAGCGCGGTGGTGGCGAGCGGGGCGCTGCAAGCGTCGGAGCGGCCGGGAAGGCAGAGCCAGGCGGAGTCCTGCCGGTAATCGGGCGCAACGGCGAGTGCGGGGGCCGCGGCGGGGGCCTGGGCGAAACCAGGATTCGAAGCCCAGAGCATCGATGCGAAGGCGAAGGCCGAAGCCCAGCCCGTTCGGGCTGAGCTTGTCGAAGCCCTACTCTTTCCCGAGGCGAGACCTGAAAAGAAAGAAAGGCCCTTCGACGGGCTCTGGGCGAACGGGAGCTTCGAGCTCTGGGCGAACGGGGGCTTCTCGACCGTCGGTATCATTTGCGCTCTCTCCGGATCAATCGAAAAGCCCATCCTGCGACGTCTTGGGCAAAGGCAGGCCGAGATGGGTCCAGGCCTTGCCGTTGAGGCAGCGGCCGCGGGCGGTCCGGGCGACGAGCCCGAGCTGGATCAGGAAGGGCTCGATCACCTCCTCGATCGTGTCGCGCGGCTCGGAGAGGCCGGCGGCGAGCGTCTCGACCCCGACCGGGCCGCCTCTGTAGAGCTCGGCGATCATGGTCAGGTAGCGGCGATCCATCGCGTCGAGGCCGAGCTGGTCGACCTCCATCCGGGTCAGTGCCCCGTCCGCGACCCTCGAATCCACTTCGGCGGCGCCGGCCGACTGGGCGAAGTCGCGCACGCGGCGGAGCAGCCGGCCGGCGATCCGGGGGGTGCCGCGCGAGCGGCGGGCGATCTCACGGGCGCCGTCCCCGGTCAGCGACAGGCCGAGCAGCCGGGCGGCCCGGCGGACGACCTGCTCCAGCTCCTCGACGGAATAGAAGGTAAGCCGGACCGGGATTCCGAACCGGTCCCTCAGCGGAGTGGTGATCAGGCCCTGGCGGGTGGTCGCTCCGACCAGGGTGAATTTGGGCAGGTCGATCCGGACCGATCGGGCCGAGGGGCCCTCGCCGATCATCAGGTCGAGAGCCCGGTCCTCCATGGCGGGATAGAGGATCTCCTCGACCGCGGGCGCGAGTCGGTGGATCTCGTCGATGAAGAGGACGTCGCCGTCCTCCAGGTTGGTGAGCAAAGCCGCGAGATCGCCCGACTTGGCGATGACCGGCCCGGAAGTGGCCCGGAAGCCAACCCCGAGCTCGCGGGCGATGATCTGGGCAAGCGTGGTCTTGCCCAGGCCCGGGGGGCCGAAGAAAAGGACATGGTCGAGCGCGTCGCCCCGGCTCCTGGCGGCGTCGATGAAGATCCGCAGATTCTCCCGCGCCGCCTTCTGGCCGACGAAATCGTCGAGGGTCTTGGGACGGAGAGCGGCATCGATGTCCTCGGGACGCCTTTCCCCGCCGATGATCCGCTCCTGCTCCACGCAGGCGAGCATTAGCCGAAGAGCCGTGGCTGTCGAGCGGCTTTATGGGAGGCTTGCGAGGCGCTAGGATTTGCTTCCGGCGCACCGCGGCGATGAAGGAGATTGCATGGACCGTCGTGAATTCCTGGCGACCACCGGAGTGGCGGCGACTTTTCTCGCGCCGGCAGCTGCGGCGGCTCAGAGCCGGCCGGGCGAATCCGGCGCCCGCCCGGCGGTGCTCGACATCGCCGATTTCGGGATCGTCGCCGGCGACGGCGACGCCCTCGCGGTCGCCAACAGCGCGGCCGTGAAGAGGCTGCTCGCCCATCTCCTCGCCAACGATCCGGCCCCCGGCCAGCCCGGCACTCCGGCGATCAAGGTCACCGCGCCCGCAGGCCGATTCCGCTTCGCGGAGCCCTGGTCGGTGAGATGCGCCCTGTGGCTGGAGGGCCAATCCAACTCGCAGCGCTTCGGATACGCGACCTGGTTCGATTTCGACAAAGGCGGGTTCGAGCTTCATGGCCCCGGGACGGGCAATGACGGCCAAGCCGCCTCCGCGTCGGGGTACAGAATCGAGAATCTCTATTGCTCGAGCCGGGCCGCCGTCGGAACCGGCCATCACGGCCTCCACGCCGTCACCCGGGGCGACGTCATCCGCTGCACCTTCGCCCTGTTCCCGGGCGACGGGATCCGGATCGAGAGCCTGACCGGATTGGGCGCTTCCACCAACAACGCGAACAGCACCCGGATCCTCTTTTGCCAAAGCGGCGGCAATGGAGGCAGCGGAATCCATCTCATGAACGGGGACGCCAATTGCGTCACGACCCAGGCCTGCGACGTCCACGGCAATGGCGAGTTCGGCATTTTCGACAACGCCTTCCTCAGCAACCACCATATCGGCCACCACGCCGAGGGCAACGGGCTTGGGCGGGCCTATCCCGAGCACAAGGCCGGAGTGGTGGGTTCCTGCTGCACCTTTCCGGCCCCGGCCTGGGCGGCGGGGGCCGGGATCGCCGTCTCCTCGCCCCACGGGACGTACCGGACGAACGCGGGCAAGCTCTACCATCTGCTTTCGGCCGGCGCAGGGGCGGCGGCCGATCCGCCGACCCATGAAACCTCCGCCGGGGTCGTGGAGTCGGACGGTTACAGATGGGCCTATGCCGGGACGACCCTGTTCCGGCGCTACCATGTCGCGATCGGGAAGACCGAAGCGGCGTCGACCTCGGCTCCCGGCGCGGACCCGACCGTCTGGATCCCCTTCGAGTTCGCGCATGGCCCCGCCCAGGGGATCCCGCTCTGGACGAGGGGAATGCGCTGGAAGATGGGCGGCAGCTATTGCGGCAACAGCCCCGCCGGCGAGACCGTCTGGGAGGCCTGCTACAGCGAGGGCTCCCAACCCCCGGCGCAGATCCGCTCGCCGCAGATATGGGTGGGCGGACAGAGCCCGCCAAGCGCCTGGAGCACCTGCGTCCAGGTGCGAAGCTATTTCGGAGCCCTCAACAACCCGAACGGCTTCCACGCCGAGAAACCGGCCTATAACGGGCAGCCGCTGGTTGCCGAATTCGGCACGGACCTGACCAACGGCAGGTTCATGGCGGTGCGTCATCCCACGCGCCATCCCAACTCCTTCGTCGGCGCTCTCGACGTCGACATCTCCTTCAGGCTCGACGAGGTCGGGACCTTCGCCTCCTTCACCGGAGTGAACACCGCCTTCACCGGAGGGCGATCCACGGCCCAGCCGGGCGCGGTGAACATCCCCCGCCTGTTCGTCGGCTCGGGGGCCAGCGCCCGGGCCATCGACTATGGCTCGGGCCCGCCCTCCTCCGGCCATCACGCCGCCGGCGAGCTGGTCTACAACATCGCGCCGGCTCCGGGCGGAAAGGTCGGCTGGGTCTGCACGAGCGCCGGGACTCCGGGGACCTGGAAGGCCTTCGGGGCGATCGACCCATGAGCCCGTTCGCCGCCGCGAGTTCCTTGCGGGCGCGGGCGCCTCCGCAGAGGTCTGGGGCTGATCGTCATTGCGAGGAGCGAAGCGATGAAGCAGTCCAGCGGGCGGAGGCGCTGCACTGGATTGCTTCGCTGCCGCGAAGCGGCAGTTTATCCTGAGCGCCGTCGCAGGCGGCGTCGAAGGGCTCGCAATGACGGGGCTACTTCGCCGCCTTCTTCAGCGCCGTCCGAACCAGCGCGTCGAGGGTTGCTCCCGGCCCGAGATCCGCCTCCGCCCTGCCGACGGCGGCCGCGGCTTCGCCGGGGCGGAAGCCGAGGTTGAGGAGGGCGGAGACGGCGTCCGCGGCGGCGCTTCCAGGAGTGGGCGCGGAGGCCGCTGCCGGGCCGAGGGCCAGGCTTCCGACCTTGTCCTTCAGCTCGTTGACGACGCGCTGGGCGAGCTTGGGGCCGACTCCGGGAGAGCGGGCGATCATCGCGGAGTCGCCGCTCGCCACGGCTCGGTGGAGATCGTCGCCGGGCAGGGTCGAGAGGATCGCGAGCGCGACCCGGGCGCCCACGCCCTGGACCGATGTCAGGAGCCGAAACCAGTCGCGCTCGTCGCCCGAGGCGAAGCCGATCAGCCGGATGTCGTCCTGGCTGACCTGCATGACGGTGTGGAGCACGACCTCGCCTCCGACGGGGCCGAGCGAGGCGAGCGTCCGGGTCGAGGCGAAGACGAGATAGCCGACCCCGTTCACGTCCACGACGGCGTGATCGGCCGTGAAGCCGTCGAGGAGGCCCCGGAGCTTGGCGATCATTCGGGACGGAACTCAAAGGCGGTCATCCGCCAAACCCTAACCGTTCGGGCTGAGCTTGTCGAAGCCCTCTCCTTCCCCGAGGGGCAGGACAAGAAAAGGCCTTCGACAAGCTCAGGCCGACGGTAGGTGGCCCCACCGCTCACGCCAGACTTCGCGCCGTCGCCAGATGATGGGCGTGAGTGATCGCCACCGCCAGTGCGTCCGCCGCGTCGGCGCCGACGATCTTCACCCCCGGCAGGAGTCGCTGGACCATCGCGTGGACCTGAATCTTGTCGGCGCCGCCGGTCCCCACCACCGCCTTCTTGACCAGCCGCGGCGCATATTCGCCGACGGCGATCCCAAGGCCCGCGGCGGCTAGAAGGACGACCCCGCGGGCCTGGCCGAGCTTCAGTGTGGACTGGGGATTGTCGTTGACGAACACTTCCTCGACCGCGGCGGCCGCCGGCCGGTGCTCGGCCAGGACTTCGAGCAGCCGACCGTGGAGATCGACGAGGCGGGCGGGGAGCAGCGCCTTGGAATCGGTGCGGATCTGGCCGTTGGCAATGTGGGTGAGGCGATTCCCGTCGGCGGAGATCACGCCCCAGCCGGTGCAGCCAAGGCCGGGATCGAGGCCGAGGACGATCATAGCTTAAAATCCTCCCCGAGCTTGCTCGGGGAGGGGGACCATCCGAAGGATGGTGGAGGGGTAGCTGGAACCGGCCTGCGCATTTACCCCTCCACCACACTTCGTGTGGTCCCCCTCCCCATGCTGCGCATGGGGAGGATCAAAGCTTCTCCATCACCTCGTCGGGGACTTCGTAATTGCCCCAGACGGTCTGGACGTCGTCATCGTCCTCGAGCGCATCGATCAGCTTCATCAGCTGGCCGGCGTCGTCGGCGCCCACCTCGACCCGGGTGCCGGGGCGCCAGGCGAGCTTGACGCTCTCGGCGGCGCCCAGGGAATCCTCCAAAGCCCGGGCGACTCCGTGGAGGTCCTCCTGGGCGGTCCAGACCTGGTGGCCGTCCTCGTCCGATTCGACATCCTCGGCGCCCGCCTCGATCGCCGCCTCGAAGACGGCGTCGGCGGTTCCGGCGGAGGCCGGATAGGCGACCAGGCCGAGCCGCTCGAAGCCATGGCTGACCGAGCCCGAGGCGCCCAGATTGCCGCCATTCTTCGAGAAGGCGGTGCGCATGTTGGTGGCGGTCCGGTTGCGGTTGTCGGTCAGGGCCTCGACGATGAGTGCCACTCCGCCGGGGCCGAAGCCCTCGTAGCGGAGCTCCTCGTAGATTTCGGCGTCGCCGCCCGAAGCCTTGTCGATCGCCCGCTGGATATTGTCCTTCGGCATGGACTGGGCGCGGGCGGTTACGATCGCGGCGCGGAGGCGCGCGTTCGAGTCCGGATCGGGAAGGCCCATCTTGGCCGCGACCGTGATCTCCCGCGAGAGCTTGGAGAAGAGGTTGGAGCGCTTCTTGTCCTGAGCGCCCTTGCGATGCATGATGTTCTTGAACTTGCTGTGGCCGGCCATGGTGCGCGGGCGATCCTGCTGTTGGGTGTGGGAGAGGCGATACCGGGAGGGCGGTGCTTCCGCAATTCCTCCCCGTCATTGCGAGGAGCGAAGCGACGAAGCAATCCAGGGTTCGGGCGCCGAGCCGCTGGATTGCTTCGCTACCGCGCAGCGGCAGTTTATCCTGAGCGTCGCCGCAGGCGGCGTCGAAGGGCCGCAATGACGGCGACGGCGACGGCCGTTCCGCCCCGCGACTATTCCAGCCCGAGCGCGGCCTTGTAGGTCTCGAGCAGGGCGTCGGCTTCCTGGCGGTCGTGGGCTTCCATCTTGCGCAGGCGGACGATGGTCCGGATCGTCTTGGTGTCGTAGCCGCGCGACTTGGCTTCGCCGTAGACGTCCTTGACGTCGTCCGCGATCGCCTTCTTTTCCTCCTCGAGCCGCTCGATCCGCTCGATCAGCAGCCTCAGCTCGTCGGCCGCGATGGTGCCTTCCGCCATTTCTTTCCCTTCTGTTCGGATTCGAAGGGGGCTCCTAAGGCCTGGGCCCGGCCGGCTCAAGCGGGTGAAGACCCGCATCGTTTTTACTCCCCTCCCTGCAAGGGAGGGGCTGGGGGTGGGTCCGCCGAAGGCGGCCGAAACTCCGAGTCCCCAATAGTCTCGCTACGCTCGCCTACCCACCCCCTGACCCCTCCCTTTCAGGGAGGGGAGGCCCGCGACGGGTTGAACTGGCGGCGGGAGAGGCTATGCGCCGCTTCAATGGCCAATTCCGAAACGCGTCCGAGCAAATTCGTGCCCCGCACCCGCAAGGTGCGGATCCTCGCCACCTTGGGTCCGGCGAGCCGCACCCCGGAGATGATCCGCAAGCTCGCCGAGGCGGGCGCGGACGCCTTCCGGGTCAACATGAGCCACGGCACGCATCAGGACCATGCCCAGCTGATCGAGACGATTCGGGCGCTCGAGAAGGAGCTCGACCGGCCGACGACGATCCTCGCCGACCTGCAGGGCCCCAAGCTCAGGGTCGGCAAGTTCGAGGGCGACGGCGGGGTCGAGCTGGAGAAGGGCCAGACCTTCGTCTTCGACCGGGACAAGGCGCTCGGGACCGCCAAGCGGGTCGAGCTTCCGCACCGGGAGATTTTCGGCGGGGTCGAGAAAGGCACGAGGCTGCTTCTCGACGACGGCAAGCTCGTCCAGCGCGTGACCAGCGTGACCGACGACCGGATCGAGACGGTGGTCGAGGTCGGCGGGCGGCTGTCGAACAACAAGGGAGTGAACGTTCCCGACGTCGTGCTTCCGCTGGCGGCGCTGACCGAGAAGGACCGGACCGACCTGGTCTTCGCTCTCGACCAGCATGTCGACTGGATCGCCCTCTCCTTCGTGCAGCGGCCCGAGGATGTGGCCGAGGCCCGGAGGCTGATCGCCGGGCGCGCGGCCTTGCTCGCCAAGATCGAGAAGCCGGCGGCGGTCGAGCGGCTGGACGGGATCCTCGAGCTTGCCGACGCGGTGATGGTGGCGCGCGGAGATCTCGGGGTCGAGCTTCCGCCGCAGTCCGTTCCGCCCCTGCAGAAGATGATCGTCGAAGCGGCCCGGCGGATGGGGCGGCCGGTGGTCGTCGCGACCCAGATGCTCGAATCGATGATCAGCTCGCCGAGCCCGACCCGCGCCGAAGTCTCGGACGTGGCGACAGCGGTCTATGACGGAGCCGACGCGGTGATGCTGTCGGCCGAGAGCGCGTCGGGCAAATATCCGTGCGAGGCGGTGACGATGATGAACAGCATCGCGACCAGCGTCGAGGCCGATCCGAGCCATGCCGAGCGGGTCCATTTCACCCAGACCCTTCCTGATCCGACCACCGCCGACGCGATCGCCCAGGCGGCCAACACGATGGTCGGGACGGTGGGCGCGGCGGCGATCGTCTGCTTCACCAGCTCCGGCTCGACCGCCCGGCGGCTTTCGCGCGAACGGCCCTCCGTTCCTTTGATGGTGCTAACCCCCTCTCTCAGGACCGCGCGAAAGCTGGGGATCCTTTGGGGCGCCCATGGGGTGAGAACCCGCGACATCGCCAATTTCGAGGAGATGATCGCCAAGGCCAAGCGGATGGCGCTTCGCCATGGGGTGGCGAAAGGCGGCGACCGGATCATCATCACCGCGGGAGTCCCCTTCGGAACCCCGGGGTCCACGAACGTCATCCATATCGTCCGGCTCGTCGGGGACGAGCTCGATCGGCACCGGAAGACCCAGGAAAAGCTCCACTAGCGCCGTCATTGCGAGCGAAGCGAAGCAATCCAGTGCGGTCTCGGAGGCCCACTGGATTGCTTCGTCGCTGCCGCGAAGCGGCAGTTCATCCTGAGCGCCGCCGCAGGCGGCGTCGAAGGGCTCCTCGCAATGACGACTTCGTTCCCTTTACGTCTCCGGCACGATATCGAAGGCGATCGTCGTTCGCCGTTCCTCGGTATGGAACGGCACCGTCCCGTGCCACATGTAGGAGGGGAAGAGGACCAGGCGGCCGGGCTTCGGGCGGATGAAGCGTTCCGCGGGCTGCTCCGGGACCGTCGGGAAAGGCGGCTGCCCCAGGCGGAGCCAGCCTTCTTTGCCCTCCCGGCCGAGGGCGCCGTCGGGCGTCTCGACGTAGAAGGCGGAAGAGATCCAGCCCTCATTGTGCATGTGGTCGAGGTGGAATCCGCCCTGCCGGAGCCGGACCGACCAGGCCCCAATGATCCGATAGCCGCCGCTGTTGCGCCGCCGAAGCGGATCGGGGCCGGCTCCGAGCTTCGCGATATGGGCTCGAAGGGGCTCGTCGAGAGCCTGGAAGAAGGCCTGGATCACGGGGTCCCGCGCCCCTGACAGGCGATAGGTCGTCTGGGTCCCGTGGCGCAGCGATTGCGCCGATGGATGCTCGGCCATGACGTGATGCCGGTCCAGCGCGCTCGTCAGGTCCCGGAGGAAGTCCTCCAGGCTTGCCCATCCCGCGGGCGGCTCCAGCTCGAAGACGCCGACCATCATCTCATAGTCGCAAAGCTCGGCGTAGAGCGGATCGCCGGCCGCCCGCGCCGCCGTGGCGTTCCAGGCGAGCGCCGACTGGTCGAGGGGGGCCACGGCCAGCGCCTTGCGGGCACTGATCAGCGCCGCTTCGGTCCGGCCGAGCGCCAGGCTGACGATGGTCGACTGGACGAGCGCACCGGGATCGCCCGGAGCGAGGGCCTCGGCGCTTCGGATATGGCGCTCGGCATCGGCGAGCCGGCCCGCCTCGAGGGCGGCCTGGGCGGCCGCGAGGACGAGCTGGAGATCGTCCGGCAGGTGCCCCGCCCCGCGATCCAGCAAGTCGGCCGCCTGCTCGCGGTCGCCCGCGGAGGCGAGCAGCTTCGCCTTGGCCATCAGCAGCGGCGTGGGAGGGGCGCCGGCGTGGAAGGCGCGGTCGAGCGGCGCCTGGGCGGAGGCGAGGTCGCCCCGGGCCATCCACATGAAATCCGCGGCCTCGGCGGCGAGCGGGGCGAGGTCCGGCGCCCGCGCCGAGGCTTCGCGATAGGCGGCTTCCGCGGCGACGAGATCGCCGCAGGCGACATGGGCGCGCGCCTTCACCTGCCAGCTGAGGGGGGAGTCGAGGCCGACCGAGAAACCCTTGGCGAGCGCCTCGAGGGCCTCTGCGCCCCGGCCCAGCTCGCCGAGCGTCGTCGCCAGATTGTGCCAGGCCGCGCCGCTTCGGGGGAAGGCCCCGGCGGCCCTCAGGTCGATCGCAAGCGCTTCCTCGTGCCGCTGCACCCGCTTCAGTGCGGCCGAATGAAGGACCAGGGCATCGTGGCTCGCGCCGGCCGTCGCGGCGAGCCGGGTGCTGATCTCAAGCGCCTCCGGCACCCGACCCTCGTTGAGGAGCGAGTAAGCGCGCTCGATGACGTCGGGATTCGCGGTCACCGCAGCGGAATGCGGAAAGCCGGGAGCCGGATCAAGCCCGGCGTCTTTTACCGTCCGTCATTGCGAGCGGAGCGAAGCAATCCAGTGCGGTCCCCGAGGCCCACTGGATTGCTTCGTCGCTGCCCCGATGCGGCAGTTCATCCTGAGCGACGCCGCAGGCGGCGTCGAAGGGCTCCTCGCAATGACGAAGACAGGCTACGCCCCCATCAGCCCAGGCACTTCGTCGAGCAGCTCCCGCGCCAGGAAGCCGATTCGGCCGATGCGCCTGGCGAGCGCCCGTCCCGCCTCGGCGTGGAGGTGGACTCCCCACAGAGTCGCCGTCAGCGGATCGGCGCCCCGCGCGACGAGACCTCCAACGATCCCTGCCAGGACGTCGCCCGAGCCGGAGGTGGCGAGCCCGACTCCGCCCCCGGTGAGGCGAAACGCCCGGCCGTCCGGGGCGACGATGAAGCTGCATTGGCCCTTGATCAGCGACACCGCTCCGAAGGTCTCGGCGGCCCGGCGGGCGGCGGCCGGCGGATCGGCCTCGACCTCCTCGGGCTCGCATCCCAGCAGGCGGGCCATTTCGCCGGAATGCGGGAGGAGGATCGCCCCGCTTCGCCGCGCAGCCAACGCCTTGGCCCGCGGTGCGAGCGAGCCTAGGACGGCGGCGTCGAGCACCAGCGGGCTGCCGACATCGCTCGCCAGCAAGGCGTCGAGCAATATTTCCAGCGCCTTGCCGTGCTGCATGCCGCAGCCGATGGTGATCGCCTGCGCGCCTCGCGCCAGCACCAGCAGCGGCGCTATCGCGCTTGGGGAGAAGCCGCCGTCCGCGGTCTCCTGAAAACCGACCACCATCGCCTCCGGAACGGCGATGCTGAGCTGGACGGATACGCTCGCGGCGGTGGCTATCTGCAGCTTGCCCGCTCCCGCACGCAGGCCTCCAATCCCCGCCAGCAGTGCCGCGCCCGCCACCTCGCGGCTGCCGGCGACGACCAGGAATTGGCCGCGGTCGCCCTTGTCGCTGTCTTCAGGATGGGCGGGAAGCGGAAATTCGCGCAGCAGTTGCCGGTCGAGGATCTCGAAATCGCTCACCGCGCGGCGACCATGGCGTCGGGCTCGGAGGTGATCGGAGCGTCTTCCTCGATCAGCGGCGCCGCGAAATTGTAGCAGACCAGCTTGGGCACGCAGTCTTTCTCGTCGTCCGGCTCGAACTCATATTGGAGAAGGCCGCAATTGACGACGTCGGCATCCCTGTCGATCGCGAGAACCTGGGCCTCGTCCAGCTCCTCCAATATGTAGCGGAAGCAGAGCACGACGACCTGGTGGCAGACGATCAGCACCCGGCGGTCGGCATGGTGCAGGCTGACCGTGTCGAGCGCGCTCCGAAGCCGAAGGATGACGTCCGCCCAGCTCTCGCCGCCGGGCGGGCGATGGTAGAATTTGCCGAGCAGGGTGCGCTGCTCCGCCTGCTCGGGGAATTTCTCCCGGACTCCGGCGGTGGTCAGCCGGTCCCACAGTCCGAACTCGCGCTCGCGAAGCCGCTCGTCCTGGCGGGGCGCCTTGGCGCCGGGGACGGAGCCGCCCGCCTTGCAGATCGCCTCCGCCGTCTGGCGGGCCCGGACGTAGGGGGAGACGAGCACGACTTCCGGCCGCTCCTCTTCGGGCAAGGCGGCGAACCAGCGGCCGAGCGCGTCCGCCTGGCGGTGGCCTAGATCGCTAAGGGGAACGTCGACGTCGCGGATGTCGAGGTCGATCACTCCGAGGCCGGCGGCATCGGCGGCGTCTCGGGCGACGTTGCCGGCGCTCTGCCCGTGCCGGACGATCCAGAGCTTGGCGGGCCATCTTTGTCTCATGGGCGAAACAAAGCGTGAGGGGGGCGGAAGTTGCGTCAGCGAACGTCATTGCGAGGAGCGAAGCGACGAAGCAATCCAGCGGGCCTCGGAAGCCGCGCTGGATTGCTTCGCTGCCGCGCAGCGGCAGTTTATCCTGAGCGCCGCCGCAGGCGGCGTCGAAGGGCTCGCAATGACGGGCTCAGAGCAGCCCCTCCTCTACCAGCCTTCGCCGCAAACCCTCCGCGCCGGTGAAGAGATGCCCAAGCATCCCGACCGACTCGGCGCCCTCGACGTTGATCTTGCGGTCGTCGACGAACAGGGCCTCGTGGGCCTGCAGGCCGAAGCGATGAAGAGCGAGATAGTAGATGGCCGGATCGGGCTTGAGCAGCTTTTCCTCGCCGGAAACGACGATGGCCCGGAAGCGGCGGAAGAAGGCGTCCTCGCGAGCCCGGAAGGGCGCCCAGAAATCGGCCGAGAAATTGGTGATGGCGAAGAGCGGCACCCCGCCTTTGTCCAGCGCCTCGACGATCGCGTGGACCCCGGGAACCGGATCGCTGATCGTCTCGCCGAAACGCTCTCCCCAGGCGGAGATATGAGCGGCGTAATCGGGGAATTTCTCGCTTAGCTCGGCCGCCGCCTCGTCGAAGGGGCGGCCCCCGTCCAGACTGTCGTGCCAGCCCCACAGGTCGACATCCTCGATGAAGCGAAGCCGGGCTTCGTCCTCCGGGAGCTGGCGGGCGAGGAAGCTTTCGGGATCCCAGCCGTAGAGGACGTTGCCGACGTCGAAGATGACGGCGGTGGGAGAGGAGGAAGTCATCGAATCGTCATTGCGAGCGAAGCGAAGCAATCCAGCGGCTCAGGCGCCGAAGCTGGATTGCTTCGTCGCTTCGCTCCTCGCAATGACGGTCTGCGCGACAACGCGCAGCCCGTCAGCCCTGGCGCGCCTTGAAGCGGCGGTTGGTCTTGTTGATGACGTAGGTACGGCCCCGGCGGCGGATCACGCGGCAGTCGCGGTGGCGCGACTTGAGGGACTTCAGGGAATTGCGGATCTTCATGGCCTGGAACGCCTGCCTGTTCGTCGAAATGTCTGCTGGAAAAGCGAGGCGCCCAACTAGGGGGACGGGGCGTCCAAGTCAAGCTCGCGGGTCGGCGCTTCCGGTCGCGATCTCGAGGAGCCCCGCGGCGATCAGCCGGCCTACCAGGGCGACCCGAACCTCGAGAGACGAGGCGCCTGGAATGTCCCCGATCCGGAACTCGGTCGTTTCCTCGATGAAGCGCAGCTCCCCCTCCACTCCGGGGTGGATGGCGAGATGGTCGCCGGGATAGCTGAAATCGATCCAGTCCCCCGCCCGACGAAGGTGGAAAATGGCGAGCGGCGAATGGCGGACCCGGGTTTCGGCCGACAGGCTCGGGACCGACCGAGGCCTTGGAAGCGCGGGCAGCCCGGCGACGAACCGCGACGACCGATGCTTCATCGCCGCCTCGACGAAGCCGCCGGAGCGGCACTGGGCGACCAACCGCTCGAGGCCGCGCACGAGCTTCGAAGGCAGCTCGCCTGGGACTGGGTCGGCCCTCTCGCGCAGGGTGCGATCGAAATCCGACATGAAGTCGACCGCGGCGAGGAGGGCGTCGCGCAACGTGGTCGGGACGAACAGCACCGCGAGATGAAGCGATTCGGAAGACGAATCGACCGTGTGCGGAGTGCCGCGCGGAATGTAGAGGAGGTCGCCCGGGCCCATGTCGATCACACGGTGCCTCTGGAGATGCACCTGCGGCTCGCCGATATGGCGCCAGTTGTTCTGGAGCCCGGGCGGATCGGTCGAGACATACCAGCGCTTCCGGCCGTGAAGCTGGAAGACCAGATTGTCGCGATTGTCGTAATGGACGATCGCCCCGGCGCCCGCCTTGCTCCAGAACAAGGAGGCGTCGACCGGCTGGTGAAGGAGCAGCTCGAGCGCCCGCGCGAATCGCCGGAGCGGCGGCGAGAGCTCGACCACCTCGGGTATCCGGACCGTATAGTCCCGCTCGTGATAGTCCTGGATCAGCTTGCGGAACCCGTCCCGGCCCTCGATCTTCCGAGGCTCCGGCGGAGGCAAAGCCGGATTGACCCCATGGCAGTCGAGCCGTCCCGAATGGGTCTGCCAGGCGGCGAGCGCCGTCCCGACCGGATCGTCGCCGAACAGCGCCGCCCGCTCGCCGCGGGCGGCGCCCGCCGAATCGAGGACTGTCCGGCCGAGGGCATGGAAGAACGAGTCGAGCGTCACGGGCTCGAGGACGCCCTTCAGGACCGCCTCCGCTTCTTCGATGTTCATCCGTCCGCCCGGTCGCCTCCCCCGACGTTAGGACGCCGTGGGGAAGGAGTCGACCGCCTCGAACATCGCCGCGACGGCGCTACGCTCGGCCTCGTCCAGCTCCGGACGCCAGATGTCGAAGATCAGGATCAGCCGGTCCTCGCCGCTGTCGTTCCAGGCCTCATGCTCGATCGTGTCGTCGACAGGGGCATGGCGCGTTCCTAAGCGCTGTACTCCGTCATTGCGAGGAGCGAAGCGACGAAGCAATCCAGACCGCGCCGGACGCCCCGCTGGATTGCGTCGCTGCCGCGCAGCGGCAGTTTATCATGAGCGCCGCCGCAGGCGGCGTCGAAGGGCTCGCAATGACGAGGATAATCTAGGAAGCCTCGCGCTCCGCCAGCTTCCTCTCCCAAGCCAAGGCGTGGGCGACGATCGTGTCCAGATCGTCGAGTTTGGGCCGCCAGGGCAGGGTCGCGAGGATCCGGCCGTTGTCGGCCACGAGCGAATCGGGATCGCCCGCACGCCGGGGCTCCAGCCGCCGCTCGATTCGCAGGTTGGTCACCCGGTCGACCGAGTCGAGCACCTCGAGAACCGAGAAGCCCCGGCCGTAGCCGCAATTCATGATGTGGCTGTCGGTCGGATCCTCGATCAGCTTGTCGAGCGCGTCGACATGGGCGGCGGCCAGATCGCTGACATGGATATAGTCGCGCACGCCGGTTCCGTCGGGCGTGTCGTAATCGGTGCCGTAGACGGAGACGGCCTGCCTCTTGCCCGTGGCCGCCTCCACCGCGACCTTGATGAGGTGGGTGGCACCGGCAGTCGACTGGCCCGAGCGGCCCTTCGGGTCGGCTCCGGCGACGTTGAAGTAGCGGAGCGCGCAGAAGTTGATCGGGTGGGCGAAGGCGGTGTCGGCGAGCATCCGCTCGGTCATCAGCTTCGACCAGCCATAGGGATTGATCGGCTGGGTTCGCGAGCTCTCCACCACCGGCACCCGCTCCGGAATCCCGTAAGTCGCGGCGGTCGAGGAGAAGATGAAGTGGCGCACCCCGCCCTTGACCGCGCTCTCGATCAGCGAGCGGCTCTTCACCGTGTTGTTCTCATAATATTTGAGCGGCTGCTCGACCGATTCGGGCACCACGATCGAGCCCGCGAAATGGATGATCGCACCGATGCCATGCTCCTCGATCAGCCGGGCGAGGAGCGGCTGATCGGCGATGTCGCCTTCGACGAACGTCGCCTGGTCCGGCACCGCCCAGCGGAAGCCCGTTGTGAGGTTGTCGATCACCACCACCTTCCAGCCCGAGTCGAGCAGCGCCAGGACGGCATGGCTGCCGATATAGCCGGCGCCGCCGGTCACGAGCACGGTGGGCTTGTTCATCTTAGTCTTTCCTAACGGAACCTGATTGGGGCATGAGCGCTGAGGATCGTTACAGCGCCCACATGAACGCGCGCGCTAGACAAGAGGTGCCGGGATGAAAACAGCTTTTCTGCGCAGCGCCCCCCTCCTCCTGCTGGCGGCGCTCGCCGCGTGTGCAGGCGGCGGCGGCAAGGAACGGCCGACCGCCGGCGGAGTGGACGTCGCGCGCTTCCACCTCGGCGAGCCGGTCGCTCGGGCTCAGATCGCGGTCGAGCCGTTCGACAAGGCCGACGCCAGCCGCCCCGAATTCCCCGCCTACGCCGCCGCCGTCTCGCGTCAGCTGAGCCGGCTGGGCTGGACCGTCGTTCCGTCGACCACCCAGTCCGAGCAGATCGCCCTCGTCGATCTGGAGCAGGGCAGCCGCGAGTCGATCGCCGCGCTGAGCGCCGCCCGGATCGGCCGCGGAATAGCCGGGGGCGCGCCGGAGGGCACGTCCGCCAACGTCACCGCCACGCTTCTCGAAGTCGCCATCCGCCGCCGGTCCGACGGCACCGTTTTCTGGGAAGGCCGGGCCGTCGGCGAAGCTCCCACCGGAAGCGCCGAAGCCGCCCGGACCGCGGCCGTGGAACGGCTCGCCGGAGCCCTGTTTCGGGACTTCCCCGGGGAGTCGGGCCGCACTATCAGGGTTCGATGACCCTATCCGTTACCAGCCCCTTCGATGGCGGCAACATTCGCACGGTCGCCGTCGACGGCAGCCGAATCGACCTCGAGATCGTCAAGGACCAGGCCTCCGAATTCTACCAATGGTTCTACTTCCGACTGACCGGCGCCGAGGGCCAGGAAGTCGAGCTGAGGATCGTCAACTGCGCCGGGGCCGCCTACCCGCTCGGCTGGCGGAACTACCGGGCCTGCATGTCCCTCGACCGCGAGGAATGGGAGCGGGTCGACTCGAGCTACGAGGGCGGAAGCCTCGTCATCCGGCTGACCGTGCCGGCGAGCAGCGTGTGGTTCGCCTATTTCGCGCCCTATACGATGGAGCGCCACCACGATCTCGTCGCCTCGGTCGCGAGCCATCCGGCCGTTGAGCATCGTTCGCTCGGGCAGACGCTCGACGGGCAGGAGATGGACTATTTCCGGATCGGCGAGGGACCGCTGCAGGTCTGGCTCTATGGCCGGCAGCATCCGGGCGAGACGATGGCGGAATGGTGGATGGAAGGCGCTCTCGAGCGGTTGATCGACGAGGCCGATCCGGTCGCCCGCCGGCTGCTCCGGAAGGCAAGCTTCCACATCGTCCCGAACATGAATCCCGACGGCTCGCGCCGCGGCCACCTTCGCACCAACGCGGTCGGAACCAACCTCAACCGCGAATGGCACGATCCGAGCCCGGAGCGCAGCCCGGAAGTGCTGTGCGTTCGAAACGAGATGGACCGGACCGGGGTCGACTTCGCGATGGACGTCCATGGCGACGAGGCGATCCCGGCCAATTTCCTCGCCGGCTTCGAAGGGATTCCGAGCTGGAACCCGGGCCAGCAGAAGCTGTTCGAGCGGTTCAGCGAGGAGCTGGTCCGATTCTCCCCCGATTTCCAGACCCGCAAGGGTTATGAGGTGTCGAAACCGGGCGAGGCGAACCTGTCGATGTCGACCGCGCAGCTCGCCGAGCGCTTCGGAGCGGTCTCGATGACTTTGGAAATGCCCTTCAAGGACAATGACGACCTGCCCGACCCCGTCCGCGGCTGGTCGCCCGAGCGAAGCGCCCACCTCGGGCGGGCCTGCATCGATGCGCTCCACGCGATCATCGACGAGCTTCCCGCGAAGAAGCGTTAGCCACTTCCGTCATCGCGAGCGCAGCGAAGCAATCCAGCGGCGCAGGCGTGAAAGCTGGATTGCTTCGTCGCTTCGCTCCTCGCAATGACGGATCCGGGTGTCGCCTGAACGGAGATTGAAAAGACCCATGCCCAAGCTCGTCCTGATCCGCCACGGCCAGTCGGCCTGGAACCTCGAGAATCGGTTCACCGGCTGGTGGGACGTCGACGTCACCGAGAAGGGTGTCGAGGAGGCCCGCCTGGCGGGCGAGCTGATGGCGGCCAGGGGCCTCGATTTCGACCTTTGCTTCACGAGCCTCCAGACCCGGGCGATCAAGACCCTCAATCTCGCGCTCGAGGCGATGGGGCGGCTCTGGCTTCCGGTCGAGAAGGACTGGCATCTGAACGAGCGCCATTATGGCGGCCTCACCGGCCTGAACAAGGCGGAGACGGCGGCAAAGCATGGCGACGAGCAGGTGCGGATCTGGCGGCGCTCGTTCAACATACCGCCGCCATCGATGGAGGAGGGGCATGCTTACGACCTCGCCGCGGACCGGCGCTATTCGGGAATCGAGGTCCCGCGCTCCGAAAGCCTCAAGGATACGATCGCGCGGGTGTTGCCTTATTGGGAAGGCCGGATCGCTCCGGCGCTCCGGGATGGGCAGCGGGTGCTCATCTCCGCCCACGGCAATTCGCTGAGGGCCCTGGTCAAGCATCTGTCGAACATTCCGGACGACGAGATCACCGGGCTGGAGATCCCGACCGGGCAGCCGATCGTCTACGAGCTGGACGAACGGCTTGCGGCGACGGATCGTTATTATCTGAGCGAGCGCTGAGCCTCCCCTCCCTGGAAGGGAGGGGCCGGGGGTGGGTAGGCGAGCGCAGCGAGACTTCTTTGCGGAATCGGAGTTTCGGCCGCCTTCGGCGGACCCACCCCTGACCCCTCCCTTGCAGGGAGGGGAATTGTCCCGCGTTCAACCCTCCGCCCTCGCCAGCGCCTGGTTGCGCTCCGCCCTTGCCAGGACCTCCTGCAGCTTGTCGCCCGGCATGATTCCGGTCGTCGCCACCGCGGATCCGATCTTCACCCGGGCGTGGCCGAGGTCGAGGGGGTTCTCCGCGATGCAGCGGGCGAGGCGGTCGCCGGTGTCGATGGCGCTGTTGTGATCGAGATGATCGAGGATCAGGTCGAATCGGTTGTCGCCGGTTCGGGCGAGGATGTCGGTCGACCGGATCAGGCCGCAGAGCAGGCGGGCGACGTGGACCAGGGCCGCATCCGCGGCGAAATGGCCATGGCGCTCGTGGATCTCGGCGAGGTTGGTGAGCTCGATCCCGACGACCGCGGCGCTGGTGCCGTGGCGCTCCGCCAGGCCGACCACCCGCTCGAGCTCGGCCCGGAAGCGCAATGCGGTGGGCAGCGGAGTCAGGGTGTCGCTCTCGGAGCGCTGCTCGAGCTCGCTGATCCGCCGCTGGGCCTCGGCCAAAGCGGCGCGCAGAAGCGCATTCTCGTCGGAGGTGTCGACCGGAAGGCCGGCGAAATCGGAGGCGTGCTTGGACATGGGCTCTCCATAAAGCGACTTGGTTAAGCAAAAACGAAGGTCTGGCCTCCCCGCCCGGGGGCCGATAGAGGAGCCAGGATGGCCGAGGTCGGGATCATCATGGGCAGCCGCTCAGACTGGGAGACGATGCGCCATGCCGCGGAGATGCTCGAGGCGCTCGAAGTGGCCTTCGAGACCAGGGTCGTCTCCGCCCACCGGACGCCCGACCGGCTCTTCGATTATGCGAAGGGCGCTTCGGCGCGCGGCCTCAGGATCATCATCGCCGGGGCCGGCGGAGCCGCCCATCTGCCGGGCATGGCGGCGTCGATGACTCGGCTTCCGGTGCTCGGAGTGCCGGTCGAGAGCAAGGCTCTGAGCGGCCTCGACAGCCTATTGTCCATCGTCCAGATGCCCGCCGGAGTGCCGGTCGCGACGCTCGCCATCGGCAAGGCGGGCGCGGCCAATGCCGGCCTGCTCGCCGCGTCCATCCTCGCACTTTCCGACGAAGCGCTTGCCGGGCGGCTCGAAGCCTGGCGGCAGCGGCAGACGGACGGCGTCGCCGAATCGCCCGAATGAGCGCGCCTGGATGAAATTGGCGCCGGGCTCGACCATCGGAATCGTCGGCGGCGGGCAGCTCGGTCGGATGCTTGCGACGGCAGCGGCCCGGCTCGGCTACAAATGCCATGTCTATGCGCCCGACGAGGCGCCCCCCGCCGCCGAGGTCGCGGTGGCCTTCACCCGCGGCTCGTGGGAGGACGAATCGAGGCTCGCCGCCTTCGGCCGGAGCGTCGACGTCGCCACCTACGAGTTCGAGAATATCGCCGCGGCGCCGCTCGCCGCCCTCGCCGCCCAGGTTCCGCTCCACCCGCCCGCCGAGGCACTCGCAGTCGCCCAGGACCGGCTGAGCGAGAAGAGCTTCATCGCGCGGCTTGGCGGAAGCCCGGCGCCGTTCCGGCCGGTGGACGACCGGGAGGGCCTGGACTCGGCGCTCGCGGCGCTCGGAGTGCCGGCGGTGCTGAAGACCCGCCGGTTCGGCTATGACGGCAAGGGCCAGGCCCGGATCCTGAAGCCGTCCGAGGCCAAGGAGGCCTGGGCGGCGGTTCGAGGGGCGCCGTCGGTCCTCGAGGCCTTCATCGCCTTCGAGGCTGAATTCTCAATCCTGCTGTGCCGGGGCGCCGACGGCGAGATCCTCACCTGGCCGGCGCCGCGCAATACCCATGAGGACGGAGTGCTTCGCCGCTCGCAGGCCCCGGCGCAGGGGCTGGAGGCGCAGGTCGCCGAGGCCGAGGCGCTGGCGCGCAAGGCGGCGGAGGCGCTCGATTATGTAGGCGTGCTGGCGCTCGAATTCTTCGCGACCCCGGAGGGGCCGCTGTTCAACGAGATGGCGCCCCGGGTCCACAATAGCGGCCATTGGACGGTCGAGGGAGCGGTCACCTCGCAGTTCGAGAATCACGTTCGGGCGATCTGCGGGCTGCCGCTGGGCTCGACGGGCCTCACCGGCACGCGGGTCGAGATGGAGAATCTGATCGGCGGCGAGGCGGACGATTGGGGCGCCATTCTCGCGGATCCCGCCGCGCACCTGCATCTCTACGGCAAGGGCGAGGCCCGGCCCGGACGCAAGATGGGGCATGTCACTCGGGTGATCCGCTAGCTTCCCCTCCCTGCAAGGGAGGGGTTAGGGGTGGGTCCGCCGAAGGCGGCCGAAAATCCGACTCAGCAAGGAAGTCTCGCTTCGCTCGCCTACCCACCCCCGGCCCCTCCCTTTCAGGGAGAGGAGGAAGGTAGGGACGGACGCTATTTCGGCTGGACGACCTCGACGGGCAGACCGAGGCCCTCGAGCTGCGGACGCACCTTGGCGGCGTCGCCGACCACGACCCAGACCATCTTCTTGGGATCGATCACCTTGCGCGCGGCCTGGTCGATCGTTCCGATCGTCATCCCGCGATAACGGTCGGAGATCACCTCCCAATAATCGTCCGAACGCTTGTAGAGCGCGTTCGAGCGCAGCGCGTTCAGGACCGCCTGCGAGGTCTCGAACTGGCCGGCGAGCTGGCGGGTATTGCCGTTGATCAGCCGGGTGAGCTCGACGCCCGTCAGGCCCTTCGGCCCGACGAAGCCCGTCACCTGATCCATCAGCGCCCGGATCGCCGGGCCGGTCTTGTCGGCCTGGACGGGGGCGGTGATGAGGTAGGGGACGAGCTGCTCGCGCATTCCGATATTGCTTCGCGAACCGTAGGACCAGCCCTTGGTCTCGCGCAGGTCCATGTTGATCCGCGAAAGGAAGTTGCCACCCAGCACCTCGTTCGCGGCATTGAGAGTCAGCAAGTCTTCGGTGCCGCGCACCGGAAGGACGGCTCCGGCCAGGATCAGCGACTGCGGCGATTGCGGACGGTTGACGAGAACGATGCGCGGCCTCGGCGAGGGCGGGGTCGAAGCGAAGTTCTTCGTCCCCTTCGGCCCCGCCGGCGGAGCCCAGTTGCCGAACCGGGCCTCGAGCATCGGAACCAGCTGGTCGAGCGGCAGGTCGCCCACGGCGAAGATGGTGGCGTTGTCGGGCCGGATCCAGCTCTGGTGGAACCGGACGAGATCGTCGCGGCTCAGGCGGGCTACCACCGCCTTGTCGCCGCTTCCGGAAGACGGGCGGCCATAGGGATGGTTCGCTCCGAACAGGAGAGGCGGAAGGGCCCTGGCCCCGAGACCGCTCGGCTCGGTAAGCTCCTGGTCGATCGCGGAGAGCTGCTGGGCCCGAAGCCGCTCGACCTCGCCTGCCTCGAAGGCCGGATTGCGAACGATGTCGGCGAGAAGGTCGAGCGACGCCCCGAGATTGGGAGTGAGCGCGGCCAGCGTGAGCGCGGTCCGGTCGAGCGAGGTCTCCGGCCCGATCGCTGCTCCGAGCCGCTCCTGCTCCTCGGCGATCTGGATCGAGTTGCGGCTGGTCGTGCCCTCCTCGAGCAGGCTCAGCATCAGCGACTGGGTTCCGAGCGCATTGGCCGGATCGGCCGCGACCCCGGCGTCGAACTCGACCGCCACCCGAACCACCGGAACCGCGTTGCGGCGGGCGTAGACGATCGGGATCCCGTTCGAAAGCCGGGCGCGCTCGATGTCGGGGAAGTCGAGGTTCGAGATCGTCCCGACCTCCGGCATCGGCCGCTTCTGGAAGGAGAGAGGCTCGGGAGCGTTCTCGTCGGGCGCGACGAAGGGCAGTGGAGCGAGCGGCTTCTCGCCCGCCTCGGGCTGGCGATAGTAACGCGGACGCTGGCTTGCGGCGCCGCCGCTCGAGCCTTTCGCTTCCTCATAGGCCTTGCGCTCGCCGGGCTCGACCCGGAGCGCGTAGACCGGACGAGTCAGCCACTTCTGCATCGCCGCCTTGACGGTGGCGGGCGTGACCCGGCCGTAGGCGAGGAGCTGCTTCTTGTAGAATTCGGGATCGTCGGCGTAGAGCGCGCCCTCGGCGAGGGCGACCGCCTTGCCGCCGAAGCCCCCGACCTGCTCGAGCCCGCGGATCCGGCCGGCGACGTCCGACATGACGACCCGCTGGACCTCGTCCTGAGTCGGGCCGTTGGCGATGAGGTCGGCGACGATCGAGTCGAGGCGGGTGGAGACGAGGTTGGCGTCGACGCCCGGTTTGACGTCCACCTGGATCTCGAACTGGCTGACCCTATGGAAGGGCAGGATGTAGGCCCGGACCCCGACCGCCGTCTGGTCCTTGCGGACCAGCGCGTTGTCGAGCCTGGAGCTTGCGAGGCCGCCGAGCACGCCCGCAGCGACGTCGAGCTGGACGGCGGCGTCGTCGAGCATCCCGGGGACCACCCAGTTGCGGTAGAGCCGGGTGTTGGCCACCCGGTCCTTCATCACCTCGACCTTGGGCGCTGCGAGGGTCGGGACGGCGGCCTTGGCCGGAATGTTGACCGGACCGCGGGCGATGTCGCCGAAATGCTTCTCGACCAGCGGCCGGGCCTCGGCCGCGGAGACGTCGCCGGCGAGGACGAGGACGGCGTTGTTCGGGCCGTATCTGGAGCGGAACCAGGTCTTCACGTCCTCGAGCGTCGCGGCGTCGAGATCGGCCATCGAGCCGATCGTCGAGTGGCGATAGGGATGGCCCTCGGGATAGAGCGCCTCGAGCTGGGCATATTCGACCAGGCCGTAGGGCTCGTTGTCGCCCTGGCGCTTCTCGTTCTGGACGACCCCGATCTGGTTGGTGAGCTTCTCCTGGGTCACCGCTCCGAGCAGATGGCCCATCCGGTCGGCCTCGAGGAACAGGCCGCGCTCGAGCGCCGGCTTGGGAACGGTCTGGAAATAGTTGGTCCGGTCGAACCAGGTGGTCCCGTTGAAGTCCGTCGCCCCGATCTCGCGAAGCGGCTCGAAATAATCGCCGGGCGCATTTTCGGAGCCGTTGAACATGAGATGCTCGAACAGGTGGGCGAAGCCGGTCTTGCCTTTGGGCTCGTCCTTCGAGCCGACATTGTACCAGATGGAGATTGCGACGACGGGCGCCTTGCGGTCCTCGTGGACGACGACCTTGAGGCCGTTGTCGAGGGTGAACTGCTCGTAGGGAATGTCGATCTGGCGGACAAGCTGGGCGACCGGGGCGGGGCCGGCTGCGGCTGCCGGAGCGGCCTGCGTCATGGAGACGTCCGACGCGCTCGCAACCTCGTCGGAGGTCGTCGAGGCGCAGCCGGCGACAGTGAAGGCGGAAAAGAGCGCTAGGGGGAGCATCAAACGGCGCATTCAGGCAGTCCTTCCCGAGTCTTATTCGCGCCGGCCCTAAGCCGTCCACGTTAGCCGCGCAATATGCGGCGGATGCAGTCGTCATCCAGGCGAAAGCGGGAGCTTTGCATAAGTCGCCGGGTATTTGCCCCTCCCCTTCAGGGGAGGGGTTGGGGTGGGGGCTGTCTGCTCGTTTCACCGGCGTCGGCGAATATCCTGCCCCACATTCCCCACCCCAACCCCTCCCCTGAAGGGGAGGGGCTTTGCCTCCGCGCGTCGCAACGTGGGGCGGCAGGCCTTTTGACGACCACCCGATCTGCTGTAGGAAGCGGCCGACCCCAAACCGACCAGGATTCTACATGCACTTCAACGCCTTCGGCATCGCCCTCCTCAGCCTCGCGCTCGCCTCGCCCGCTCCGGCCCAGCCGGCCGGCGCCCAGCCCGAATTCTCGGCGGAAAGCTTCCGCAGCCATGTCGCCTTCCTCGCCGACGACCGGCTGGAGGGGCGCGATTCGGGCAGCCGCGGCTACGATCTCGCCGCGCTCTACGTCGCGAGCCGGTTCGAGGCGCTCGGGCTCAAGCCGGCCGGGCAAGGCGGCTGGTACCAGCAGGTGCCGTTCCTCGAGACACGGCTCTCGGGCGAGCCGGGGTCGCTCACCATCGGCGGTCGCAATTTCCTCCACGGGCAGGAGGTGGTCCTGACCCCGACGCCCGACGAGGCCCCGCTCGCGGTCGAGGCGCCGGTCGTCTTCGTCGGCTACGGCCTAGAGGCGCCGGAAATCGGGATCGACGATTACAAGGGCCTCGACGTTCGCGGGAAGGTGGTCGTCGCCCTCAACGGATTTCCGGGCGGGATGAAGAGCGACGTCGGAGCGCACCTCAATTCCGACAAGCGGCGGGTCGCTTCCAATCACGGCGCGATCGGGTTCCTCTCCATTCGCACCTTGTCGGAAGCCAAGCGGCGGCCCTGGGCCCGGATGCAGCAAACCGCCAACGAGCCGAGCCTCGGCTGGACCGGCCCCGACGGCCGCTCCTACACTCCGGCGCCGGGCCTTCGCTTCCGGGCCACTCTCGATACCGCCGCCGCCCAGGCCCTGTTCGCCGGGGCGAAGACCCCGCTCGCCCGGGTGCTCGCCCAGGCGGAGCGCAAAGGCGGGCGGCCCAAAGGCTTCGCCCTGAAGCCGAAAGTCGCCGTGAGCCAGCAGAGCGCTTCGCGGCGCTTCACCAGCCCCAATGTCCTCGCGATCCTCCCCGGATCCGATCCCAAGCTTGCCGGCGAATATGTGCTTCTCATGGCCCATCTCGACCATGAAGGCGTGAAGAAGGATGGGGAGGGCGACCGGATCTACAACGGCGCCATGGACAACGCCGTCGGCATCGCGACGATGATCGAAGTCGCCCGGGCGATGGCCTCCTCGCCCGACAGGCCCAGGCGCTCGATCCTGTTCGCCGCGGTGACCGCGGAAGAGAAGGGCCTGCTCGGCGCCCAGTATCTCGCCCGCAATCCGCTGCCCGGGGTCAAGGTGGCGGGGGTCGTCAATCTCGACATGCCGGTGCTGCTCTACGATTTCACCGACGTCATCGCCTTCGGCGCCGAGCATTCGACCATGGGCGAGGCGGTCGCCCGGGCGGGCCGGACAATGGGGGTCGCTTTGTCGCAAGACCCTCTTCCGCAGGAGGGCCTCTTCACCCGCTCCGACCATTACCGGTTCGTCCAGGAGGGCGTGCCCTCCGTCTTCCTGATGACCGGCTTCGCCAACGGTGGACGCGAGAAGTTCACCGATTTCCTTTCCACCCACTATCACAAGGTCAGCGACGACCTCGGCCTCCCGATCGACTGGAAGGCCGGCGCCAAGTTCGCCCGGATCAACTATGAGATCGCCCGCGAGATCGCCGACGCCCCGCAGGCGCCGCTTTGGTATTCCGACAGCTTCTTCGGGAAGGTGCTGGCGCCGGGGAGGGAGAAGGCGACTCGGTGATCTTTGAGAGGGCGGTAAACCGGAGTTTGCCGCCCTCCGGATTCTGAGGCATTGCAGTTTTCCGAGACCTGATCGGAGCGCCGCGAACCCATGTCCAACTTCGCCGAACAATCCGAGATCATCACGCGCGAGGAGGCTCCGTCGGCGTTCGTGCGCGACACTCTGGAGCGCCGCGTGTTCCGCGCCACGGCGGTGGTGATCGCCACCCTCGCCGCCGCCTACGTCCTGTGGGTGCTGGTCGACCTGCTGCTGCTGCTCTTCGCCTGCTCGCTGGTTTCGCTGATCCTTCTGACCATCACCAACAAGCTGCGCCAGACGACGCGCCTGCCCTTCGCAGTGGCGCTGGGCATCAGCGTGCTCGGGCTGCTGGCGCTGATCGGCGGCGCCTTCGCCTTTTTCGGCTCGACGCTGCAGGCGGAATTCTCGGAGCTGGCCACCCGCCTCCCGGCCGCCTGGGCGGACGTCCAGGCGCGGCTCGCCGGGTCCCGGATAGGCGCCGCGATCCTCGAACGCGCCCAGGGCGTGGCGCCGAGCGGCCAGGCGATCGTCAACGGCGTGACGAGCGCCCTGGCGGCGGTCGGAGGGGCCATTTCCGGCCTCGCCATCGTCCTGATCGGAGGCCTCTACCTCGCCGCCCAGCCGACGCTCTATGCCGGAGGCCTGCTTCGGCTCATCCCGACACGGGCGCGCGGCCCCGCGTCCGAGACGCTCGACGCGATCACCGTCTCGCTCGGCAACTGGCTGAAAGGCCAGGCGCTCGGCATGGTCTTCGTGGGCATGGCCACCGGGCTCGGCTTGTGGCTGGTCGGAGTGCCCGCGGCCTGGGCGATCGGTCTGGTCGCCGGGCTGGCCGAATTCGTCCCTTATCTCGGAATCCTCGTCGCCGGCATTCCGGCCATCGTGCTCGGCTTCGGCCAGGGCACCGACACCGGCCTGTGGACGATCGGCGTGCTGATCGCGGTGCAACAGGTCCAGGGCAATCTCGTCATGCCGCTTCTCCAGAACAAGATGGTCGACCTGCCGCCGGCCGTGACGATCTTCGGCATTATCGCGGCCGGCATCCTGTTCGGCGTCGCCGGAGTGCTGCTCGCCACGCCGCTGACCATCGTCGTGCTGGTGCTGATCCGGCGCCTCTATCTCGAAGAGGATAAGCACGAGGTGCTGGAGAGCGGCGATGCGCCGGACCCGCCGCCCCCGCCGATCAGCACGGAGGGCGAGGCTCTTGTGTTGCCCTAATGCAACACTACATCCGTTCCCGAGAGGAGAGGCTCAGATATGAACCTTGAGAAATTCACCGAGCGGGCGCGCGGGTTCCTTCAGTCGGCGCAGACCGTGGCGCTGCGCATGAACCACCAGCGGATCACTCCGGTCCATGTGCTCAAGGCCCTGCTCGAGGACGAGCAGGGCATGGCTTCAGGGCTGATCGCCCGCGCCGGCGGGAGCGCCGAGGCGGCTCGGCGGGAGACGGACGAGCAGCTCGGCAAGATCCCAATCGTCTCCGGGAGCGGCGCCAATTCGACCCCCGGCCTCGACGCCGAGACCCTTCGGCTGCTCGACCAGGCCGAGCAGGTCGCCCAGAAAGCGGGCGACAGCTACGTCACCGTCGAGCGGATGCTCCTCGCTTTGGTGCTCGCCGCCACGACGGGCGCCGGCAAGGCGCTGGCCGATTCGGGAGTCAAGGCGGAGGCGCTCAACGCCGCGATCAACGAGCTTCGCGGCGGCCGGACCGCCGACACCCAGTCCGCCGAGGATCGCTACGACGCCTTGAAGAAATTCGCCCGCGACCTCACCCAGGCGGCCCGCGACGGCAAGCTCGACCCGGTCATCGGCCGCGACGAGGAGATCCGCCGGACCGTCCAGATCCTCGCCCGCCGAACCAAGAACAATCCGGTGCTGATCGGAGAGCCGGGAGTCGGCAAGACCGCCATCGCCGAGGGGCTGGCGCTACGCATCGCGAACGGCGACGTTCCCGACAGCCTCAAGGACCGGCGGCTGATGTCGCTGGACATGGGATCGCTCATCGCCGGAGCGAAATATCGAGGCGAGTTCGAGGAGCGCCTGAAGGGCGTGCTCGACGAGGTCCGCCAGGGCGAGGGCGACATCATCCTGTTCATCGACGAGATGCACACCCTGATCGGCGCCGGGAAGAGCGAAGGCGCGATGGACGCGTCCAACCTGCTCAAGCCCGCTCTGGCCCGGGGCGAGCTGCACTGCATCGGAGCGACGACGCTCGACGAATATTCGAAGCATGTCGAGAAGGACCCGGCGCTCCAGCGGCGCTTCCAGCCGGTCGTCATCGGCGAGCCGACCGTCGAGGACACGATCTCGATCCTTCGCGGCCTCAAGGAGAAATACGAGCTCCATCACGGGGTGAGGATCACCGACGGAGCGCTGGTTTCGGCCGCGACTCTCTCGCACCGCTACATCACCGACCGCTTCCTTCCCGACAAGGCGATCGACCTGATGGACGAGGCCGCGTCGCGGCTGCGAATGGAGGTCGAATCCAAGCCCGAGGAGATCGAGAATCTCGACCGGCGGATCATCCAGCTCAAGATCGAGCGCGAGGCTCTGAAGAAGGAGAAGGACCGGGCCTCGCAGGACCGGCTGAAGGCGCTGGAGGAAGAGCTTGCCAATCTCGAGCAGCAATCGGCCGAGCTCACCACGCGGTGGCAGGGCGAGAAGGAGAAGCTGGCCGGCGAGGCGAAGATCAAGGCGGAGCTGGATCAGGCCCGGCTCGAGCTCGAGCAGGCCCAGCGCGCCGGCGATCTCGCCAAGGCGGGTGAGCTCCAATATGGCCGGATCCCGGCGCTCGAGAAGCAGCTCGCCGAGGTCGAGGTGGCGAGCCAGAGCGCGATGCTCCGCGAGGAGGTGACGAGCGAGGACATCGCCTCCGTGGTCGCCCGCTGGACTGGGATCCCGATGGAGCGGATGCTGGAGGGCGAGCGCCAGAAGCTGATCAACATGGAGGCCGAGATCGGGCGCAGGGTGATCGGCCAGTCGGAGGCGGTGCAGGCCGTCGCCAAGGCCATCCGCCGCTCGCGCGCGGGCCTTCAGGATCCGAACCGGCCGATGGGCAGCTTCCTGTTCCTGGGCCCGACTGGGGTGGGCAAGACCGAGCTCACCAAGTCGCTCGCTTTGTTCCTGTTCGACGATCCGCACGCGATGGTCCGGATCGACATGTCGGAGTTCATGGAGAAGCACAGCGTCGCCCGGCTGATCGGCGCCCCTCCCGGCTATGTCGGCTATGAGGAAGGCGGAGTGCTGACCGAGGCGGTGCGGCGCCGGCCCTACCAGGTGGTGCTGTTCGACGAGGTCGAGAAGGCGCATTCCGACGTCTTCAACGTCCTCCTCCAGGTGCTCGACGACGGCCGGCTGACGGACGGCCAGGGCCGCACCGTCGACTTCACCAACACGATCATCATCCTGACCTCCAACCTGGGAAGCCAACACCTCACCAACCTCGCCGACGGCCAGACCGTCGACGATGTCGAGCCGCAGGTGATGGAGGTGGTGCGCGGCCATTTCCGGCCCGAATTCCTCAACCGCCTGGACGAGATCATCCTGTTCCACCGGCTCGCCGCGGAGCATATGGCCCCGATCGTCGACATCCAGGTCGGCCGGGTCCAGGAGCTGCTGGCCGATCGCAAGATCAGGCTCGAGCTCAGCGAAGGCGCCCGCTCATGGCTGGGCCGGGTCGGCTACGATCCGGTCTACGGAGCGCGGCCTCTCAAGCGCGCGGTGCAGCGTTATCTGCAGGACCCGCTGGCCGACGCGCTGCTGAGGGGCGACGTGCCCGACGGCTCGACGGTTCGGGTCGATGAAGGCGACGGGGCACTGATTCTCGCCACCGACGAGGTGAAGGCGGCGGCCTGAGCCCATCGCCCTTGCGAAGCGCGCGGAGGCAAAGCCCCTCCCCTTCAGGGGAGGGGTTGGGGTGGGGAATGTGGGGGAGAATATTCGCTGACGCCCGTGAAGCGAACAGACAACCCCCACCCCAACCCCTCCCCTGAAGGGGAGGGGCTAAGATCCAGCCTTCGCCGGGAACCTGCCTACGTCCCGTTGTTGGTGTGGCCGAAAGCCCCTTGCAGCGCGCCCCATTCCTGCTGGGTGCGCTGGCTCATCCGCGACCATTCGCTCGCGGTTGCGCAGAGCCGCTCGGAATCGACGAGCGAGCCGGTCTTGACCCGCCGCCGGCAGATCTTCTTCTCCGTCTTGACCGCGGCTGCGACCCTCACCGGCGCCCGGGTGGTCGCTGTGCCCTTCGGGAGCCGCCAGTTGACGACGCCCTCGGTGACGACATTGGTCCTGCGTCCGTCGGGGCCGCGGACGCCCTTGAAGATCCCCCGGTCGAGGATCAGGTCGCACGTCTCCTCGTCGAGCCTCTTGAAGCCGCTGCTTTGCGTGACGTTGCACGACGTCGCATAGCCCTCGCGATCGAGCGCCACCTTGAACACCACCGAGCCCTGCTCGCCGGCCCGGCGCGCACGTTCGGGATATTGACCGAGGATGACCTCGTTGTTCGCCGAGTCGCGAGCCGCCGCCGAGGGAGAAGGCGCGACGGAAGCGGGAGCCGCCAAGATCGCGAGAATTGCCGACAGGAGGATCGATGCAGCCATGATGGGGGCCCTCACTTTCCGCTCCCACCTTAGCGGAAACCGTGCCCCGGCTCAACCGACCGGTCTTGCGGGAATCCGATCGGGCGGAATCGGAGGCAGGAAGTCCGCCCGCCGCCAGGGCGGATCGTCCGGCTCCTCCGGATCCGGCACCGCGAAGCTGAGATAGCCGAAGAAGGTCGCGATCAGCCTTTCACCGGAGTCGAGGATCGCGGTCCGGCCGTGCATGAATCGGCTGTTGTCGAGCATCAGGACGTCGCCGGGCCGCCAGGCGACCTCCACCATCAGCCGGTCCCCGGCCGCCTTGATCGCCTGAAGCCAGGCTTCCGGCACCTGGCGCCCGTCGTCGAGCAGCGGGTGGTCGGGACGCCCGTTGTTGAACCGGGCGAACAGCAGGAAGTTGCCGAAGGCCGGAGCGTCGGCGAACATCGGACGATGAAGGGCCGGGCGGGTGAAGAACCTGACCACCTCGTCGCCATAGCGGCGGAAGCGATAGGGGCAGGAGGGCGGCGGCTCGGCGAGCTGGGCGTCGCTCGGATCGGGAGTGCCGAGCCAATATTCGAGAAGCGCCGGCCAGGTCGGCTTGACGTAGAGGAGCCGCCGTCCCTCCAGGCCCCGGCGAACCTCTTCGGGCAGGGCGCGGACCAGCTCGATCCCGTCGCAGATCGTCGTCGCTCCGCCCCGGCTCGGCGCCGACAGGCAGGCGAAGAACGCCGCGTCCGGCTTCCACGGCTCTCGCGACAGCTCGGGGTGGAGCGCGAAGGGCCCCGTTCCGCCGTCGACCGTGTGGATGTTGTTGGCGGGGTCGAGCGGTTGGCGGCCCGGGCTTTCGTTGAAGACGGAGGTCGAGCAGAATGTCCGGGCGAAGGCATTGAACTGCGCGACGTCGGCCCCGAAGCCGCGCAGGAGCAGCGCTCCATGGGCCTTGTACAGCGCGACGATCCGGGCGGGATCGAGGTCGAGGATCGAGCCCTCGCCCTCGGCATCGGCTTCGATCAGCACCTGGGGACGGCCCGGCTCGGGCAGTTGAATCTTCGGCATGGCGAAGCCCCCGGATAGCCGATGCGGCCGGTCCGAGCTATAGCCCAGTTGATGTCCCTTACGCTCGACGATCTGTTCGCCTCGCCCGACCATTATCTCCACTCCTTCGAAGGCGGGGCGGCCCTCCAAGACGGGGCTGCAGTCTTCATGCCGATGGACCGGGAGGCCTATCACCGCTCCATTTTCCTCGACGCCCGGATCACGCCCGCCGCCAACCGGACGCTGAAGGTCCCGGCTGGAGCCCTCGTCGACCCGGCCCGCAGGCCCGCCGCGACCGGCTGGATCTTCCACGTCGCCCATTGCGGCTCGACCCTGCTCGCCCGCGCCCTCGACCGGCCCGAGGCAAACCTGGTCCTGCGCGAGCCGCTCGCGCTTCGTCAGCTGGCGCTTTCCCCGGACCCGGACGGGCTCGCTCTGACCGCCGCGATGCTCTCCAAACGCTATCGGGACGACCTGCCGACGATCGTCAAGGCGAACGTGCCCGTCAATTTCCTGCTGCCCGCTCTCGCGGCGCTGGATCCCGAAGCGAAGGCGATCCTCCTCTACGCCACGCTAAGGGACTATGCGCTGGCGATCCTCCGAAGCGACAATCATCGCCAATGGCTCCGGGCGGTGACGGGCCACCTCGCCGCCTATCTCGGCGACCTTTCGAGCCTGTCCGACGCCGAGCTCTGCGCCGCATTGTGGCTCGCCCAGATCCGCGCCTTCACCGGTGCGATCGACCTGCTGCCCAACGCCCGGACGCTCGACGCGGAGATATTCTTCGCCGATCCGCGCCGGGTGCTTCGCGCGGCCTCGGCGCATCTCGGAGTGCCGATGAGCGAGGCCGGGATCGACGAGACCGTGAGCGGTCCGCTTTTCGCCACTTATTCCAAGAATCCGCAGCAGCCGTTCGACAACGCGGCGCGCCTGGCGCGGCGGGCGGAGCTCGAAGGGCCGCTCGCCGGGGAGCTCGATCGGGCCCGGCAGTGGGTGGAAGCGGCGGGCGGCGGATCGGCGACCGTCCCGCTCGAAGCGAAAGCCCTCAGTCGCTGATCCCGATTCCCGATTCGCCGCTTCGGTCGGCCTTGGCCGCGACTTCGTAGAAGCGGCGAAGCAGGTCCCGTTCGCCCTCGGTGATATAGGGGTTCCAGACGTCGAAGATCAGGATCGCCCTCACCCGGTCGGAGCGGTTCCAGGCCTCGTGCTCGATCGTGTCGTCGAACGCCCAGGCGCGCCCGACCTCCCACTCGCGAGTCTCGCCTCCGACCCGGAAGCCGCAGCCGGGCGGGACGATTAGCGGAAGATGGATGATGGTCCGAACGTTGCTGACGCCGGTATGCGCCGGCAGATGCGTCCCGGGCTTGAGCAGGGAGAAGAAGACCGTGGGCGTGCGCCCCGGCAGGTCGGACAGCGGTAGCGCCTCGACCGCCGCCGCCGTCTGCGGCGCTCGGGCGCAGACCGCTTCGTCGCGGCGGCCGTCCTTCCACAGGTGGACGGCGCCCCAATCGAGCTTGTGGTCGAGCGGCGACCATTTGTTCGCGGGGGTGCCGGGCTCCATCGCGACATAGGGGCGAAGCGGGATCTCCTCCTCGGCGAGCATCGCTTCGAGCTCGCCGCGGATGACGTCCGTCCTGGACTCGATCCGCTCGAGCCACGGAAAGTGGCTTCGATCGAAGAATTCGTCGGCCGGCAGGAACGGGAAGTGCATTCCGGCGCACTGATTGGCGTAGATCTGGCGCCGTCCCAGGACATGGTCGATGCAGGCGTCGAACCGGCGCCGTTCCTCGGAGGCGAGGGCTTCGCGAGTCTCGGCCAAGCCCATGTCGATCGCCGCCGCGAACCCGGCGCGCTGGCCGGCGACGAAGTCCCGGGCGTGCTCCAGCATCGGATCGAGGCCGGGAGGCCGCTCGTCCATCAGCGACGCCATCGCGATCACGCCCGACCATCGCTCCGCCGCGGAAGCCGGGTCGCCGATGCGCTCGAACAATTCGGCAAGCCGGACGAGCGCCATGAAGTAGCGCTGGTCGATGGCCAGAGCGCCCTCGAGGGCCTGCCGCTCGCCGGAATCGTCGGATTGGTCGCGAAAGGCCTTGGCGAGGTTCAACCACAGCTCGGGCGATCGGGGGTCGGCGGCGATCGCTCGGCGGAAGATCGCGACGGCTTCGCCATGCTTGCCCTCGGCCAGCAGGGTGAAGCCGAGCGCGTTCAGGGCCATGGGCTGCTCGCCCGAACGGGCGAGCGCGTCCCGAAGCAATCGGGCAGCTTCTCCGGTGCGGCCGGCCTGGCGCGCCTGCTTGGCTTCGGCCAGCGTGCGCTGGAGCTCGGCTTGATCCATGGCCGACATTTATCCCAGTCGGCGCAGGCGGGCAAATGCCTTGGCCCGGAGTGGGCAAGGCCCTGCAATTCCCTCTGGCTCATCCCGCTCCGAAGGATAGAGATGTCTGCTCGATCATGTCGAACCGAATCAAAAAGCCGAAGCCGGCCAAGGCCCTCGACCCCGCGAGGCGGGCGCGGATCGAGGAAGCACTCGCTCAAGGCGATATCGTGCGCGCCGCGACGGTGGCCGAGGTCGCTCTGGCGGCGGGCCAGTCGGACCCGATGATATTCAACCTCGCCGCCTGGCGCCGCGAGGAAGCCGGGGATTTCGCGGGCGCCCACCGGCTGTTGCGGGAGGCGCTCGCCCTCGTCCCCGGAGACGTCATGATTCTGGGCTCGATCGGCGCCGTCCTTCGCAAGGAGAACAGGTTCGACGAGGCTTTGGCCGTGCTCGACCGGGTGGTGGCGGCGGAGCCCCGGCATTCCGCCGCCTGGCTGGAGCGCGGCTATACGCTTGAGGCCCTGCGTTCCGAGCCAGAAGCGGTGGAAAGCTATTCGCGAGCGCTTGCGCTGGACCCCGGTCTGGCGCCCGCGCTCGGCAAGCTGGCGGACATCGCGGCCAGGCGAGGCGATCGGGCCGTCGCGCTGAGCCAGGCCGAGCGCGCGCTCGCCATCGACCCGAAGAATCCGGCGGCCACCTTCGCGCTCGCCACGATGGAAATCGAGGCTCGCGACGGAGAGCCGGCTGCGGCGCGCCTCGAAGCCCTTCTGGCGTCCGGGCTCGACGGCGACGACCGGACCCGCGCCCTTACCCTGCTGGGTGACGCCCGTGATCGGCAGGACCGCCGCGGCGAGGCGTTCGACGCCTACGACCAGGCACAGTCCAATTTCCGCGCGGCTTACTCGGCCTTGCTGGGCCCAGGGCCGGGTCGGCCCTCCCATCGCGCCTTCATCGAGGCGATCGCCGCGCAGGTCGAGCGTTCGCCGCCTCTGGCGAAGCCGGCCCCGGCACCCCCGGTCGACGGGGCCGCCGCAGTCCACGTCTTCCTGCTCGGCTATCCGCGGTCGGGCACGACATTGGTCGAGAACATCCTGGCGAGCGCACCTGGGGTCGTCGCTCTAGAGGAGCGCGATACGCTGGGCGACACCGACGAAGTACTGGTCCGGAACGACGGCTCCATGCCGGACCTGGATAGGCTGGACCCGGCACTTATCGGGGACCTGCGTGCGCGTTACTGGGGCCGGGTCCAGGCCATGGCGGGCGATGTCGCCGGCCGGGTCTTCGTCGACATGAACCCGTTCAACGGGATCAAGCTTCCGATAATCGCCCGGCTGTTCCCCGATGCCCGGATTCTCGTCATGCGCCGCGACCCGCGCGACGTGGCGTTGAGCTGCTACCGGATCAATTTCACTCCGAGCCCGGCAGCCTTCGCCTTCAGCGATCTGGAGGAGACGGCACGCCATTACGACGCCCTGATGAAGCTGATCGAATTGTGCCGGCAGCGGCTGCCCCTGACCGTGCACGAGGTCTGGTATCACCGTCTGGTGGCGGATTTCGAGCCGACGGTGCGGGCCATGGCGGAATTCGTGGGGCTCGGATGGACGGACGATTTCCACGCCTTCGACCGCACCGCCCGGACCCGCGGGGTGAGGACGGCCAGCGCGACTCAGGTGCGGCAGGGGCTGTATGACGGCGGCGGCGGGTGGCGTCGCTACGAAAGCCGGCTTGCGCCGGCGCTTTCGATCCTGGCGCCCTGGGTCGAACGGCTCGGCTTCGAGCCTTAGAGCCTTCGTCATCCCGACAAAAGCCGGGATCCATGAACGTCGCCAGTGGGAAATCGCGCAGAACGGTCTTCATGGATCCCGGATCAAGTCCGGGA